>NZ_JOHB01000041.1:0-56331 GCF_000719605.1 Streptomyces sp. NRRL S-1813
CGGAGCCCGGAGCCCGGAGCCCGGAGCCCGGAGCCCGGAGCCCGGAGCCCGGAGCCCGGAGCCCGGAGCCCGGAGCCCGGAGCCCGGAGCCCAAGGCCCGGAGCCCGGAGCCCAAGGCCCGGAGCCCAAGGCCCGCCGCCAACCCAAGGCCCACCGTCCAGCGCCCGAGGCTCGTCGTCCCCGCCCAGCGCCCAAGCCCCGCCGCCCTGAACTCAAGGCTCAGCGCCCCCAGCCCGTAGCCCTGAGCCCGAAGGCCCGGCGTCCCGAGCCTCATAGCCGCCCCTGAGCCCCACCGCAGCCACGGGCCCCACCGCAGCCAGGGACCTCACCGCCGCCAGGGACCTCACCGCCGCCCTGAGGCCCAGCACCCCTCAAGACCACGCCCACCCCGACGCCCCTCACCCCCCAACGCGGCGCACGAAGTCCATGAACTCCTTGGCGGCCGCTCGTATCTCTCCCTCCGTCCAGTCCATGGCGGACGCGGAAACCGTCACCTCGGTCAGTGCCAGGCCGGGCGGGCCGGGCGGCGTGGGCTCGAACCATCGCTGGAACACCGCTGTCCTGGTTTCCTCCGCCTGGCGCAGCACGGCCTCGTCGAGCAGCTCGGGCGGGTGCGGCAGCCACACATGGAACTGATGGGTGTGCGGCACCTCCGGGTGCACCCTGAACCACGGGACACCGGCCTCGGCCAGGCTCTCGCCCAGCGCGTGGGCCACGACCTTCGCATGGGCCACGTACTCCGGCAGCCGTGGCAGCTCACGGTCCATGCCGATCAGCGCGGCCAGCGCGGCCGGCCACTGCTGGAACAGCTGACCGCCGTACCGGTGCCGCCAGGCCCGTGCCTCCTCGGCGAATTCCTCGGTGCCCGCGAGCGCGGCGCCCGATATGCCGTCCAGTGACTTGTAGAAGGAGACGTACACGCTGTCCGCGAGGGCCGCGATCTCCGGGAGCGTACGGCCGAAGTGCGGGCCGCACTCCCACAGTCGCGCGCCGTCGAAGTGCACCACCGCATCACGGTCCCGCGCCGCCGCCACCACCGCGGTCAGCTCGTCCCACGACGGCAGGACGAATCCGGCCTCCCGCAGCGGGAGTTCGAGAGAAAGGGCTCCGAACGGCTCCGCCAGGTCGTATACCTCCGCGGCGGTCGGCAGCCGCGGTGCGTTCGTCGGATGCACCATGCGCAGCCCGCTGACCACCGCATAGGCGTCGCGCTCATGCATCTCCAGATGTGACAGGTGATGGCCGGCGACCGTTGCGTTGCCCGTACGCCCCGCCCAGCAGCGCAGTGCCACCTGCTGGGCCATCGTGCCGGTCGGGAAGAAGGCGGCGGCCTCGGTGCCCAGGGCGTCGGCGGTCCGGCGTTCCAGCTCGCCGACCACGCTGTCGTCGTTGCCGTAGAAATCCGGCCGGTTGTCCAGGTCGTACGCGGCCGGAGCATCGGTCACCAGACGGTCCAGCCGCTCGCGGAGGGTCTCCAGGGACGCGTCTCCCGCCAGCATGCGCTCCGATCCGCGGAAAGCCGCCAGCCTCCGTGCCCGCTTCGCCGACTCGGCACTCGTCCCGGCCTGCGCGGCACCTGAGACTTCCTCCGAGCCCGAGCCCGAGCCCGAGCCCGAGTCCGTGACGCCGCCGGCCGCTTCCCTCATGCGCCTCATATGCCCCCCTGGCTGCTGTTTCCCTGACGCTTTCTGCGCTTCGTTGCATCGAGCATGGCGCAGTCCCGCGCGGCGCCGCGACCCCTGTGGATAACTCCCGCGCGAGACCCCTGTCTCACCTTCCGCACAGCTCTGAATACCGCCGGAAACACTCGCGTAGCATGGCGATGAATCGTCCGGTACCCCCCGCGGACTGGAACGGAAGGCCATCGCCGCGTGAATGCAATGCCACCCACCGAGGCCCAGGACCGACCCGCCCGGCTGACCGTCGGAGTCGTCGGCGCGGGCCGTGTCGGGCCCGCCCTCGCCGCTTCGCTCCAGCTCGCAGGGCACCGCCCGGTTGCCGTGTCGGGCGTCTCCGACGCCTCCGTACGACGCGCCGCCGAGCTGCTGCCCGATGTCCCGCTGGTCACCCCGGCCGAGGTGCTCGCCCGTGCCGACCTCGTTCTGCTGACCGTCCCCGACGACGCCCTCGCCGGCCTGGTGAGCGGCCTCGCCGAGACCGGCGCCGTACGGCCCGGCCAGCTGCTGGTGCACACCTCGGGCCGGTTCGGCACCGCCGTGCTGGACCCGGCCACCCGCGCCGGCGCCCTGCCCCTCGCCCTGCACCCGGCCATGACGTTCACCGGCACCTCCGTGGACGTCCAGCGGCTGGCCGGCTGCTCGTTCGGTGTGACCTCGCCCGACGAGCTGCGGATGGCCGCCGAAGCGCTGGTCATCGAGATGGGCGGGGAGCCCGAGTGGATCGCCGAATCGGCCCGTCCGCTCTACCACGCGGCGCTCGCCATCGGCGCAAACCACCTGGTCACGCTCGTGGCCCAGTCGATGGAGCTGCTTCACGACGCGGGCGTGCAGGCCCCGGACCGGATGCTGGGGCCCCTGCTCGGCGCCGCCCTGGACAACGCGCTGCGGTCCGGTGACGCGGCGCTGACCGGCCCGGTCGCACGGGGTGACGCCGGCACCGTCGCCGCCCATATCGCGGAGCTGCGCCGGCATGCGCCGCAGAGCGTCGCCGGATATGTCGCCATGGCCCGTACGACCGCGGACCGGGCACTGGACCACGGTCTGCTGAAGCCGGAACTGGCCGAGGACCTGCTCGATGTGCTCGCCGACCACGGCGACGGCCCCGGC
The DNA here is from genome assembly GCF_000719605.1 of Streptomyces sp. NRRL S-1813. Taxonomy (NCBI): domain Bacteria; kingdom Bacillati; phylum Actinomycetota; class Actinomycetes; order Kitasatosporales; family Streptomycetaceae; genus Streptomyces; species Streptomyces sp. NRRL S-1813. Next base: position 2,787 of record NZ_JOHB01000041.1, read on the forward strand.
CCCGCACCGGGCACCTCCGCCCCCGACACCTCCGGTCCCCACACCTCCGGCCCGGACCCCGACGCCCCCGACCCCGACGCCCCCGGCCCCGACGTCTCCGGCCCTGACACCACCGGCCCGGACCCCGACGCCCCCGACCACGGCCCCGAGGAAGGCGACCGATGACCTCCTCGCCGCTGAGCCCGCACCCGGACCGGCCCGCGAACGCGAGCCATCCCACCCCGCCCATGGACGCCGGCCACCAGGCCCGGACCGCGGACGCAAGCCACCCCGTCCCGCCCGCGGGCGCAAGCCACCCCGCCCACCCCGCCCACCTCGTCCACACCGCCGCCGCCCTCCGCGACCTGCCGCGCAGCACCGGTGCCCGCGCCGTCGTCATGACCATGGGCGCCCTGCACGAGGGCCACGCCACCTTGGTCCGCGCCGCCCGCCGCCGGGTCGGTCCCGAGGGCCAGGTCGTCGTCACGGTCTTCGTCAATCCGCTGCAATTCGGTGCCGGGGAGGACCTCGACCGCTATCCGCGCACCCTGGACGCGGATGTCGAGCTGGCCGCCGCGGCGGGCGCGGACGTGGTCTTCGCCCCCTCCGTCGACGAGGTCTACCCGGGCGGCGAACCGCAGATCCGGATCGCCGCGGGCCCCATGGGCACCCTCCTGGAAGGCGCCAGCCGCCCGGGGCACTTCGACGGCGTACTGACCGTCGTCGCCAAGCTGCTGCATCTGACGGCGCCGGACCTCGCCTTCTACGGGCAGAAGGACGCCCAGCAGCTCGCGGTCATCACGCGGATGGCCGCCGACCTCAACTTCCCCGTCGAGATCGTCGGCGTCCCCACGGTGCGCGAGGACGACGGACTCGCCCTCTCCAGCCGCAACCGCTATCTCTCCGGCCCGGAGCGCTGCACCGCGCTCGCGCTGTCGGCGGCGCTGTTCGCGGCCCGCGACCGGCTCGCCGCCGAGGAGGCGCTGCGCGTCCGCGCCGCCTCCGTGGGCCACCACCCGGCGCCGGACCGTGCCGCGGCGCTGGCCGCCCTCGGCGAGGACCGGGCCGCCGCCGACGCACACGCCGTCGCCTACGCCGCCGCGGGCGCCCTGCACGGCCCGGCGGTGGCGCGCGCCGCGGCCCGCGCGGTGCTGGACGACGCCGCCCGTCTGGATCCGCCGCTCACGCTCGACTACCTGGCCCTGGTCGACCCGTCGGACTTCACCGAGGTCCCGGACGCGTACGAGGGCGAGGCCATCCTCGCGGTCGCCGCCAAGGTAGGCAGCACGCGACTCATCGACAACATCCGCCTCGTCTTCGGCGCCGGACGACCGGAGGCGACGGCTGCCCAACAGGGCGGAACCACCACGGAAGCGGCGGACACGGGGAACACGGGGGACGCAGTCACATCCGCCGCTGCCGCTCCCTCCGCTTCCGCTTCCCCTCCCTCCGTCACCTCCACCCCGCCCGCCACACTCCCGACCACCCCCCAAGGCCCCCTCGGAGCGACCCGATGACCGCCACCGGAACAGGTACCGCCCCCGGCCCCGTCTCAAGCACCGGCATACGTCTGAACGCCCCGGCCCCGGGCTGGTCCATCGAGGCGGACGTCGTGGTCGTGGGCTCCGGGGTGGCCGGGCTGACCGCCGCGCTGCGCTGCGCCGCGGCCGGCCGCCGCACCGTCGTCGTCACCAAGGCCCGCCTGGACGACGGCTCCACGCGCTGGGCGCAGGGCGGTATCGCGGCGGCTCTCGGCGACGGCGACACCCCCGAGCAGCATCTGGCCGACACCCTCGTGGCCGGCGCCGGACTGTGCGACGAGACGGCCGTACGGGCCCTGGTCACCGAAGGCCCGGCCGCCGTCCACCGGCTGATCAGCACCGGCGCCCGCTTCGACACCGCCCCGGGCAGCGACGAAATAGCGCTCACCCGCGAAGGCGGCCACCACCGCCGCCGTATCGCGCACGCAGGCGGCGACGCCACCGGGGCCGAGATCTCCCGCGCGCTCGTCGAGGCGGTCCGCGCGGCCGGGCTGCGCACCATCGAGAACGCCCTCGTCCTCGACCTGCTCACGGACGCCGACGGCCATACGTCCGGCGTCACCCTGCACGTCATGGGGGAGGGCCAGCACGACGGCGTCGGGGCCGTACACGCCCCGGCCGTGGTGCTCGCCACCGGGGGCATGGGGCAGGTCTTCTCCGCGACCACCAACCCGGCGGTCTCCACCGGTGACGGGGTGGCCCTGGCACTCCGCGCCGGCGCGGAGGTCTCCGACCTGGAATTCGTCCAATTCCACCCCACCGTCCTGTATTTGGGCCCGGAAGCGGAGGGCCAGCAGCCGCTGATCTCCGAGGCCGTACGGGGCGAGGGTGCCCACCTCGTCGACGCCGACGGCACCCGTTTCATGGTCGGCCAGCATGAACTCGCCGAACTGGCGCCCCGTGACATCGTCGCCAAGGCGATCATGCGCCAGGCCCACGAACAGGGCGTCGAGCACATGTATCTGGACGGCCGGCACTTCGGCGCCCAGATGTGGGAGACCCGTTTCCCGACCATCCTCGCCGCCTGCCGCAGCCACGGTATCGACCCGGTCACCGCGCCGATACCGGTCGCCCCCGCCGCGCACTACGCCTCCGGCGGCGTACGCACCGATCTGCGCGGGCGCACCACCGTCCCCGGCCTCTACGCGTGCGGCGAGGTCGCCTGCACCGGCGTCCACGGCGCCAACCGGCTCGCCTCCAACTCCCTCCTGGAAGGCCTGGTCTTCGCGGAGCGGATCGCCTCGGACATCGCCTCGGACATCGCTTCGGAAACCGCCGTGAGCGGCGCCGCGGACCACCGCGCCGGCCCGGCTCCGGCTTCCGAGCCGTCCACTCCGTCCGCCCCCCGCACCACCCTTCCGCTCCTCGCCCCCGAGGCCCGGATCACCGTGCAGCGGATCATGACCGCCGGTGCCGGCGTGCTGCGCAGCGCCGAGAGCCTCGCCCGCGCCGCCGCCGAACTGGACCGCATCCACCGCGAGGCGGCCGGGAGGAACGGCACACCGGGCACCCGCGAGCCCGCCGACGGGCCCCTCTCCGGGAGCACCGGGAGCACCACGAGCACCGGGAGCACCACGAGCACCGGAAACGCCGCCGCCGCCCCCGCCGACCGCAAGGCCCCCGAGCCCGGTGTGGAAGCCTGGGAGGCGACCAACCTCCTGTGCGTCGCCCGGGTGCTGGTCGCCGCGGCGCAGCGCCGTGCGGAGACCCGCGGCTGCCATTGGCGCGAGGACCACCCGGACCGTGACGACGCCTCCTGGCGCCGGCACTTCCGCATCACCCTGGATGCGGACCGCGCGTTGACCCTCCGTACGACGGCGACCGCCGATTTCCCGCCGACCACGGCCTCCTGACCCCAGGCTCACCCACCCCACCGGTCCCACCCACTCCACCGACGACCCTCGACCCACCGCCCGCCAAGACAGCCCACACCGCCTCTCTCCCCGAATACGGAGCCCAGCCCGTGAGCAGCACCCCCGACGACCTCCCCCTCCTCCAGATCGGCGGACCCACCGGCGGCGCCTCCGCCTGGGGGTCCCCCCAGACAGCGTCCGGGGGCGGCTGCGGCGACGCCTGCGGCTGCGGCGGCGACGAGGGCGCGTACGAGCTCGACCCGCTGACCTGCGGCCTCGACCCCGACCTGGCCGCGCTCCTGGTGGCGGCCGGGCTCGACCCCGTACAGGTCGAGGACATCGCCCACCTCGCCGTTGAAGAGGACCTCGACCAGGGTGTGGACGTCACGACCGTGGCGACCGTCCCCGAGGACGCGGTCGCCACCGGCGACTTCACGGCCCGTGAGGCCGGTACGGTCGCCGGGCTGCGGATCGCCGAGGCGGTGCTGTCCATCGTGTGCACCGATGAGTTCGCGGTCGAGCGTCATGTCGAGGACGGCGACCGGGTCGAGGCCGGCACCACGCTGCTGAGCGTCACCACCCGCACCCGCGACCTGCTCACCGGCGAGCGCAGCGCACTGAACATCCTGTGCCGCCTGTCGGGCATCGCGACCGCGACCCGGGCCTGGGCGGATGTGCTCGAAGGGACGAAGGCCAAGGTCCGTGACACCCGTAAGACGACACCGGGGCTGCGCGCCCTGGAGAAGTTCGCGGTGCGCTGCGGTGGCGGCGTCAACCACCGGATGTCGCTGTCGGACGCGGCCCTGATCAAGGACAACCACGTGGTCGCGGCGGGCGGCATCGCCGAGGCGTTCACGGCCGTACGGGACGAGTTCCCCGGTGTGCCGATCGAGGTGGAGGTCGACCGGATCGACCAGATCCCGCCGATCCTCGCCGAGGGTGCCGATCTGATCCTGCTGGACAACTTCACCCCGGAGCAGACCCGGGAGGCGGTGGAACTGGTCGCCGGCCGCGCCATCCTGGAGTCGTCGGGCCGCCTCACTCCGGACAACGCCCGTGCCTACGCGGACACCGGTGTCGACTACCTCGCGGTGGGCGCGCTCACGCACTCCTCCCCGATCCTCGACATCGGCCTCGACCTGCGCGAGGACGACGAGCAGGGTCCCCAGGGTGCGGATGACGCTGCGCGTGAGGACCGCTGACCGCCATGCTGCTGACCATCGACGTAGGCAACACCCACACGGTCCTCGGCCTCTTCGACGGCGAGGAGATCGTCGAGCACTGGCGGATCTCCACCGACGCCCGGCGCACCGCCGACGAGCTCGCCGTCCTCCTCCAGGGCCTGATGGGCATGCACCCGCTGCTCGGCGACGACCTGGGCGACGGCATCGAGGGCATCTCCATCTGCTCCACGGTGCCCTCCGTCCTGCACGAGCTGCGTGAGGTGACCCGCCGCTACTACGGCGATGTACCCGCCGTCCTGGTGGAGCCGGGCGTCAAGACGGGCGTGCCGATCCTCATGGACAACCCGAAGGAGGTCGGCGCCGACCGGATCATCAACGCCCTGGCGGCCGTCGAGCTCTACGGCGGCCCCGCGGTGGTCGTCGACTTCGGTACGGCCACCACCTTCGACGCGGTCAGTGCGCGCGGCGAGTACGTCGGCGGCGTGATCGCACCGGGCATCGAGATCTCCGTGGACGCGCTGGGCGTCAAGGGCGCCCAGCTCCGCAAGATCGAACTGGCCCGGCCGCGCAGCGTGATCGGCAAGAACACCGTGGAGGCCATGCAGTCCGGCATCCTCTACGGCTTCACGGGCCAGGTCGACGGTGTGGTGCAGCGGATGGCGCGGGAGCTGGCCGAGGACCCGGACGAGGTGACCGTGATCGCCACCGGCGGGCTGGCGCCGATGGTGCTCGGTGAGTCGTCGGTGATCGACGCCCACGAGCCGTGGCTCACCCTCATCGGCCTGCGACTGGTCTACGAGCGGAACATCGCCCGGTCGTAGAGGGACACCGGCCGGTCGTGGCAGAGACCGCCCGGCCGGAGCGGGCGGAGTGGGCCGGAGCGGCCGGAGCGGGCGGAGTGGGCCGGAGCGGCCGGAGTGCGCGGCGCCGCCGGGGCAGGGCGGAGCACCGCCCGGCCCTCCGAGCCGTTCCGCGCCGCGCCAGGGCACCGGTGGTGCGGCTCGCTGCCGCGCCACCGTTCACGAATTAAGCGGCTTTTGTCGGAAACGGTCGTAAAGTCGCCACATGCCAATGCCAAACGGAACCCGCGGCGGCATGGCGTTCAGCGCCGATGAGTTGCGTGTGCTCCGTCGCGCCCTCGCCCATGCCCTGCAAACGACGTCCCACCCCGCCCCGCTCGGCGTCCCCCGCCCCGAGTGGTCGCAGGACATCCAGGAATATCTCCGGCTGGCCGAGGCCGTGGACGAGGCGGTCCGCGAAGGCGGCCGGCTGCGCGCCTTCCTGCTCGCCGACCTCGCCCGATACCGCGAAGCCCTGCCCGGCTCGGCCACCGGCTACCTCGCGCAGCTGGCCGAGGCGCTGGCGGCCGGCCATGTCCCCGGCCCCGACGATCTCGCCGCCCTGCGGTCACTGGGCGAGCGGCCCGGCACGGCCGCCGAACGCGAACGTCGCAGCGCCCTGCTGCGCCACTGCGAGCAGCTGGCCGAACAATCCGTACGAACCCGGCTCCGCGCGCTGCCAGGCGGCCGCTCAGCCGCCCGCAACGGGCGGGAACCGGAGCCCGCACGGGAGCCGAAACCGGAACGCAAGCCGGAGCCTGCGCCGTCGCCGCAGCCGAAGACGCCGCAGCGGGACCGGCCCATCCCCACGCCGGGAGAGGTCTTCCCGCCCCGCCGCAAGCCCGCCCCGCCCCCCGAGAGCCGCACCGCCTGACCGCTGCGTACCCTGGCTGCGTACTCTCGGAGGCTCAGCCCTATAAGGAGGCCACACGCCATGGATTACGTCGCAGCGCTGCTCCCGCCCGTAGTGATGGCCGTGGCCTTCACCGCTCTGATCGTGACGATCATCAAGAGCCAGGGCGGAGCGAACAAGGCCAAGGAGGACGCGGCCGTGGACGCCGCGCTGGCCCGCGCCGAATCCGCCGGCCAGGAGCCCGCGGCGCACCGCGCCTGAGCCGCCCGCCGCCCTTTCGGCGGCCCGCACGCACCGTACGGCCCGGGATTGATCATCCCGGGCCGTACCTCCTTTTTCCGGCACAAACGCCACGAGATCAACGGGCATTCGCGACATCTCCCACTATTGTTCTTGTGTGCCGAGACGCTTGGGTGATCTGGAAGACGCGGTCATGACGCGGGTCTGGGAGTGGAACCGCCCGGTCACCGTTCGCGAAGTCCTGGAAGATCTTCAGAAGGAACGGTCGATCGCCTACACCACGGTCATGACCGTATTGGACAACCTCCATCAGAAGGGCTGGGTGCGCCGCGAAGCAGAAGGCCGCGCCTATCGATATGAGGCGGTCTCCACTCGCGCCGCCTACGCGGCCGCACTGATGAACGAAGCATGGTCCGCCAGCGACAACCCCGCGGCCGCTCTTGTGGCCTTCTTCGGCATGATGTCGCCGGAACAGCGGCATGCCCTGCGTGATGCCGTGCGGATGGTGCAAGTCGATGAACCCGCGGAAGACGCAGAACAACAGGCACCGGAGCCCGAAGAGGCCGCGCCCGCGGAAGTAGACGAAGCACAAGCGGCACCGGAAGGCGCCGCTGAAGCCGGATCGGCCGAAGGGGATGAACCCGGGGCGAGTGCCACCGGCAACGGGCGATAGCGTCCCGGCATGCCTCCGCATTCAAAAGGGCTCACCGTCCGCCGTGCCAGGACCGCCGATGTACCGGCCGTGCGCCGTCTCATCGACGCCTACTCACGCAACGGGATCCTGCTCGACAAAGCCACCGTCACGCTTTACGAGGACATCCAGGAGTTCTGGGTCGCCGAGCGGGACGAAGACGCCGAGGTCGTCGGCTGCGGAGCACTCCACGTCATGTGGGAAGACCTCGCCGAGGTCCGCACCCTGGCCGTGGATCCCCGGCTGAAGGGATCCGGCGTCGGCCACCAAGTCCTGGAGAAGCTGGTGCGCACTGCGAGCTGGCTCGGAGTACGGCGCATTTTCTGTCTCACCTTCGAAGTCGACTTCTTCACCAAGCACGGCTTCGTGGAGATCGGCGAAGCCCCGGTAGACGGTGATGTCTACAGTGAGCTGCTGCGTTCCTATGACGAGGGCGTTGCGGAGTTCCTGGGCCTCGAACGAGTGAAGCCCAACACCCTGGGTAACAGCCGGATGCTTCTGCACCTGTGATGAGTGTTCTATGTCCGAATCGCTCCCCTATCTCATGGCTACGGAAGCATGCGTTCCCCGGTCTGCGGGCAAGTGAACCCTACCCAAGGGTTTGTGTTTTTCCCGGAAAAGCGGTTTGCTTTCCGTCGTAATCCGCATTCGATGAAAGGGAAACCGGTGGCACAGAAGGTTCAGGTTCTTCTTGTCGACGACCTCAACGGTGGCGAGGCGGACGAGACGGTGACGTTCGCTCTCGACGGCAAGTCCTACGAGATCGACCTCTCGGACGGCAACGCGCAGAAGCTGCGCGACTCGCTTGCCGACTTCGTGAAGGCCGGCCGGCGTACCGGTGGCCGCGCTTCTTCGGGCCGTGGCAAGGCACGTGCCGCTGCTTCCGGCGGCAGCCAGGACACCGCGAAGATCCGTGCCTGGGCGAAGGAGAACGGCTACAACGTCAATGACCGTGGCCGCGTCCCCGCCGACATTCGTGAGGCATTCGAGAAGGCCAACGGCTGATCGCCTCTCGCGCGGTCCGATTGGCTATTACGAGCACGCGACAACCGGGCACGGTGGCACTCCGTTGCTGCCGCGCTCACGAGCCGCACGAGGTCGGGGGCGCCTCCAACGTCCCCGAATCCTGCCCCGAACCCCGTGGTGGGCAGGGAATTCTCCGCCTCGCGCCCGGTCCGGGGAGGCCGCACCCACCTCGCGGCCTCCCGCGAGCCGAATCCGTATGACAGTGCTGTGCCGGCGGAGAACGCCGGCGCGGGCATCCGGTCTCCCGTCCCACGCGTCGTGAGATCCGCTGCGAGTGCGCCCCACTCCAGCCATTCCAGGATTCCCGGGAGTTCTTCGGCGCCGCCGGCCGCGATGAGCATGAGCAATTTCGGCCGATCACCCGTGTGTTTCCCGCCGCATCCGGCCCGAAGGAGCGCCACCGGGCCGGTGCGCGGCAGTCGCCGCAATACGGCGCTTCCCGCATCGGCCGGCATCTCCAGGACATCGAAGCGCAGCCCCGTCAGCAGCTCCACCGGCTCCGTTCCGGTGGTCGGCCAGCCCAGCTCCTCCTCGTACCAGCGGCGGACCGTGACGAGGGTGGGGGCGAGGGGACTGCGGGGGCGCGGAAGCACGCGGGCCATGCCCGGTGCAACTCCCGAAAACCCGGGAAGTTACGCTGGGTGGATACTTGGATACGCACCGTACCCGCGCAAGAGGGTGTGCGGGGGCATTCAGTGGCGTGCGGATGTTCGCCCGTAGCGGATGGAAGGGCTCTGCGCCGCATGGAGTGTCAGTCCCTGCGGGTAAGACAGTCTCAGTGGGAAGAGACGGTGTGACCGGCGCCCGAGGCGCTTCTCCCCGGCTGACGGCCGGTGGCGGACGGCGTGTCGGTACAGGGCGCGTTCGCCACGGGCGTAGTGGCAGTGGGCGTATATGCCTGGCCTGCGGGAACATCGTCTCGCACCATCGAGTTGGAGCAGATGTCAGCTGTTCGGCAGTAAATTTCCCCGCCGGAGCGGGGGTGATCCGGACGGGTGTCGGCAGTTGGAATGAGCTGTCCCGCCCCGCGGGACTAGCATGCGGAAGGACAGGGAGGGGACCGACCCCTAACTGCCTGACCGCTCTGAGGAGCGATTAACGATGTTCGAGAGGTTCACCGACCGTGCGCGGCGGGTTGTCGTCCTGGCTCAGGAAGAAGCCCGGATGCTCAACCACAACTACATCGGCACCGAGCACATCCTCCTGGGCCTGATCCATGAGGGTGAGGGTGTCGCCGCTAAGGCCCTGGAGAGCCTCGGGATTTCGCTCGAGGCGGTCCGCCAGCAGGTGGAGGAGATCATCGGGCAGGGCCAGCAGGCTCCGTCCGGGCACATTCCCTTCACCCCCCGTGCCAAGAAGGTCCTGGAGCTCTCGCTCCGCGAGGCCCTCCAGCTCGGCCACAACTACATCGGTACGGAGCACATCCTGCTCGGCCTGATCCGCGAGGGCGAGGGCGTCGCCGCCCAGGTCCTGGTGAAGCTGGGCGCCGATCTGAACCGGGTGCGGCAGCAGGTCATCCAGCTGCTCTCCGGCTACCAGGGCAAGGAAGCCGCCACCGCCGGCGGCCCCGCCGAGGGCACTCCCTCGACGTCCCTCGTCCTGGACCAGTTCGGCCGCAACCTGACGCAGGCCGCTCGCGAGACCAAGCTCGACCCGGTCATCGGGCGCGAGAAGGAAATCGAGCGGGTCATGCAGGTGCTGTCCCGCCGTACCAAGAACAACCCGGTCCTCATCGGCGAGCCCGGCGTCGGCAAGACGGCGGTCGTCGAGGGCCTGGCGCAGGCCATCGTCAAGGGCGAGGTGCCCGAGACCCTCAAGGACAAGCACCTCTACACCCTCGACCTCGGTGCCCTGGTCGCCGGCTCCCGCTACCGCGGTGACTTCGAGGAGCGCCTGAAGAAGGTCCTCAAGGAGATCCGCACCCGCGGCGACATCATCCTGTTCATCGACGAGCTCCACACCCTGGTGGGTGCGGGCGCCGCCGAGGGCGCGATCGACGCCGCGAGCATCCTCAAGCCCATGCTGGCGCGAGGCGAGCTCCAGACCATCGGTGCCACCACGCTCGACGAGTACCGCAAGCACCTGGAGAAGGACGCGGCCCTCGAGCGCCGCTTCCAGCCGATCCAGGTCGCGGAGCCGTCGCTCCCGCACACCATCGAGATCCTCAAGGGTCTGCGGGACCGCTACGAAGCGCACCACCGCGTCTCCATCACGGACTCCGCGCTGGTCGCGGCGGCCACCCTCGCCGACCGCTACATCTCCGACCGCTTCCTGCCGGACAAGGCGATCGACCTGATCGACGAGGCCGGCTCCCGGATGCGGATCCGCCGCATGACCGCACCGCCGGACCTGCGCGAATTCGACGAGAAGATCGCCGATGTGCGCCGGGAGAAGGAGTCCGCGATCGACTCGCAGGACTTCGAGATGGCCGCGGGCCTGCGCGACAAGGAGAAGCAGCTCCTGGCCGCGAAGGCGAAGCGGGAGAAGGAGTGGAAGGCCGGCGACATGGACGTCGTCGCCGAGGTGGACGAGGAGCTGATCGCCGAGGTTCTGGCGACGGCCACCGGCATCCCGGTCTTCAAGCTCACCGAGGAGGAGTCCTCGCGGCTGCTGCGGATGGAAGACGAGCTGCACAAGCGCGTCATCGGCCAGAAGGACGCCATCAAGGCGCTCTCCCAGGCCATCCGCCGTACGCGTGCCGGCCTGAAGGACCCCAAGCGTCCCGGTGGCTCGTTCATCTTCGCCGGTCCGTCCGGTGTCGGTAAGACCGAGCTGTCCAAGACGCTGGCGGAGTTCCTGTTCGGCGACGAGGACGCGCTGATCTCCCTCGACATGTCGGAGTTCAGCGAGAAGCACACGGTCTCGCGGCTGTTCGGTTCGCCTCCCGGCTACGTCGGCTACGAAGAGGGCGGCCAGCTCACCGAGAAGGTGCGCCGCAAGCCGTTCTCCGTCGTGCTCTTCGACGAGGTCGAGAAGGCCCACCCGGACATCTTCAACTCGCTGCTCCAGATCCTGGAGGACGGTCGCCTGACCGACTCCCAGGGCCGGGTCGTGGACTTCAAGAACACGGTCATCATCATGACGACCAACCTCGGCACCCGGGACATCTCCAAGGGCTTCAACCTCGGCTTCGCGGCCCAGGGTGACACCAAGTCCAGCTACGAGCGGATGAAGAACAAGGTCAACGAAGAGCTCAAGCAGCACTTCCGCCCCGAGTTCCTCAACCGTGTCGACGACACCGTCGTCTTCCACCAGCTGACCGAGGAAGACATCATCCAGATCGTCGACCTCATGATCAACAAGGTGGACGAGCGGCTCAAGGACCGCGACATGGGCATCGAGCTCAGCAGCGAGGCCAAGTCGCTGCTGGCCAAGCGCGGGTACGACCCGGTGCTCGGCGCCCGTCCGCTGCGCCGCACGATCCAGCGCGAGATCGAGGACGCACTCTCGGAGAAGATCCTCTTCAGCGAGCTGCGTCCGGGCCACATCGTGGTCGTCGATGTCGAGGGCGAGGGTGAAACCGCCAAGTTCACCTTCCGCGGCGAGGAGAAGTCGGCACTGCCCGACGCCCCGCCGATCGAGTCCACGGCCGGCGGTTCGGGCCCGAACCTGAGCAAGGACGCCTGACCGGCACCGCGGATATCTCGCATACGGCACTGCCCCGGAATCGTTTCTCACGGTTCCGGGGCAGTTCTGTATGCGGCAGAGAAATGCAGCGCCGTAATTGCTAGGTCATTTTCGGCCGTTTCTGGACAACGTTCCCGGCGCCCGCCCGCTACATCTGAACGACGCCAATCCCTTCGGGAACACCCCGCACCGGCGGAATACGACGGCCGATGCGAAGTGTGTCCAGTTTCGGAAAGGCGGACAGCCACTCCATGGAAACGCCCAGATCGTAGGCGAGCCACAACCGGGTCAGGCCCTCGGCCGGAACAATGCCCTCGATGAGCTGGTCGGGCGTGAAAGGACCGGCGATCCGCAGATGCGGGCGCCCGCCCAGCCGGCGCAGTGCATGCAGCTCCTCCAGGTCGGAGACCGGAAAGTACAGCTCGGCCGGTTCCAGGTGGGCGATGATCTCGCGGGCGTAGCGGGCGGTGTCATGGCGCCGCCAGGCTCCGGCGAGCTGCGTCCGTACCTCGTGATGGGCCCGGTCGCGCAGGCCCGTCAGATAGTCGATCGCCATGTCGTCGGCGATCGAGGTGGCGGTGATCGCGAGGAGGTAGGCCTCGCGGTCGGAGACATGGGCGGGGTCCGGGAGCATCTCCAGCACGATCGGCCCTATCCAGCCCAGCGCGCGGGCCCCGGACGGCGTGCTGGGCCGCACCATGTCGCGGGTGAAGCGCTGCACCCGCGCCCGCACCGCCGGGTCCAGCTCGGTGGCGTGCTCCAGACAGGCCGCCGCGAGCAGCTTGCGGTGCCGGGCCTCGGCGGCGCGTACACCGGGGTGCGGGGCGAGCAGCCCGTCCAGGAGGGCCGCGCACTCATCGGGCCGGGCCAGGGCCACGGCCATCCGGATGACGTCCTCCCAGTTGTCGTGGTGGGCATGGTCGAGCAGCAGCTCGAAATCGTGCCGCTGCACCGTCGCCCGGGCGGCGAGATAGTCCTGGAAGGTGCGGTGCACGAAGTCGACCGTGCCGGGGGTGGGCTCACGCAGCAGCCCGGTGCGGTTGAGCAGATGCCGGAAGACGTCCTCGGGGCCGCCCTGGCGGGCCGCGTCCGGGATCGCGGGCAGATGCCGGGCGAGGGTGTCGACCGCCGTCACCCGGTCCATCTCCGAGCGGCCGTTGACCAGCATCCAGTGGGCGAGCTTCTGGAGCAGCTGGATCTTGGGCTGCCGGGTCAGCTCGACCCCGTCGGTGGCCGCCATCGCCCGCTCCCGGTCCCGGCGCTCCAGCAGCATCGACAGCGCCGCGTCGTAGAGCTCCTTGCGGCCGTTGGGCAGATACCCCCGGCGGTCGCGGTGCAGGGCGCACAGCAGCCCGCACATCAGCGGATTGGTCGCCAGCCGCCCCAGATCGCGGGTGATCCGTACGGCATTGAGCAGCGTCCGCTCGTAATGGCCGAGCCGGTCGAGGTCGGCCGGGCTCTGCTGGGCCGCGGCGCGGTGCCAGCGCTGGATGAACGCGGCGACGTCCTCGCGGCTCATCGGGGCCAGCGACACCTCGCAAAAGCCCTCGTCGGCGAGCCAGTTGCCGGGGACGGCGGACGGCCGGGACGTGACGATCCAGACGTTGCCCGGATAGCGCACGGTCCACTCGCCGAGCTTGCGGCGCACCTGCTCGCGGTCGCTCTCGGGGGCCTCGTCGATCCCGTCGATCAGCAGCAGCGCGCGGCCCGCACCGAGAACGCGCTCCGTCCAGCCGGCCGGCGCCTCCCCGGCCTCCCCGTAGCCGACGGCGCCCAGAAAGGTGGCGGGGGAGGGGGAGGCCCTCGCGGGCGAAGCGGCGTACGGGCAGCAGGAACGGAACCCGGCCGCGCAGACCCGCGAGCACCTCGGGCAGCTCGTCGCGGGCGGTGGCGACGGTCAGCCACTGGAGCAGCGTCGTCTTGCCCGACCCGGCCACCCCGCGGACCAGCACCTGCCCGCGGCCCGACAGCGCCTGCTCGGCGGGGAGCGGCGGGTCGTCCTGCCCGGCGGTGTCCGGCGCGGAAGCGGCGTCCTGCGGCGCGTCGGCGTCCGTGGGGACGGGCTCGCACTGGAGCCCCAGGTAGGCGGCGTCGAGCGGCCAGCTGTCGGGGGAGTGCGCGAGGTCGATACCGAAGATCGTGAGGTGGTTGTGGAGGGCGGCGGTGTCGTGGGCGTAGCGGGCCTCGAAGGCGGCGTCCCGGAGGGCGGGGTCGTGAACGGTGCTGTCGTGGGGGGAGGGGGCCTCCGGGGCGGTGTACGGGGCGGCGATGTCCTCGCGGCCGGGGCTCACCGGGGCGGCGTACCGGGAGGTGGCGTCCTCGGCGGCCGGAAGCGGGGGCCGGAGCCCGGACGTGCCGTGGCCGTCGATCAGAGTGGCGAGGGTCCGGGTCTGCTCGACGAGGCTGCGGGCCACGTACCCCGACCGCCGGGTGAAGAAGTACAGGATGTGCAGCGCGACGGCATCCAGCAGCAGGCTGTGCAGCCGGGCGCCGTCGGCGGTCAGATGCCGGGTGACACCGGGCACCGTCTCGCACAGCCGACGGGCGAATTCGGCGGGCAGGAGCCGGGCGGCGTCGAGATCGTCCATCTCGATGTCGGCGAGGGCACGGAGGGTACGGGCCAGGGCGGTGGTGACGGCCCGGCCCTCGTCGCCGCACGTCCCGTCCAGCGCCTGCTCGACGAGGACCACGGCGAGACCGTGCAGCTCCCGCTCCGTCAGCGCCGGCTTCTCGCCGGTGAAGGAGAGCAGCGCGGAGATGCGTACGGGCCGGTCGACCGGCCCGGCGAACGGCCCCTCGGTGACGAAGAGCTTGCGGACCAGCGGATCGAGGGCGTGGGGGGTGAGGCGGGCGACGATGTTCGCGGGATCCATGAGTTCCCCGTAACTGCGGTACTGGGTATCGGGTTTGAGGGGGTCGGCGCTGCTCGTAAGCCTATGTGCGGGGGCGCGGGTAGCGGGTGAGTTTGATGTGGGGAGGGAGGGAGTGGCGGGGCTCCGGGCGGAGGCGTGAGAGGCGCAGCTCCTGGAGATCGGGCAGGGCTGCCAAGGGAGAAAGATCGATGGGAGCGTCGATCCCGCTTTGGAGCTGGAGTTTCCGGACGTCAGGGAATGCGGGCAGGGCCGAGCTCAGCAGGCGGCTCATATCGGATCCGGGGCGGCGCGTGCTGTTGAAGATTTCGAGCGTTCGCACCTGCGGAAGCCGGAGGCCGGAGGCCGGAGGCCGGGCGGCAGGCGCAGGGTGCCTCCTTCTGTTCCCAGACCGAACGTGAATCGCTCCAGCTCCTTCAGGGAGGCCAGCGCATTCCACTGGCGCTCGTCGAAGTCATCGGGGATGTGATCCAGTTGGAGGGGGAACGGATGGGCAGGTCCGCGAGCGGGGCGACGCTTTCGACCGCGGGGCAGTCCCACAGCGACAGCCACTCCAGTGACGGGAACTCACGGAGGAACGCGAGGTCGGTGATCTCCGGGTTCTCCGTGATGGCCAGCTTCGGATCAGCTCGGGCTGCAATGCGTCGAGGAGTTCAGAAGCTGTGTAGGGGCCGCCCACAGAAACGCGTGACCGGCCACCGAGTGTCTTGAGCGCTCGCAGCTCGGAGGGAGACGTCGCGGTGACGGTCACATCGGCGTCCAGATGCTGGATGATCTCCTGGGCGTATCTGTCCGTATCGGCTGCTCCGCGAACCGGCCCCCGGGTTCCGCGGCGGCGGGCACGGCCGGCAGGGCCTCGCCGATGATGCGCTCCGCCCGTTCGCGGTCGAGTTCCGTACGGCCGTTGCGGATGAGCCAGTAGGCGAGCCGCTGGAGGAGCTGGATCTGCGGCTCGTCGCTCAGCTCGATGCCCGTGGGGGCGGCCATGTCGCGTTCGCGGTCGCGGCGGGAGAGCAGCATGCCCAGGGCGGCGTCGTAGAGCTCCTTGCGGCCGGTGGGCAGATAGCCGCGGCGGTCCCGGTGCAGTGCGCAGGTCAGGCCGCACATGAGGGGGTTGGTGGCGAGCCGGGCGAGGTCCTGTTTGGTGTGTACGGCGGCCAGCAGGGACTGCTCGTAGGCGTCGAGCCGGCCGGGGTCCTCGGCGGCGCAGCGGGCCGCGCCGTGCCAGCGGCCGCGGGGTGGGCAGCGGCGCGCCGTCCCGGGTGAGGGTGCGCAGCGGGAGGACGAAGGGGATCCGGCCGTAGAGGCGGGGGAGGGCCGTCTCGCCGGGGCCTTGGTGCAGGAGACGGCCAGCCACTGGACGAGGGTGCTCTTGCCGGAGCCGGCGACACCGCGCAGCAGCACCCGGTCGCGGCCGGCCAGGGCCTGGTCGGCGGGGGCGGGAACGGGGGCCGCCGGTTCGGACCGGGGGGCGCCCTCCTCGGTGAAGGGGCTGATGCCGGGCAGCTCGCAGCCGGCCGGGGCCGTCGCCTCCAGGCTCGTATAGGCCGCATCCAGCGGCCACCGGTCCGGGGAGTGGGCGAGATCGATGCCGTAGACGGTCAGCCGGCCGTGCTTGCGCGCCAGGTAGGCGAGGTAGCTGCGCTCGAAGGCGGCGTCGGCGGCCCGTGGGGACGGATGCCGCTCGATGAAGGCGTCGATGATGCCGATCAGGCCGTCCAGGCTCCGGCTCTGCTGGACGAGGGTGCGGGCCACGAAGGCCGAGCGCCGGGTGAAGAAGTGGACGATGTGCAGGCAGGCGGTGCCGAGCAGGGCGTCGTGCAGCAGCTCGGCGTCCCGCGAGAGGCCGCGGACGGCGGGTGGGCGGGCCGCTTGCAGACGGGCGGCGAGGGCGGCGGCGCCCAGGTGGACGGCCTGGACGTCGTCCATGTCGAGCTCGCGAGGCCGCGCAGCGTGGCGGCCAGGGCGTCGGCCACGGCCGGCTCCTCATCGGCGGGGAGCGGGCGCTCGCCGGGGCCGCAGGCCCGTACGGCCCGGTCCACCAGCTCCGTCGCGAGCCTGTGCAGGTCCTTGTCGGAGAGGGGTCCGCTTCTCGCCCTTGAAGGTGACCAGGCCGGATATCCGTACCGGCGCCGCCACCAGGCCGGCGCCCGGCCCCTCCTTGACGAAGAGCTTCTTGACCAGCGGTGCGACCACGCCCGAGACGAGCCGGGCACCCACTGCTGAAGGGTCCATGGTGCGGTCCGCCCTCCCCCGTGGCCGGTGCTGTCGTCCGGCCAGGCCAGGGCGCCGCCGGGGCCGCCGGGCGGGGATCGGCCAGGTTCACGCGGAGGGTGGACGGCGCGGGGAGGGTGTGGTCCAGGCCACGGATATCGGGCCTCCCATTCCCGGCGAATACGGACATTTAGCGGCCTTGAGTTACCGGGGTCACAAAGGCCGGGTTACCGGGGTCACAAAGGGCGAGTTACCGGCGTCACAAAGGCCGGGTAACCCGGGTCACAAATACCCGAGTAACCCCCGTCACAGTGGTTCTCGACCCCGAATCGGGCGTCCGAATGGCCGCCGAAAGGGATTGGATCTTGTTTATCGGTGACATGGCGCACAGCTGATTTGGGGCCTACTAAAGAATTTAGGGGAAGTGGGCTGCGGAGCCGCCGGGGTTTTCGGGGGCGAGGGTGGGGGGCTCGGGCGGTGGAGACCCGGGGGGACCGGGCTCCCAAGCGACATCTGGAGAAAGTGCCTGTTCAAGGGGTGCGTGGCGGATCCGCCAGGTGTTCCAGATGTCCGGATTTGGGGGTTTCGCGCATGTCTGCGGAGAGGGCGCAAGGGCCCAGTTCACTCGGCTCCACGTACGGGCCGGGTTAGTAGAAAGGCACCTTGGCGGGGCGGCGAATGCGGGTTACCAAGGAATGGCAATCCCGGACCGCAGCCGGGAAAGCCAATCAAAGCTCTGGAGGAAACCCGCATGTCGAAGTTCGCCGCTCTCCGCAATTCGAAGAAGACCGCTCTGCGCAATCGCGTCGCCATAGTGGCCGCCGGTGTCGGCGTTACCGCCGCGCTCGGCGCCGGTGCCGCCACGGCCGCCGACGGTGGTCTGCTGAACCTCACCTCGGGTGTCGGTTCGACCGTCACCGCGCAGGCCGACGCGCAGGCCAAGTCCGTCGCCGACGCCAAGGCCGCCGCGGCCAAGGCCAAGAAGGACGCGGCCAAGAAGGCCAACGCCTGGGTGACGCCGGTCGACAAGTACACCCTGGGCTCGACCTTCGGTCTGGCCGGCAACATGTGGTCGCACAGCCACAGTGGCCAGGACTTCGTCGTGCCCAGTGGCACCCAGGTCAAGGCCGCGCACTCCGGCACCGTCGTCAAGGCCGGCCCCAACGGTGGCGGCGACGGCCCGGCGTACGGCAACGCCATTGTGATCAAGCACGCCCCCGGGGTGTACACCCAGTACGCGCACCTGTCATCGATCCAGGTCCAGGTCGGCCAGCAGGTCGGCACCGACCAGCAGATCGGCCTGTCCGGCAGCACCGGCAACTCCTCCGGTCCCCACCTGCACTTCGAGGTCCGCACCGGCCCCAACTACGGGTCGGGCATCGAGCCGACCGGATTCCTGCGGGCTCACGGCGACACCGTCTGAGCTGAGTCCGGCCGGGCTGGCCGGCGGTGCGGCGGGTTTGCCGCCGTGACCAGTTCTGTGGCGACCTCGAGGATGGCCTTGCGCTTCTCCTCGGGGTCGCCCTCCACGTTCTGCATCGCGAACATGCCCGCATGCATGGAGAACAGCGCCGTGATGCAGCGCACCTGATCCGTCAGCTCCGATTCGGGCTCCTTGAGGAGGCCGAAGAGCGTCAGCATGCGTGACTTGAAGGTCTCGCCGATGCTCAGATCGCGCACCGCCGCCTGGTTCTCCTGCATGAAGCGGAAGAGGGGCTCGGCCGAGCGCAGCGACTCGCTGTAGCGGCGGATCAGCTCCTGCTTGGCCTCCAGGGTGCGTGGCTGCTCCTCGGCCCAGACGATCAGCTCGTCGATGGGCCTGGCCAGGTCCTGGAACAGGCTGATGACGATGTCTTCCTTGGTCTTGAAGTGGTAGTAGAGGGCCGCCTTGGTGACCTCGAGCTTCTCGGCGATCTCGCGCAGCGAGGTCTTGTCGTAGCCCTGTTCGGAGAACAGCTCCAGCGCTACGTCCTGGATGCGCTGGCGGGTGTTTCCCCTGCGCGCCTGTGCGCTCATGGCGTTCTCCTGCGTTGTCGGTACTGGTCAGAGAGCTGCCCAGCCGGGCACCAGAGAAACTTACTTGACGCCCGGCTAGTTGGCCGCCTACCTTCATCACTGTACTGAACTAGCCGGGCGGCAAGTAAGTGGGAGTGAGCAATGGGGAAGTCGCAACATGCGACCCCGACGGGGGACGGACGGATACCGGCGACGAAGGGGAAACCGGGCGCGGCACAGGACCCGGGCTCGGCCAAGCAGCCGCCCGGTGTACGGGTGGTGCTCTTCGCGCTGATGATCGCGATGCTCCTCGCGATGCTGGACAACATGATCGTCGGTACCGCGATGCCGACGATCGTCGGTGAACTGGGCGGGATGGACCATCTGTCCTGGGTCGTCACGGCCTACACCCTCGCCACCGCCGCCTCGACGCCGATCTGGGGCAAGCTCGGCGACATGTACGGACGCAAGGGCGTCTTCCTGTCCTCCATCGTGCTCTTCCTGATCGGCTCCGCGCTGTCCGGCATGGCACAGGACATGGGACAGCTGATCGGCTTCCGCGCCGTACAGGGCCTGGGCGCGGGCGGTCTGATGGTCGGCGTCATGGCGATCATCGGCGATCTGATTCCGCCGCGGGAGCGCGGCAAGTACCAGGGCATGATGGCCGGTGTCATGGCCGTCGCCATGATCGGCGGGCCGCTGGTCGGCGGCAGCATCACCGACCACCTCGGCTGGCGCTGGAGCTTCTACATCAACCTGCCGCTCGGTGCGATCGCGCTGGCCATGGTGACCGCGGTGCTCCACCTGCCGAAGAAGCGGTCGCAGACCCGGATCGACTACGTCGGCGCCGCGCTGCTCACCCTCGGCATCACCTCGCTGGTACTGATCACCACCTGGGGCGGCACCGAGTACGACTGGCTGTCCGGCCAGATCATCGGCCTCGGAGTCCTCGGCGTGGTCGCGCTCGCCCTCTTCGTGCTCGTGGAGCGCAAGGTCAGCGAGCCGGTGCTGCCGCTGCACATCTTCCGCAACGGCAACTTCTCGCTGGTCACGCTCATCGGCTTCCTGGTCGGCTTCGTGATGTTCGGGTCGATGACGTTCCTGCCGCTGTTCCAGCAGACCGTGCAGGGCGCCTCGGCCACCAACTCCGGCCTGCTGCTCCTGCCGATGCTGCTCGCGATGATGGCCGTGTCGCTGTTCGCCGGCCGGGTCACCACCCAGTCCGGCAAGTACAAGATCTTCGTCGTGGTCGGCGGCGGGCTGATCACCGCGGGCCTCGCGCTGCTGTCCCTGATGGACACCGACACCACGCGCTTCACCTCGGGCGTCTACATGGCGGTGCTCGGCGCCGGTATGGGCTTCCTGATGCAGACCACGATGCTGATCGCGCAGAACAGCGTCGAGATGAAGGACATGGGCGTCGGCTCGTCCTCGGCCACCCTCTTCCGTACGATCGGCGGCTCCTTCGGCGTCGCGATCTTCGGTGCGATCTTCACCCACCAGGTGCAGTCCACGATGGCCGAGCGGATCGGCAAGGCCGGCGAGAAGATGACCAGCGGCGGGGCCCAGATGGACCCGAAGGGCCTGGCCAAGCTCCCGCCGATGATCAAGGACGCCTACGCGCACGCCGTCGCCACCGGCACCCACCACGTCTTCCTGTGGGGCGCCGCGATCAGCATCGTCGGCTTCGCCGCGGCCTGGTTCCTCAAGGAGGTGCCGCTGCGCGGCGGCCCGGCCAAGCCCGCCGAGAGCCCGGAGGCCGGAGACGCCCCGGCGGACCGGGTGGCGGTGCCGGAGGCCGTCTGACCGGCCCTCTGACCGGCCCTCAGTTATCGGTCCCGTAGCGGCCCCCGGCATCCCGCCGGGGGCCGCTCGACGTGTACGGGGGAACCGCTGTGTACGGGGGGACCGCTGTGGACGGGACGACCCGGTCCCCGGTCACCCGATCACCTGGTCACCCGGGCCGGCGGGTCAACCGGGCCACCGGCTCAGCGGTCCGGAAGATGGAGAACCGGAAAGCTGCCCGTATTGGTCGGGGCGTTCTCCGGCAGCCAGAGGACGGAGACGGCACCGGTCGAGCCGTCGGTGAGTTCATCCGCGTTGCGGAAGGTGAGGCGGGCACCCAGTACGCGGGCCTGGCCCGCCGCGATGGTCAGCCCCAGCCCGTGGCCGCGGCCCGCCCGGTCGCTGCTGCCGGTACGGAAGCGGCTGGGACCCTCGCGCAGCAGCGCCTCGGGGAAACCCGTGCCGTGGTCGCGGACCCGCAGGACCCGCCCCTCGACGGTGACCTCGATCGGCGGCTTGCCGTGCCGGGCGGCGTTGGCGATCAGATTGCCGAGGATCCGCTCCAGCCGGCGCGGGTCCGTGGTGACCTCGGCGTCCCGTACGACATCGATGGCGATGCCCGGGTCGAGGGCGCGCACCCGCCGGGTGACGAACTCGCCGAGCGCGACGTCCTGAAGCTCGGCGCGCTCCGCATGGCCGTCGAGCCGGGCCACTTCCAGCACGTCCTCGACGAGGGTGCGCAGCGCCTGCGCACGGTCGCGTACGAGTTCCGAGGGACGGCCGGGCGGCAGCAGTTCGGCGGCGGTCAGCAGACCGGTCACCGGGGTGCGCAGCTCGTGGGCGATATCGGCGGTGACCCGCCGCTCGGCCTCGATGCGCTCCTGGAGGGCGTCCGACATGGCGTCCACGGCAAAGGCCAGATCGTCGGTCTCGTCGCGTACCCGCCCGCTGCCGACCTCGTCGCGGATCCGGACCGCGGTGTCGCCGTCGGCGAGCTTGCCGGCGGCCGCGGCCGCCTTGCGCAGCCGCTTGGACAGCCGCCCGCCGACCAGCACCCCCAGCGCGCAGCCGCCGACCACCACCGCGGTCGAGCCGATGACCAGCGCCTGGTCGAGATCGTCGAGGACGGCGAAGCGGTCGGGGAAGCGGTCGTGGACGGACAGCACCCGGCCGTTGCTGAGCGGCGAGGCCGCCCACACATCGGGCGCGGTCTGACCGGTGTCCTGGAGGTAGGTGGCGCGCTTGTTCTTGGCCACCTCGTCACGCAGCGCCTCCGGCAGCGCCGGGTCGTCGATCTTCGCGCCGAACTGGAGCCGGTTGGTGGAAACGAAGATCTTCTGCGTGAAGTTGAGCCGCTCGATCTGCACATCCCGGCTGTTGTCGAGCATGGAGTGACGGGCGGCGTTGTGCACCACAAGGCTCAGCGCGATCGCGACCAGCGCTCCGACGAGTGCGATCGCGGCACTGAGCTTCCATCTCAGCCCCGTCCGCAGGGCCAGCCTGACCACCAGAGGTGTCAGCCTCTCAACTTGTATCCGAAGCCGCGGACCGTCTCGATCCGGTCCTGGCCGATCTTGCCGCGCAACCGCTGGACATGGACGTCCACCACCCGGGTGTCACCACCCCAGCCGTAGTCCCAGACCCGCTCCAGCAGCCGGTCGCGCGAGAGGACCGTACCCGGCGCGTTGGAGAACTCCAGCAGCAACCGCATCTCGGTCGGCGTCAGCGCGACGTTCTCGCCGCCCTTGCGCACCTCCATGCCCTCGGTGTCGACCTCCAGATCACCGAAGCGCAGCACCGCCTCGGCGGCATCGGCCGGATCCGCCGCGGCGGCACCGGCCCGGTCCGGGCCACTGGCGTGACCGAAGCGGCGCAGCACGGCGCGGATCCGGGCGACCAGCACCGCGCCGTCGAACGGCTTGGTGACATAGTCGTCCGCGCCGGCCTCCAGACCGAGCACCACATCGATCGAGTCGGCGCGCGCCGACAGCATGATCACGGGAACCGTCGACTCGTCACGGATCCGCCGGCACAGGCTGACACCGTCGAGTCCCGGCACCATCACATCGAGCAGCGCGATGTCGGGGCGGTCGGCGCGGAACGCCTCCAGGCCCGCGAGCCCGTCGGGCATCGCGGTGACCGTGAATCCGTCGCGTTCCAGGGCGAGCTGGGTGGCCTCGCGGATGACGTCGTCGTCCTCGACGAAGAGCACATGGGTCTCGGCCATGCGGTTGTCTCAACCCTCCGTTTCCGTGCCGTCGTCCGGCAGGCTGCCGTCGGCGGTGGTCTTGCTGTAGTCGGTGTGATACGGGCGGCCGTGCTCCTTGAAGCGGCCGTCCGCCCAGCGGTAGCTCATCACGTCCTCGCCGGAGGGGCAGCACACCTTGTCGCCCGTGGCGTAGGTCTGCTTGGAGACCTCGAGGTCGCCCTTGTTGACCCCGGCGTAGACCGACGGCTGTTCGTTGATGTACACGGTGTCATACCCGTCCGGGGCACCCTCGTGCCTGCGGAAGACATACGCGCCGATGCCGACGGAGTCCGCGCAGGTCATGACGTTCACGATGACATCGGGGGCCTTGGCGCCGGTCAGCGACGCATACGTCACCTCGACCGGGTACTCGTCCGCGGCGCACGGCTTGGCCAGCGACCTCTTCACATCCTGGCCGACCTTCGGGGCGTGCTTCAGCAGCTTGACGGCGTCGACCTTCTTGTAGCGGGCGGTCGCGGTCGGGCTGGGAGTGGTGTGCACCGCGCCCTTGGGCGCGGGGGTGGCGCCGGCCGTCCCCTCGCTGCGCACGCCCTCGCCGCCCGGATTGCACCCGGCCAGCAAAAGGCCGACGGCGGCCACACCTGCCGTGGCCGCGCCGCCTTTGGTCAACCCGCTCCTGGTCAACCTGTTCCTGGTCAATCCGCTCCTGCTCACCGTGCTGCTCGCACAGCCGCCGAACCCGCTGCTGTTCCTGAGGTGATTGTCGCGCGTCGAGGTGTGAGCCGTAAGGCGCCTGGCGTTGTGTCCGTTTTCATCGGCAAAGACGCGTTTCGTGTGGTGCTTGGTGTGATGTCGGTTGTGGTGCTGCGTGACGTGGCGCCGCGTGCCGTGCGCCGCGGGTCAGGCCGCGCACCGCTCCCGGCCCTGCTCGCCACGCTCCAGCATCCGCGCATCGATGTCGCGCATCTGAAGCTCCTGCCGCAGCCGGGCCAGCGCACGGTGCAGCGTGCTCTTGACCGTTCCCGTGGACATGCCCAGCGCCGCCGCGGTCTCCTCCGTGCTCATCTGCTCCCAGTGTCGCAGCACGACGACGCTGCGCTGCTTGGGAGCCAGTACCCCGAGGATGTCCATCAGCAGGGCGCGGTCGGCGCGCTGCTCGGTGCCGTCGTCCACGCTCGCGTCCGGGAGCTGCTCGGTGGGCACCTCTTCGAGCTTGCGCGCCCGCCACCACTCCGTCCGCGTGTTGATCATGACGCGGCGGAGGTAGGCGTCGGCCAGTGACTTGTCCGCGATGCCGTCCCAGCGCCCGTAGGTGCGGACCAGTGCCGTCTGGAGCAGATCCTGCGCGTCGACCGGGTCGGGCACCAGGCGCCGGGCGCTCCGCAGCAGGGCCTCCTGCCGCGTACGAACGTACTCTTCGAAGTCCAGTACCTTGCCGCCGCTGGTCGCCATTCCGACGCCTCCGATCCGCTTACGTTTCCCCACGTTGACCGTGCTGGCGGTCATCTCCAGCACGAGGAAGACGCTACGGAGGGGGTGTTGCGGCGTAATGTGCGTCGGCCCCACAGCGAGTGCACGGAAAACCCTCGGTTGTGTAACAGCCCGCCAGGGGTCATACCTCGGACGGACGGCGGCCCCGTTTGGGTCATCCTCCGGGGGGAGAAGCACCCCCGCCGGAAGGCCTATCGGCTGTGACGCGGCGGCCATCGCGCAGGCGGAAGGTCTTCTTCCGGTCGTATCCGGTGCACTTTCCGGTCAAGTGACGCCAAAGGTGACACGGGGTCAGGCAACGGCAGAGGACACCGAAGGGCGCGGCCGCCGAAGTGACCGCGCCCCCTTCCTCGCTTACAGGCCTACAGGTAATTCCCTGCGGCTGACGGCCGCACTACGTGAGCGGCAACCGATAGCGGCCACCGCCGAGCGGCTCCACCAAACCGTCCGCGACCAGCCCGTCCAGCGCCCGGGCCCGCTGCACCGGCTCGCCCCACACCGCGTCCAGCGCCTGCTGCGGCACCGGCGAGACCGCCTCGCGCAGAACGGCGAGCAGCTTGCCGCGCACCTGCCGGTCGGTACCGGCATACGTCTGGGTGCGGCGCGGCGGACCGTCGTGCGCCGGGGACCCGGCCTGCCGCCAGGCGCACTGCGCGGCGATCGGGCAGCGCCCGCACTCCGGTGCACGCGCCGTGCACAGCAGCGCACCCAGCTCCATCGTGGCCGCCGCCCAGCGCGCCGCCAGCTTCTCGTCCTCGGGCAGCAGCTGGCGGGCGAGTTTGCGCTCCGCCGCGGTGGTGGCGTTCGGCGGGAACTGACGGCCGGCCACCGCGCGGGCGAACACCCGGCGCACGTTGGTGTCCAGCACCGCGTGCCGCTGCCCGTACGCGAAGGACGCGACCGCGGCGGCGGTGTACTCGCCGACGCCGGGCAGCGCCAGCAACTGGCCGTGCTCGCGCGGTACGTCGCCGCCGTGCCGCTCCTGTATGGCGGAGGCGGCGGCATGCAGCCGCAGGGCGCGGCGCGGATAGCCGAGCCGGCCCCAGGCCCGTACCGCCTCGCCCGGCGCCTCGGCGGCCAGGTCGGCGGGGCGCGGCCAGCGGGCCAGCCACTGCTCGTAGACCGGCAGCACTCTGCTGACCGGGGTCTGCTGCAACATGAACTCGCTCACCATCACACCCCAGGCGCCCGCCTCGGGGCGGCGCCAGGGCAGATCGCGGGCGTGCTCGTCGAACCAGTCGGTGACCGGGCGGTGCAGCGCGGTCCCGTCGGCGGCTCCCGCGGCCGCGTCGGCGGCAGAAGCGGTCTCGGCGGCGGCGGTCGTGGCAGTGGTGGTGACAGGCGTCGAAGTCATGGCACTGCCGATCCTGGCACGTCCAAGGTCGCCCAGGAAACGTACCGGGCCCGCCCCGCCGCGCGCCCACCCGCACGCAGGACGGCCGGTTGCGCACGGTTGGCGGCTACCGGCGGTACGAGGCGGCCGGGCGCCGGCCCGGACGAGCGGCACGCGGTCGCCGGGCGGCAACCCGGGGCAAGCGGCACGCGACGGCCGGGCACCGGCTTGGACGAGCGGCACGCGGCGGCCGGGCGGCAACCCGGGGCAAGCGGCACGCGGCGGCCGGGCGGCAACCCGGGGCAAGCGGCACGCGGCGGCCGGGCGCCCCGACACGATCCGGTGGGAACTGGTTACTCTCCGTAATCGTTGCTGGAATAATGGAGGCGTCGCAAGCGAGGATGCGGGCATGGCGGAGATGAACGGTGCGGAGGGTATGGACGGCGGCGCGGTGGGGCCGGGTGGTGCGGTGGGGCCGGACCGTGGCGCCGGGGCAGACGGTGAGGCCGGGGCAGGCGGGGTGGAACGTGTGGGCGGCCGAGCGGCGGGGGCGGGCGGTGTGTCCGAGGCGAGTGGCGCGGCGGGGCTGGACGGCGGGGCGGGGCCGGGCGGTACGTCCTGCCCGGAGGCGATCCGGCGGGCGCTGGCCGCCCATACGACGATGACGCTGGCGTACGCGGACGAGGACGGGCCGCAGGCGTGCGCGGTGCTGTACGCGACCGCCGCGAGTGCCGTGGCCGTCGCGAACGAGGTGACTGGCGCGACTGACATGACCGGCGGGACCGGCGCGACTGACATGACTCACGCGGCGGGCACGGTGGGTGCGGTGGGCGGTGAGGCGGCGGGATATGGGCCCGCGCTGTACTTCGTCACGGCGACCACGACGCGGCACGGCCGGGCCCTCGCGGAGCCCGGCGCACGGGTCGCGTTCACGGTGCAGCAGGATGGTCAGGAGTGGAGCGCCCTGACCGGGCTTCAGGGCCGGGGCCGCTGCCGCGTCCTGGCCGGTGCCGAGCGGGCGGCCGGCTGGCGGATCTATCTGGAGCGCTTCCCCTTCGTGGCGGCGAGCGACCGGCTGCGCGCCGCCCTGGAGCGGACCGAGCTGTGGGAGCTGCGCCCCGACTGGCTGCGGCTGATCGACAACGGACGGGGCTTCGGCCACAAGGAAGAGTGGTCTAGCCCGTGAGCCCGTGAGCCCGTGAGGCTGGGGTGGCTGGGCTCGTGAGGTGGGGGTGGCCGGGTCCGTGAGGAGGGGGCCTGGCGCCGTGAGCCCCGAGCGCCCGGCGTCGCGAGGTGCGATTGCCCGGCTCGGTGAGGCGGGGGTGCCTGATGTCGTGAGGGAGGGTGGAGTGCCTGATGCCGTGAGGGCACAGTGCCAGGCGTCGTGAGGTGGGGATGCCAGGTGTTGTGAGGCGGGGGTGCCTGGCGTCGTGGGGGCCGGTGTTGTGAGGCGTGAGTGTCGGGTTCTGTGAGGGGGAGCGCACCGCAGGGGCTCGCGTTTCTTCTCCGCTTCGTCGGGCGCCAAGTGTGCTGTATCCGGTGAAAGTGAGGCCGGAGTGGAGCAGAAGCTGACCTAAGGGGGCATCAGGCCCGTTAGGGCCGGAAACGCGGCCGGGGAGCCGTCGCCGGGCCGATCATGGGAAAAGTTGCAGCCGGATGCGGCGGGTACTGGCCGGTGCTGGTGCCGATCTCTCGTAGAGTTTCCGCGTGGGATCACTGCGCAATCCGATCGGGCCGCTTCCCTCCTCCATCTACTGGCGGCGGAGGGCCGTTGCGCTGGCCATCGTCGTGCTGCTCGCCCTTCTGGTGGTGTGGGCCCTCAACTTGGGCGCAAGCGGCGGAAAGAGCGGCGACGAGGGCAAGGGGTCGCAGGGTGACGGGCCCGCGACGTCCATCACGCCGGGGCCCTCCGCCAGTGGTCCGGTGAACGACCAAAAGCCGGGCGGGCGCGATGAGTCGGGCGGCGGGGGCTCGGACTCCGGGGCTGGTTCCGGTGGTGGCTCGGGTGCCGCGGGCGGCGACAGCGACGGTTCCGGTGGTGGCTCGGGCAGTTCGGGTTCCGTTCCCGATGGGCCGATCGGCCAGGGCTCGGGCAAGAATGCCGTCCGGGCCGCCTCTTCGCTCCCCAACTGCGTTTCCGGTAAGGCGGAGTTGGTGCTGCGCAGCGTCAAGGATTCCTATGAGCCGGACGTCAAGCCGAAGTTCGAGCTGACGATCAAGAACGCGGCCGGTGCCGCCTGCAAGGTGGACCTCGGGCAGAAGGCCACGGTGCTCACCATCACCGACACCGCGGGCGACGACCGGGTGTGGGCCTCGAACGACTGCCCGTCGGGCACCGCGCCCGCGCTGCTGAAGGTGCCGGCCGAGAGTTCCGTGAAGCGCACCATCGTGTGGGACCGCCGGGCCAGCGGCCCGCAGTGCGCCACTCCGAGCTCGGCCATGGTGCCGGCCGGCAAGTACCTGATCGAGGCGAAGGTGCCGGGGCTGGAAGCGGCCGATACGTCGTTCGTCCTCGCCAAGGACTGAGGCCGGGAGCGGGCGGCAACGGCCGGGGGAACCGGCCGGGGTGCGACCGGTCCGCTGACGCCGGTCCGCTGAGGCCGGCCCGGCTAGTCGGCCGTTCCGCCGGACCTGGCGCTGTGGCGTGACAGCTGCGACACCTGCGATACCTGCGACGGCTGCGACAGGTGTGCGACAGGTGTGCCGGAGGATCTTTCGCCGCGGCGCGGTGCCACACCACGGCGGTGAGGCACGGTGCCCGCGGCGCCACGGCGGTGAGGTCCGACCCCATCAGCGCCATGCGGCATCAGCCCCATCAGCCCCATCAGTGACGTCGACCGTCGACCGTCGGCCGGGTTGCATCTACCTCCCGCGCACCATCCGGCACCATCAGTCGCACCTACCCTCCAGGCACCGTCAACGCCCGCCCGCTCCAGGCACCGTCAGGCGCACGCACCCTCCGCGCACCGTCGTACGTACGTACCTTCTGGGCCTGGCCCGGCCGACATACGCACCTTCGGGCCCAAGCCCGCCGCAAGCACTCCGGCACCGGCGCCCCGCACGCACCCTCCCCGCCCAGGGCGCCGCACGTGCCCTCCGGTCCAGGACGCCGCACGTGCCTCCGATCCCTGGCCCCGGCACGCCCCCCCGGCGCACCTACACGTACCGCTCCAGGATCGACGACTCCGCCAGGCGTGACAGGCCCTCGCGGACCGAGCGGGCGCGGGCCTCGCCGACGCCGTCGACCGTCTGGAGGTCATCGACGCTGGCGGCGAGCAGCTTCTGGAGGCCGCCGAAGTGGTCGACGAGGCGGTCGATGACCGTGCCGGGCAGCCGGGGGACCTTCGCCAGCAGACGGAAGCCGCGCGGGGAGACCGCGGAGTCCAGCGTCTCAGGGGCGCCGGTGTAGCCCAACGCGCGGGCCACGATGGGGAGTTCGAGAAGTTCGGTGTGGCTGAGCGCGTCCAGTTCGGCGAGCGCTTCGACGACCGTGCGGGAGCGCTTGGCGGTCGGCTCGGGGACGTAGTCGCGGACGACCAGCTCGCGTTCCGGCTCGACGCCGGCGATCAGTTCATCCAGCTGGAGGGTGAGCAGCCGGCCGTCCGTGCCGAGCTCGACGACGTACTCGGCGATTTCCGTGGCGATCCGGCGGACCATCTCCAGGCGCTGGGCGACCGCGGTGACATCGCGGACCGTCACCAAGTCCTCGATCTCCAGGGCGGAGAGGGTGCCGGCGACCTCGTCCAGGCGGAGCTTGTAGCGCTCCAGGGTCGCCAGCGCCTGGTTGGCGCGGGAGAGGATCGCGGCCGACTCCTCCAGGACGCGGCGCTCGCCGTCCACATAGAGGGCGATCAGGCGCATCGACTGGCTGACGGAGACGACCGGGAAGCCGGCCTGGATCGAGACGCGCTGGGCGGTGCGGTGGCGGGTGCCGGTCTCCTCCGTCGGGATGGAGGCGTCCGGGACCAGCTGGACGCCGGCCCGCATGATTTTGGTGATGTCCTTGTCGAGGACCAGCGCACCGTCGAGCTTGCACAGTTCGCGCAGCCGGGTCGCGGTGAACTCGACGTCGAGGACAAAACCGCCGGTACACATGGATTCGACGGTCTTGTCGAAGCCCAGCACGATCAGCCCGCCCGTATTGCCGCGGAGGATGCGCTCCAGGCCGTCGCGCAGGGCCGTACCGGGCGCGACGGCGCTCAGCGTGGCGCGCATCAGGCTCTCGGTGCCGGAACTGCCGCCGGACCTGCCGGGAGTCGATGCCCGGTCGTTGGCTGCCACTGCACTCCTCCGTCGGAAGGTCTGTCGGTCCGCAGGCCGCCCGGCCCATGCCGTGTTGACGTACAGCGGAGCGTACGTGGCCGACAGGCAATTCTGCGGTGACGGGCGAGACCAGGGCAAAGTCTACCGGCGTGCGCCCTCTTCCTGTGGGGCCTCCCGGCGCACCCGCTTGGGCAGGACGCTCAGGGCCTGTCCGATGTCGGCGACCTCGAGCACCCGCATCCCGTCGGGGATCTTTCCGGGGTCGGACGGGACCAGGGCGTGGGTGAAGCCGAGGCGGGCCGCTTCGGACAGCCGGCGCTGGACGCCGGTGACCCGTCTGACCTCGCCGGCGAGGCCCACTTCGCCGATGGCGACCAGGTTTTTGGGGAGGGGGGTGTCGCTGGCGGCGCTGGCGAGGGCGAGCGCCACCGCGAGGTCGGCGGCGGGTTCGGTCAGCTTCACTCCGCCGACCGTCGCGCTGTAGATGTCGCGTTTGCCCAGGGCGCTGATCCGGCCGCGCTGCTCCAGGACGGCGAGCATCATCGAGACCCGGGAGGTCTCCAGGCCGGAGGTCGTGCGCCGGGGGGAGGGGATCTGGGAGTCGACGGTCAGCGCCTGCACCTCGGCGACCAGGGGGCGGCGGCCCTCCAGGGTCACTGTCAGGCACGTACCGGGCACGGGCTCGGCGCGGCGGGTCAGGAACAGGCCAGAGGGGTCGGTGAGGCCGGTGATGCCTTCGTCGTGCAGCTCGAAGCAGCCGACCTCGTCGGTGGTGCCGTAGCGGTTCTTGACGCCGCGGACGAGGCGGAGCCGGGCGTGCCGGTCGCCTTCGAAGTGCAGGACGACATCGACGAGATGCTCCAGGAGGCGCGGTCCGGCGATGGCGCCGTCCTTGGTGACATGGCCGACCAGGAGGGTGGACATACCGCGGTCCTTGGATGCCCGGATCAGTGCGCCGGCCACCTCGCGGACCTGGGCCATGCCGCCGGGGGCGCCCTCGATCTCGGGGGAGGCGACGGTCTGCACCGAGTCCAGGATCAGGAGGGAGGGCTTGACCGTGTCCAGGTGGCCGAGGACGGCGGAGAGGTCGGTTTCGGCGGCCAGATACAGATGGTCGTCGAGGGCGCCGATGCGGTCGGCGCGCAGCCGTACCTGGCTGGCGGACTCCTCGCCCGTCACATACAGGGTGCGGTGGGCGTCGGAGGCGGCCTTGGCGGCGACGTCCAGCAGCAGGGTGGACTTGCCGACGCCGGGCTCGCCGGCCAGCAGCGCGACCGCGCCGGGGACCAGTCCGCCGCCCAGGACGCGGTCCAGCTCGGGCACGCCCGTCGAGCGGGCGGTGGCCTGCTTGCCGTCGACCTCGCCGATGGGCAGGGCCGCGGTGGTGACCCGGCCGGGCGCGGTCGTGCGCACCGCGGGGGCGCCGCCGAACTCCTCGACCGTGCCCCACGCCTGGCACTCGGGGCAGCGCCCGAGCCACTTTGCGGTGGTCCAGCCGCATTCCGTACAGCGGTAGGAGGGGCGCTCCTTGCCCGAGGATTTACGCGTTGCCATGGGGTCACCGTAGCGGTGGGGTCTGACAAAGCTCCCGCAGGCTCTTCAGGAGCAGGGCCCCGTCCGGACTTCTCGGGGCGGGGGCGGGCCGTGCTCGCCGGCGGGTGCACCGACCGAGTGGCGCACACGGAGCGCCCTCGCGGTGTAAAGGGCCATTCGTGTCCTCTTTTGAGGGAGATGGTCACCCGTAAGGGTTAAAGTGTCCCACGCGAGCAAGACCGGCTGCATCATCCGCCTACCGTCGCCGGGGTGATGAGCAGCAGGCCCGAGCACCCCACGCACTCCACCGGCGCACACCGGTCGCGCGGCAACGGCCGGCGCCGGAGCCGGCCGCAGCCCTCCGAGCGGCCCGGCCCGGACGCCACGCGCCCCCCGGAGAAGCGCCCCGACGGCTACGAGCCCTACCTGGACGGGCTGTTCACCTACTGCCTGTCGGTGCTGTGCGAACATGACGCGGCGACCGCGGTGCTCGGTGAGATGCTCGCACTCGCCGAGCGGCACCACGGCCGGCGCCCCGCCGACCGGGCGCGCTACCGCTCGTGGCTCTACGCCCTGGCCCGCTGGGCCTGTCTGCGCCGGCTCGCCGAGCGCACCGGCCCGGCCGCCAAGAGTCCGCCCCCCAAGAGCCCGGACACCAAGGGCCCGGACACCAAGGGCCCGGACGCCGCAGCCACCGCCGCAGCCGCTGCCGCAGCCACCGCCGACGCCGAGCGCCGGCAGCGTGAACTCGCCGCGCTGGCCTGGCCGGAGGCCGCGGGCACCACCCCCCAGCAGCGCGAGGCGCTGGAGCTCTCCGTGCGCCACCACCTCTCGGCCGACGAGGTCGCCGCGGTGCTCGGCGCCGACCCGATCGCCACCCGTGCGCTGCTGGCCGCCGCGTCCTGCGAGGTGGAGCGGACCCGGGCGGCGCTGGCCGTCGTCGAGTCCGGCCGCTGCCGCGAGGTCGCGCAGCTGGCGGGCGACACCCAGATGCTGCTGGGCGCGGCGCTGAGCCGGGAGCTGGTGCGCCATGTCGACGACTGTGCCGAGTGCCGGCGGACCGCCGAGCGGGCCACCGCCCCGGGGACCTGGCCGGGTACGGCGCCGGTGGTCCGGGGCACGCTGCCGCTGGTCGCCGCGCCGCACGAGGCCGTGTTCGGTGCGCTGGCGGCGGCCCGGGGCGCCAAGTCGGGCCGTGCGGAAGGCGTGGCCGGTGCGGGAGGCGGTGGCCGGACGGGTGGGGCAAACGGTTCTCCTCGCTATGACCGCAACGGATTTCCCGTCGGCCCCCCTACGGACCGGGTGGCCCGCCGGCGCAGGCGGCGCGGCCGGGCGCTGACCACCACCGTGGTCGCCACGGTGATCGCGGCGCCGGTGCTGGCCCTGTGGGCGGCGTACCAGGGCGGCTCCGCCACGGACGAGGCGGCGGACGGCACGCCCTCGGTGACGGCCAGCGACACGGAGGCCGGGGAGCGGCTGGGCGGCCGCCCGTACGAGAACGCGGGCAACGCCAGGACGTCGCCCGAGCCCGGTATCCGGACCGGCGACGGGACGCCCGATGTGTCCGTCGAAGTGATCAGCGCGGACGGCACCCCGCAGCGGCCGGGCGGGCCGGACAGCCGCAAGGTGTCCGGCCACGCTCTGCTGACGGTCGCCGCGCAGCCCAGGGGCCGGACCACGGTCCTCACGCTCAGCGCCTCGGGCGGCGCTCCGGTGCGCTGGCGCGCGTCGGCGGGCGCGGCCTGGCTTCAGATGAGTCATACGGCGGGGTCGCTGCGGCCGGGCGAGTCCACCACGATCACGGTCTATATCGACCACGACCGGGAGCCCGCGGGCCACTGGCGGGCCAGGATCGCCATCGAGCCCGGCGGCACCGCCGTCACGTTGAAGGGCCATGGCACGACCGGCCCCGCCCCGGGCCCGCAGCGCCCGACGCCACCCCCCAAGCCGAAGCCGACACCGCGCCCCTCGCACCCGGCGCCGACACCCACCCCGACCCCGACGACCCCGACGCCCGCCCCCACGTCTCCGACGCCGAGCCCGAAGCCGACCGGCCCCGGCCCGTCCTCGACACCGTCGAACACGACGCATCCCGCCCGCTGAGCGCACCGGAGGCACGTCGCGCGCACCGGCGTCACGCCGCCCCGGACGTGCCCCCTGCCTCCTCTTCCGCTGCTTCTCCTACGTCCTGCTTCTCCTGCGTCCGCCCCTTCTGCTTCTGAGGCTTCTTCGGGGGCGTGGGGTCCGCCGGATGCGGCGCCATCGGCAGTGTCGCCGCCAGCCGCTCCTCGCACAGCTCGGCGAGCTTGGCGTAGCCCTTCTTGCCCATCAGCTCGGTCAGCTCCGGCTTGTAGGAGACGTAGACCGGGTCGCCCGCGCCGTGCGCCGAGGTCGCCGAGGTGCACCACCAGTGCAGGTCATGGCCGCCGGGGCCCCAGCCGCGCCGGTCGTACTCGGCGATCGTCACCTGAAGGATCTGGGTGTCGTCCGGCCGGTCGATCCAGTCGTAGGTGCGCCGGACCGGCAGCTGCCAGCAGACGTCCGGCTTGGTCTCCAGGGGCTCGCGGCCCTCGCGGAGCGCGAGGAGGTGCAGGGAGCAGCCCGCGCCGGCCGGGAAGCCGGGGCGGTTCTGGAAGATGCAGGAGCCCTCCCAGCGCCGGGTCTGCCGC
Source organism: Streptomyces sp. NRRL S-1813 (assembly GCF_000719605.1). NCBI lineage: Bacteria > Bacillati > Actinomycetota > Actinomycetes > Kitasatosporales > Streptomycetaceae > Streptomyces > Streptomyces sp. NRRL S-1813. The sequence goes on from NZ_JOHB01000041.1 coordinate 36,982, forward strand.
TCGCCGTCCTCGTCCTCCTGGACCCAGCCCGACTCGGTGCCCACGTCGTGGTGCTGCCACACGTCGGGCGTGAGCCGTGCCACGTGTTCGGCGACCCGCTTCTCGTCGTCGGCGTCCGAGAAGTGCGCGCCGAGCGTGCAGCAGCCGTCGTCCGCCCGGCCGGCCTGGATGCCCTGGCAGCCGCTGCCGAAGATGCAGGTCCAGCGGGAGGTCAGCCAGGTCAGGTCGCAGCGGAAGATTTGTTCGTCGTCGGCCGGGTCGGGGAAGGTGACCCAGGCGCGGGCGAAGTCGAGGCCGACCTCGTCGGCCGGGGCCTTCTTCGGGGACCGCGCCCCCTCAGTCGCCTGAGAGCGCCGCTTTTCTTCCTTCATGAGCGCTTTTTCGTGCTTCGCCTTTTTCGTCTTTGCCACGCCTCCAGCCTAAGGCGCGTCGCGGGGGGCACCGCGACGACAGGAGTGCGTGGCGGTCGCAGTAGGTTTCCCCGTATGAGACTCGGTGTCCTCGATGTGGGTTCGAATACGGTCCATCTCCTGGTGGTGGACGCACACCCGGGCGCGCGCCCGCTGCCCGCCTATTCGCACAAGGCGGAGCTGCGCCTTGCCGAACTCCTCGACGAGGCCGGGGCGATAAGCGACCCGGGCGTGGAGCGCCTGGTGGCGACCGTCCACGAGGCGCTCCAGGTGGCGGAGGACAAGGGCGTCGAGAGCGTGCTGCCGTTCGCCACCTCGGCGGTCCGCGAGGCCACCAACGGGGAGGACGTGCTGCGCCGGGTCGGCGTGGAGACCGGCGTCGAGCTGCGGGTGCTCTCCGGTGAGGACGAGGCGCGGCTCACCTTTCTCGCCGCCCGCCGGTGGCTGGGCTGGTCGGCCGGCCGGCTGCTGGTGCTCGACATCGGCGGCGGCTCGCTGGAGATCGCGTACGGCCTCGACGAGGACCCGGACGTGGCGGTGTCGCTGCCGCTGGGCGCCGGACGGCTGACCGCGGGCGATCTGCCCGGTGACCCGCCGGAGGCCGACGACGTCCGGACGCTGCGCCGCCGGGTGCGCGCCGAGATCGCCAAGGTGGTGAGCGAATTCAGCCGCTACGGCACTCCCGACCGCGTCGTCGGCACGTCCAAGACCTTCCGGCAGCTGGCCCGTATCGCGGGCGCCGCGCGCTCGGGGGAGGGGCTCTACGTCCAGCGGGAGCTGACCCGCAAGAAGCTGGAGGAGTGGGTGCCGCGGCTGGCCGCGATGTCCGCGGACGAGCGGAGCAGGCTGCCCGGTGTGTCCGAGGGACGCTCGCGGCAGCTGCTCGCCGGGGCGCTGGTCGCCGAGGCGGCGATGGATCTGTTCGGGGTCGAGACGCTGGAGATCTGCCCGTGGGCGCTGCGCGAGGGCGTCATTCTGCGGCGGCTGGACCATCTGCCGTAGGGCGCCCGGCGGCTGCCCGGCGCCCGCACGGCACCCGGCCGCCGCCCGCCCGGCGGGCGTGAGACTCGTCACGCCCCGTCGGACCCCGCCACACCCGTTGTCCCCGGTCCCGCCGTCCCCCGCCTCCACCGACAGGGGGCCGGGGCCGCCGGACCTCCTGCCCTGCGCCCTGCCACGGCCCGTACGCTGTCCTTCGTGACAGAGCCAGTGGTGCGCATCCCGGATGCGAAGGTCGCGCTGTCCACGGCCTCGGTGTATCCGGAGTCGACGGCGACGGCCTTCGAGATCGCCGCGCGCCTCGGCTACGACGGCGTCGAGGTCATGGTGTGGACCGACCCGGTCAGCCAGGACATCGAGGCGCTGCGCCGGCTCTCCGACCACCACGGTGTGCCGGTGCTGGCCATCCATGCCCCGTGTCTGCTGATCACCCAGCGGGTCTGGTCCACCGACCCCTGGGTCAAGCTCCAGCGCGCCCGCACCGCCGCGGAGAAGCTGGGCGCCTCGACGGTGGTCGTGCACCCGCCGTTCCGCTGGCAGCGCAGCTACGCCCGGGAGTTCGTCCGCGGGGTGTGGCGGATGGAGCACGAGACGGACGTGAAGTTCGCCGTCGAGAACATGTACCCGTGGCGCTACCGGGACCGCGAGATGCTCGCGTACGCCCCGGACTGGGACCCCACCAACGACGACTACCGGCACTTCACGGTCGATCTGTCGCACACCGCCACCGCCCGCAGCGACGCCCTGGAGATGGTGGGGCGGATGGGCGACCGCCTCGCGCACGTCCATCTCGCCGACGGCAACGGCTCCGCCAAGGACGAGCACCTGGTCCCGGGGCGCGGCAGCCAGCCCTGCGCGCAGATGCTGGAGCGGCTGGCGGCCACCGGTTTTGAGGGCCATGTGGTCGTCGAGGTCAATACCCGCCGGGCGATGTCCGCCACCGAACGCGAGGCCGACCTGGCCGAGGCGCTGGCCTTCACCCGGCTGCATCTCGCCTCGCCGACCTGGGTCCCGGGTTCGTGAGCGGCCGCGGGGACGGGCCGCAGGACGCGTCCCCCGGGCCCGGTACGCCGCCCGCACCACCGGTACGCCGCCGGGGCCGCCCGGCCCGCGCCGCCGCCGAGGCCGGTCCCGGTGCCCGTGAGCGGATTCTGGCCGCGGCCCGTACGGAGTTCGCCGAGCGCGGCTACGACAAGACCTCGGTCCGGGGCATCGCCAAGGCGGCCGGGGTGGACGCGGCGCTGGTGCATCACTACTTCGGCACCAAGGAGCAGGTCTTCGAGGCCGCCATCGAGCTGACCTTCGCGCCCGCGCTGACCATGCCGGAGGCGGTCGCGGGCGGCGGTGAAGGGGTGGGCGAGCGGATGGCCCGCTTCATGTTCGGCGTCTGGGAGAACCCGGTCACCCGGCAGCCGCTGCTGGCGATCATGCGCTCGGCGCTGACCAACGACACCGCGGCGGCGGTGCTGCGCGGCCTCATCGAGCGCCGGATGCTCCAGCGCGTGGCGGGCGAACTGCACGTCCCCGACCCGGAGTTCCGGGTGCAGCTGGCCGCCGGGCACCTCATCGGGATCGCCATGCTGCGCTATGTGATCAGGATGGACCCGGTCGCCTCGGCGGACCCGGAGGAGATCATCGCCATGGTCGCGCCGACTCTCCAGCGGTATCTGACACAGCCCTGACAATCGGCTTCCGCGGCGCCCCAGAGGCCTGATCGCTGCCACGACCTGCACGAACGACTTCCTCCCGGGTGTCCGCAGTCCGGGCAGGCGTCTCACATGCCGGAGAGGCTGTCCAGATCTTGGATCAGAGGCGTAATCTCGACGGGAGCTGATATATGACGCCGCCCGGTATGTGGCAGGGCCAGGTAACCGGCGCCGGCGGTCATACGGACGAACATCCCGAGGGAGTGACCATCGTGCCCGAGCTGAGGTCCCGCACCGTTACCCATGGCCGCAACATGGCCGGCGCCCGAGCCCTTATGCAGGCCTCCGGCGTAGCGCGGGAGGACTTCGGCAAGCCGATCATCGCCGTCGCCAACAGCTTCACCGAGTTCGTGCCCGGCCACACCCACCTCCAGCCGGTCGGCCGGATCGTCTCCGAGGCGATCCATGAGGCCGGCGGCATCGCCCGCGAGTTCAACACCATCGCGGTCGACGACGGGATCGCCATGGGCCACGGCGGCATGCTCTACAGCCTGCCCTCCCGCGACCTGATCGCCGACTCCGTGGAGTACATGGTCGAGGCGCACTGCGCCGACGCGCTGATCTGCATCTCCAACTGCGACAAGATCACCCCGGGCATGCTGATGGCCGCGATGCGGCTCAACATCCCGACAGTCTTCGTCTCCGGCGGCCCGATGGAGTCCGGCAAGACGACCCTCGTCGACGGCACGGTCCGCACCCTCGACCTGGTCGACGCGATCTCGGACGCCGTCAACGACAAGATCTCCGACGAGGACATCCTCCGTATCGAGGAGAACGCCTGTCCGACCTGCGGCTCCTGTTCCGGCATGTTCACCGCCAACTCCATGAACTGCCTGACCGAGGCGCTCGGCCTCTCGCTGCCCGGCAACGGCTCGACGCTGGCCACCCACACCGCCCGCAGGGCGCTGTACGAGAACGCCGGCCGCACGGTCGTCGAGATCACCAAGCGGCACTACGACGAGGACGACCACACGGTCCTGCCGCGCAACATCGGCACCCGCGCCTCCTTCGAGAACGCCATGGCCCTGGACATCGCCATGGGCGGCTCGACGAACACGATCCTGCATCTGCTGGCCGCCGCCCAGGAAGCCGGCCTCAGCTTCGACCTGGACGACATCAACGCGGTCTCGCGCCGGGTGCCGTGCCTGGCCAAGGTCGCGCCGAACGTCGCGCCGGGCGGCACGTACTACATGGAGGACGTGCACCGGGCCGGCGGTATCCCCGCCATCCTCGGTGAGCTGTGGCGCGCCGGCATGCTCCACGAGGACGTGCACACCGTGCACAGCGCCTCGATGGAGGAGTGGCTCAAGACCTGGGACGTGCGCGGCGGTTCACCGTCCGACCAGGCCGTCGAGCTGTGGCACGCGGCGCCCGGCTGCAAGCGTTCGGCGACCGCCTTCTCCCAGTCCGAGCGCTGGGACAGCCTCGATGTGGACGCCGAGGGCGGCTGCATCCGTGACCTGGCGCACGCCTACTCCGTCGACGGCGGCCTGGCGGTCCTCAAGGGCAACCTCGCCGAGGACGGCTGCGTCGTGAAGACCGCCGGCGTCGACGAGTCGATCTGGACGTTCGAGGGCCCGGCCGTGGTCTGCGAGTCGCAGGAAGAGGCCGTCGACAAGATCCTCAAGAAGCAGATCAAGGAAGGCGACGTCGTCGTCATCCGCTACGAGGGCCCCAAGGGCGGCCCCGGCATGCAGGAGATGCTCTACCCGACGTCCTTCCTCAAGGGCCGCGGCCTGGGCAAGGCCTGCGCACTGGTCACCGACGGCCGCTTCTCCGGCGGCACGTCCGGCCTCTCCATCGGCCACGCCTCGCCGGAGGCGGCGGCCGGCGGCACCATCGCCCTCGTCGAGGACGGCGACCGCATCCGGATCGACATCCCGAACCGCACCATCGAACTCCTCGTCGGTGACGTGGAGTTGGAGTCCCGCAGGCTGGCCCTGGAAGGCGTCTACGCGCCCAAGCAGCGCGAGCGCAAGGTCTCCCAGGCGCTGCGCGCGTACGCGGCGATGGCGACCAGCGCGGACAAGGGCGCGGTGCGCGATGTGAGCAAGCTGGGCTGAGGCCGGGGCGCACACGGCACGGCGCAGCAAGGCGAGCAAGACAGAGCAAGACGCAGCAGGACGCCGCACGGTGCCGGCGGTCGTGGAATACGACCGCCGGCACCGTGCTTCGCTTTGTTTTTTCGGCTACGGCCCGCCGCTGACCGGCCGTCTCTCCAGGGAGAATCGATCACCGTGGTTGAGGACGACCCCACCGCCGGCCGAACCCCGCGCGACGTTCTCCTGGAGAGCCTGTTGGGGAGGCTGCGAGAATTCGTGGCCTCCCCTTTGACGCCGGGTTCGCATGTGCTGCGGGGGCTGCTCCCACCGACAGAAATGGATCGCGGGGCGAGAGTCGTCTTGTGGGACGGCCAAGACCTTGGCACCACATACGCCCTGGAGATCCCGCTGCTCGACGATGACGGCGAGGAAATCCCCCACGATCACTTCATCGCCGCACTACGCGCGTGCATCGTCCAGCGCCCCGGCCGGTATGGGGCCCGTTCTTGGAACCGGGGGCACCTCAGGCGCCGGGCAGCGCCCCGCCCTTCACGGCGGTGACGAAGGACGACCAGGCGGTGGCGTCGAAGAGCAGCGCCGGGCGGTGGGGGTCCTTGCTGTCGCGGACGGGGACGAGGGCGGGGAAGTCGTCGGAGACTTCGAGGCACTGGCCGCCGTCCGGGTTGCTGTAGCTGGACTTGCGCCAGGTGGCGGTGGTCAGGAGGTCGTCGGAGACCTCGATGCAGGCGCCGCCGTCCTGGTTGCTGTACGTGCTCTTGCGCCAGGTCACGGTGCTCAGGTCGATCGCTCGCACGGCACTTCCTCCAACATCCGCATGACGAACTTCCGCGATTCGGCCGGGCTCAACGCCAGGTCACGCACCGCATCGTACGCGCGTTGCAGACGCTCAACAGAACTGGTTTCTTCGATGAGTTCGCCTCGATGGGCGTTCTCCGTGTAGGCGACGGTGCGGCCGTCCGGTAGCCGCAGGAACATCACATCGGTGCTTACCAAGCCGTGCGGCCCAGAGCCATGCGGCAGTACATGGAGCGTGACGTTCGGACGCTCAGCTGCCTCGGCCAGGTTCTCCAGCTGTTTTCGCCACTGCTCGCATCTTCTAGCGACGTGCGTAACACAGCCTCGGAAAGGATGGTGCGGAAAGGTGGCGCGTCCTCACCCATTAACAGCTCGCGGCGCCCTATGCGCGCTTCGACATCTCGGGTCAGCTCTTCGCCTTTGGTGCCGCCCGCTGCCAGCACTACGCACGCGTACCCGTCCGTCTGAAGCATGCCCGGAAGAAGACTCACGCCGTAGTGCCACAGGCTTAACGCCTCCGCTTCCAGCGTCATATAGCGCCGGTACCGCTCCTTGAACTGCTTAGGATCCCCCGCTGCCAACTCCCACAGCGTCAGCAGCAGACCAGGCGTCCCGTAGTGCTGATCCAGCGCCTGTGCCACCTCCGGGCCGCCCAGCGTCTGGCCGCCCTCCATCTTGCCGAACAACGACCAGTCCCAGCCCAGCACCTCGCCCAGCTGCCGCAGGCTGTCGCCCTTCTGGGCGCGCAGTAATCGCAGCTCTTCCACGAATCGTTGGCGCGGCTCCTGGCTCCGACCGGTGACCGCTCGCCTCGGCGGCATGGCGACCTCCTCCGTGGAAGGTGTGGAACTAACGGTGCGTGGTCGCGAAATACGGCGCGCAAGCGGCATTCACGGCCTTTTCCGGGCCCATTCTCGTAAGGGCCGGAACACACACGGTAGTTGCGCTCCGGTCCTCCAGGCAGGAAAAACGACAGACAGGAGCGGTGCTGATGACAGAGGAACGGCGGGCGGCGGCCGACAAGAGGGCAGAGGCCGAGGCGGCCTGCGCCGAGCTGGCGGCCGCGCTCAAGCGGACGGGCATCGTCCTGCCGTCACTCGGCGTCGACCCCGTCTCGTACGGCTACGCGCAGCCTCGTCCGCTCATCGAGCTGGGGCGCTGCAACCTGGAGACGACGCACCGGCTCATCGCCGCGCTCGACCGGGAGGCCCGGTGACCGCGCGCGTCCCGTACGTCTCCCCGGCGTGCCATGTCGGCACGCACGCGAGGTGCACCAAGGGCAGCGCCGGGCCCGAGGCCACCACCGTCCCCGGAGTCCGGCGGGAAGCCTGCGCCTGCCGGTGCCACGCCCCGGGCGGTGCGCGGCCCGGGGGTCACCAGGCGGCCGGGTCCTTCGTCGCCGCGGCGAAGACCGTGCCGTCCGGCGCCGCCGCGTAGATCCGGCCGCGGGACGCGTCCACCCGGGGTGCGGGCAGCATCTGGAGATAGCCGTTGTGGCGGCGGCCGTCCAGCCGCGGCGGAGTCTGGCCGAGCAGCCCGCCGGAGTGGGTGTCGACCGCCAGCAGCCGTCCGTCCGCCGCGGTGAAATACAGCGTGCCGCCGCTGACCACCGGTGCCGAGCCCCGGCTGACCGAGGTCTCGGTGTCCCACTTCCGTTCCCCGACGGCCTGCAACGCACCGCCCTCGGCCAGCAGATACACCGACTCGCCGTGCACCACGGCGGCCACCTGCTCGAGCGGCGCGGCCAGCGGGAGGCGCCGGGTACGGCCGGTGGCCGGGTCGTAGCGGAGGACGGCGGTGGTGCGGTACGTGAACTTCGCGTCGGTGACGGTCAGATAGAGGGCTCCCGACGTACCGGTTCCGGCCAGGGCGAGGGTGCCGGGCAGCCGCCGGGACGAGCGGACCGTGCCGTCCGCCGGGTCGATGGCGGTGACCTGGGTGCCGGTCCCGTCGGGGGTGCCCTCGGCCGCATAGGCGGTGTGCGGGCCGCCGAACGAGGAGAAGAGCGGCAGTTGGTGGCCCGGGAAGCGCTTGTGCCAGCGCTGCCGGTGGGTGGTGCTGTCGAGTGCGGAGACCGTGCCGTCCGCGGCCGTCAGCAGGATGCGGTTGCCGACGATCCTGGTCTCGCCCTCGTATCCGGAGAGGTCCTTGGTCCAGCGGGTGGCGCCCTTGCCGCCGGGCGACGGATCAAGGGCGCTCAGCTTCTTGCCGTCGCCGGAGAAGACGTACAGCAGCCCGCCGGAGAGCACCGGCGGGGTCGGCGACGCGGCGTACTTCGCGGCGTTCTTGCCCTGGGAGCGGTGGTCCGTACGCCGCCACGACGGCCGGCCGGTGTCCGGATCGAGCCGGGCGGCCGGGACACCGGACTGGCCACAGAAGACGGCGCCGGATCCGGCGGTGCAGAAGGGCATTTCGGCGTCATGGCCCGTGGGGCGCTCGACGAGCGTGGTCCGCCACGGGTGGAAGGCGGCACGTTCGAGGTGCGACGGGCGGGTCTGGAGGGCGGGGTCCTGCCCGGTCCCGCCCGGGGCCAGCGCCCGGACGCCCGCGAAGGCCCCGGCGCCGGTCACGACCAGGGCGAGCGCGGCCCAGAGCGGCCAGCGTCGGGAGCGGGCCGGGCGGCGGGGACCGTCGGGGCGGCCCGAGTCGGTGCGGTGTCCGGGGGCGGCCGGGGGGCCGGCGTCGGCGGGGCTCTCGACGGGCGCGGGCACGGGGGCGCGGACATGCGTCGTCTCGGCGCGCGGCGGGGCGGTCTCGGCTCGTACGGGCGCGGGCTGTGCCGGCTGCCGCTGTACGTGCCGGCGCTGTTCCGGTATCCGTACCTCCGCCGGCGCCACGTCCGGCAGCGCACCGTCCGCCAGAGCGCCGTTCGCTGCCGCCGCGTCCGGCAACGCGCCGCCCGGTAGCGCACTTCCCGGCAGCACGCCTTCCGTCAGCGCGGCGCCCAGCGGTGCCCCCGGCGGCGCCCCGTGCGGCGCATCCGTCCGCAGCAGCTCCATCAGCGCGCCCGGCGTCGGCCGGTCCGCCGGGTCCTTCGCCAGGCAACTCTCGACCAGCGGCACCAACTCCGCCGGTACGCCCGCCAGATCGGCCTCGTCGTGCACCACCTGGTACGCGACGATGTAGGGGCTCTCCGAGTCGAACGGGCCGCTTCCGGTGGCGGCATGCACCAGGACCGAACCCAGCGCGAAGACATCCGCGGCCGGCCCCACCTCGCGCGGCCGCTGGAACTGTTCGGGTGCCATGAAGGGCGGCGTACCGATCAACTTGCCGGTCTCGGTGCGCATTTCGCTGTCCGACGGCCGGGAGATGCCGAAGTCGATGACTTTCGGACCGTCGGCGGCCAGCAGCACGTTTCCCGGCTTGAGATCGCGGTGCACCACCCCCGCGCGATGGATGTCGCGCAGCGCCTCGGCGAGCCCCGCAGCCAGCCGCCGCACCTCCGCGACCGCCAGCGGGCCGTTCCGCTTCACATGGTCGGAGAGGGTCGGGCCGGGAATGTGGAGGGTCGCCATCCACGGGCGTCCGGCGTCCGGGGCGGCGTCCACGACGGGTGCCGTGAAGGCCCCGCTGACCCGCCGCGCGGCGGCCACCTCCTGCCGGAACCGCCCGCGGAACTCCGGGTCCTGGGCGAATTCGGCATGGATGACCTTGACCGCGAGCTGTAGTCCGGAGGTCGAGCGCGCAAGGTGGACCACGCCCATACCGCCGGAGCCGAGCCGCGCCTCCAGGCGGTACTGGCCGGCGTATTCCGGATGCTCCGCTTCCGGGCCGACCCCGGAATTGCGCAGCGATGGCATGGTTCCCACCCCCGTGTTGTTCCCTTGCCATTCGGTCGCAGGTGCGACGCGCGGAGCCTAGTCGATGGCGCGTACGAGAGGAGTGAGGCTTGCTAGCGTGCCGTGGCAGAACCGCGCCGCGTTGGGTCGCGGACATCATCACGAGCGCCTTCACGCGCTTCGTCAACGGGGGAGAACAGCATGACGACTCAGGACGATCTCGGCTCCGTGGAACCGGCCGGCGACCAGGTGCTCGCCGCCGCGGCCGGCGGGCTCACCTGTCCCGTCGCACCCGGCTACCGCGTCAAGGTCCGCCAGGGGCCCGGCACCAACTACCCGGCCGTCCGCACGCTGGCGGAGGGGGCCCGGATCCAGATCCGCTGCCAGCGCCCCGGCCAGTCGGTCAGCGGCCCGTACGGCACCTCGGACATCTGGGACTGCATCGGGTCCGGCCAGTACGTCTCCGATGCGTACGTCCGGACGGGCAGCAGCGGCATGGTCGCGCCGCGCTGCGCCAACTGAGGCGCGGCGCCACCACACCTCCGGACACCGGGCCCGGCCGGGGATAATCGCCGTCATGAGCGATGAGCAGACGTCCTCGCCGAGCCCGGAGCCCGGCGGCCCCGGGCACGGCGGCCCCGAGCCGGAGGAGCTCCGTTTCTTCGGCACCACCTGGGTCCACCACGACGGCGGCTACGGCCTGCGCCGGGCCGGTGCCGCGGTGGGCTCGCTCGCGCTCGCCGCGGCCGGTGCGGTCGTGCTGCGCTTTGCGTTCCAGGGCCTGGAGATCGCCGCCGTCGGCCCGTTCGTCGGCGTCCTCGTCGTCGCCGGCTTCGCCGTCTGTAGCGCCCTGGCCTTCCGCCGCACCTGGGACGGCTTCGTGCGCCGCCCCGCCCCGGGCGCCCGGGGCGCGGCCGACACGTCCTCCCACGGCCTGATGCTGATCGGCTTCATCGGCTCGCTGCTCGCCTACTTCTGCCGCAGCCTCGTGGAGGCCCCCGGGGAGAAGCTGTACCGCGCCGAGTACGCCGCGGCCCGTGAGCGCCACGAGCGCCGCCGCGGCGCCCGTACCGGCAATCCGGCCGCCAAGAAGCCCCGGTCCAAGAAGCGCCGCTGAACCGGCCGGCGGCGCGCTCCGGTCCTTCGCGTACCGGGCCGCAGCCGTGGGGAACCCCCTGCCTGGGAACACCTCCCCGCCTGGGGAAAACCTCCCAAGCCGCTCCGCACACCCGCGTCCCCGGCCAGGATGAGCCGTATGCCGCACGGAACCCCGCAGGAGCAACTGCCCTTACCGGCCGGGCCGCCACCGCCCGCCGAGCCCTCCCGGCCCCCGGCCCAGGCCACCCTCGCCCGGTCCTTCGACGCGGTGGCCGCCCAGTACGCGGCCGCCCGCCCCGGCTATCCGCCGGCCCTCTTCGACGCGATCGAGGAGCTGGCCGGGCAGTCGCTGGCGGGGGTGCGGGTGCTGGACGTCGGCGCCGGGACCGGCATCGCGACCGGGCTGCTCACCGCAGGAGACTCCCGACCTGATCCGGGACCTCGCCCGGGGTGTGCTGAGGCCCAGTGCACCTGGGCCGCGGCACATCTGGGCCTCAGTACAGCTGCTCCGGCCGCCCCTTGCCGTACAGCCACTCATCGAACAGCTCGGTCAGATCCACGTCCGTGCGCGCCTGGCAGAAGGCGATGAATTGCTTCGAGTCGGCATTGGAGTAGCGGTACTTGGCGGGCCACTCCTTGAGGATCTTGAAGAAGGTCTTGTCGCCGACGGCGTTCCGCAGCTGCTGGAGCAGCATCGCGCCCCGCTCGTAGACGGGGGGCGCGGTCACATTCTCCGGTGAGCCCGGATCGCCCGGCGGGAAGTCCCAGCGCCTGGTGTCCGTCTTGTCCTCGTAGAGCGCGTCGAACTGCTGCTGCGGGGTCTTGCCCTCCTCGCGCTCCTCCCACAGCCACTCGGCGTAGGTGGCAAAGCCCTCGTTGAGCCAGGTGTCCTTCCAGGTCTTCGGGGTCACCGAGTCGCCGAACCACTGATGGGCCATCTCGTGCACCACGGTCGAGGTGTCCGGCGCCCCGGCGTAGACCGGCTTGGTCTGGGACTCCAGTGCGATCCAGGTGATCCGGGCCGGTGTGTGATCGACGATCGCGCCGGCGGAGGAGAAGGGATAGGGGCCGAACAGCCCGCTCTCCCACTTCACGATCTCCGGCAGCCGCTCCAGCGGCTTCTTGCTCGCTCTGGCCTCCGCCGGATCCACTGCGACATACAGCGGCAGCCCGTCGGGCGTACGGGACCTGCTGACATTGAACCTGCCGATGCCGGCGGTGGCGAGGTAACTGGCCATGGGCTGCCCGTTGTGCCACTCGAAGGTGGTGCGGCCCTTGGCCGTCCTCTCCGACCGCAATTCCCCGTTGGCGACGGCGGTATAGCCCTTCGGCACGGTGATCTCGAAGTCGTACGTCGCCTTGTCGTCGGGGTGGTTGTTGCCGGGGAACCACGTCATGGAGCCGGCGGGCTCACCCGACACGAACGCCCCGTCGGCGGTCTTGACCCAGCCCTCCCGCGACCCGTCCGGGTCCTTCAACTCCTGTGGCGTCCCGCCGTAGTTGACGCGCGTCCGGAACTCCGCGCCCTTGCGCAGACCGGCGGCCGGCCGGACGACCAGCTTGTGCCCCTTACGGGAGAACGCGGCGTCCTTGCCGTCGACCCGCACGTCCGACACCCGCAGCCCTTGCAGATCGAGCTGGAAGGACCGCAGGTCCTTCGTGGCCTCGGCGGTGATCTCGGCCGTCGCCTCCAGCCGCTTCTTCTTCACGTCGTAGTCGAGATCGAGCCCGTAGTGGCGCACCTGATAGCCGCCGTTGCCGAGCGCCGGGAAGAGCGGGTCGCCCGCCGAGCCGCTGCCTGCCGTCCCCCGGACGCCCATGGCGCCGCCGGCGCACGAGGAGAGCAGCAGGGCGACGGACAGGGCGGCAGTCGCACCGCAGGAGCGGAAGGGCCGGCGGTTCACAGCACTCCAAGGGTCGGCGGGCACAGGCCCCCCGACCCTACGGTCATTTCTGCCGCAACACCGGTCCCTTCCGCTTAGGTTGCCTTACGAGGCAATGGACGATGTTTTCTGCCGGTTGGTCCCGTCAGGTCCGCGGCGCTGCTCCTCCCAGCTGCCGAGCGCGGCCGCACACGCATGGTCGAGATGCCGCAGCCCGGACAGATCCAGCTCGATCTCCCGGTCCTCGGGCAGCGCCTCCAGCTGGTCGAGCAGCTTCGGCAGCCGCAGGAACGTGGCATGGCCGAGGGCCCGTACGAGGATGGGGCGCCGGGGCCCCGGGGCGAGGGGCCCGTGTCCTGCCGTGCCCTCGCCGGTGGCGGGTGCCGCCGGGTCGTCCAGCCCGGTGATCTCCAGGTGCACGTGCGAGGTCTCCCACGCCGACTTGGCAATGGCCATCAGCAGCCCCAGCAGCACCCCCTCGAACATGTTGGTGGCCACGATCGCCACCGCTGTCGCGGCGAGCACCACGGCCTCACCCCGGTGCTCCCGCCACAGCGGACACCACTGCTTCACCGGGATCAACTTGCTGCCCGCATGCACCAGTACGCCGGCCAGCGACGCGAGCGGCACCACGCCCAGCGCCGCCGGGAGCGCCGCCGCGAAGACCAGCAGCCACACCCCGTGCAGCACCCGCGAGGCCTTCGTCCGCGCCCCGGCGTGCACATTCGCGGCGCTGCGGACGATCACCGCGGTCATCGGCAGTGCGCCCAGCAGCCCGCAGACGGTGTTGCCCGCGCCCTGCGCCATCAGCTCCTTGTCGTACTCGGTCTTCGGCCCGTCGTGCAGCCGGTCCACCGCGGCCGCGCTGAACAGCGACTCCGCCGACGCGATCAGGGTGAACGCCAGCACGGTGCCCAGCGCACCGGCCACCGCCCCCGCCTCCACCAGCCGCAGGAAGTCCGCGCCGCCCGGCGGCTGGACGACGTGCAGCAGGCCCGCCACCTCGACCCGGGCCACCGGCAGATCCAGCACGAACACCACGGCCGTCGCCAGCGCCACCGCCACCAGCGGCGCCGGCACCACCCGCGCCGCCCGCCGCCACTTCGGCCACAGCACCAGCACCGCGATGGTGCCCACGCCCACCGCCAGCGCGGCCGGCGCGGTGCCGGACACGGCGGTGGCCACCGCGAGTTTCGGCAGCCCGCCCAGATTCGCGGGCCCGCTGCCGGGCGCCTTGGCGTCCGCCAGGGCGTACAACTGCCCGGCGATCAGCACCAGTCCGATACCCGCCAGCATCCCCTGGACGACCGACACGGAAATGGCCCGGAACCAGCGCCCCAGGCGCAGTGCTCCCATGGCCAGCTGAAGCACCCCGGCAATCAGCACCAGCGCGCCCAGCGTGCCGAGCCCGTACTCCTGCACGGCCTCGTAGACCAGCACGGTCAGCCCCGCGGCCGGGCCGCTGACCTGGAGGCTGCTGCCGGGGAGTAACCCGGTGAGCAGCCCGCCGACGATCCCGGTGACCAGCCCGAGTTCGGCCGGCACCCCGGATGCGACGGCCACTCCGACACACAACGGGACGGCGACGAGAAAGACGACGAGCGACGCGGTGACATCGGCGCGCCAGAGCGACAGTGAACGCCGTGACGGTATGGACGGCCGGAACGCGCGGAGTCGGACAACACGGAACCTACGCATGAGGATGCCTCCAGCGAGTGCGAGATGCGGTGGCGCACGGATACGCACGAGCGGACGCGGAGCGGCGCGGGCAGCCGGCCGGTGACCGGCGCTCTGCCGCCGGCGCTCGCCTGCTGCCGCGCAACGCCACGAGGCGCGCGCCATGAAGGGGGATGACGGCTGGATCCGTCGGATGCGCGGGCCGGGGGAGGCCCTTGAGAGCAGCTCTCGGCTCTCAGCAGCGGAAAACGAGGTGGTGGACCGGCAGTTCGCCGGATCTCGACAGGGGGACGGCCTGCCGGCCGGTCAGCGGGACGGCCACCCGCAGCCCGCCGTCGGTCCGTACCCGGCCGGCGGTCGACACGGTCGTGACCGGCGGGGGCGGTGCGGACACCGCGGCCGTGGAACGCCCGCTGCGGCGCGGCTGACAGCGGTAACTGCCGGATTCCGGGTGCTCCGAGGTGTCCGAATCCGTGGTCGTGGTGCCCGCGGAACCGGCACGGGTGGCGCCGTTCGTGGCCGGGGCGGCCGCCGGGCTCTGTCCGTACGCGCCCTCCGCGAGGGCCGGCAGGGCCAGTACGACGGCCACGACGATCAACAGGAGCCGGCCGAGGCCGCCGACCCGGATCTTCGCCATCGTCGCCCCTTCCGGTGCGGCTGGACAGGTCACCCCATTGTGTCCAAGCGGACACGCAGGACCGCATCTCGGTATGTAACCACCCTGTAAACGCGGAGTTATCGACCAGGAAAGGCCGGTTCCCTTCGCTCCAGGCGCCCGCCGGTGCCCATACGGCTCCCCGGTGCGCCCCCTCCGCACCCCCTTCCGCCGCCTTGTCACCGCAATGGCCCATCGGTCCCCTCGGCCCGCCTACCCCGCCCACCCCGTGCCGCCTCGTCACTCACTTCTCCCTGACCCGTCCCGTCCGCACGGTTGACGCCCCACCCCGCCCGGAGCATTATTCATCGCATGATGAATAATGGCTGTGATCCCGATGATCCCGCCGTCCACGCCCACGACCTCACCGTCGCCCGCGGCGGCCGCACCGTCCTCGACGCCCTCGCCTTCGACGTGCCCCGCGGCCGGATCACCGGCCTCCTCGGCCCCTCCGGCTGCGGCAAATCCACCCTGATGCGCGCCATCGTCGGCACCCAGGCCAAGGTCACCGGCACCCTCGACGTCCTCGGCCGGCCCGCGGGCCACCCCCGGCTGCGCCCCCGCATCGGCTATGTCACCCAGGACCCGTCCGTATACGACGACCTCACCGTCCGCCAGAACCTCGACTACTTCGCCGCCGTCCTGCACCCCGGCCGGGCCGCCCGCGGCCGCCGCCGGGAGAGCGTCACCCGCGTCATCGAGGACGTCGACCTCACCGCCCGCGCCGACGCCCTCGCCGGCAACCTCTCCGGCGGCCAGCGCAGCCGGGTCTCCCTCGCGGTGGCCCTGCTCGGCGCCCCGGAACCCCTCGTCCTCGACGAACCCACCGTCGGCCTGGACCCCGTCCTCCGCCGCGACCTGTGGCAGCTCTTCCACACCCTCGCCACCGACCGCGGCGCCACCCTCCTCGTCTCCTCGCACGTCATGGACGAGGCCGAGCGCTGCCACCGGCTGCTCCTGATGCGCGAGGGCCGCATCCTCGCCGACGGCGCACCCGACGCTCTCCGTGACCGCACCGGCTCCCCCACCGTTGAGGCCGCCTTCCTCCATCTGGTCGACGAGGCCGGGGCCACGGGCCGCCCGCCGGAGCCGGCGACCGGCCGCACCACCCCCAAGGAGTCAGCGCGATGACCACCGCCCCTCTTGCCGACACCGCCCCGCCCGCCGCCGGCGCACCGCACTCCACCACCGCGCCCTGGTCCCCGTCCCGCACCCTGGCCACCGCCGCCCGGGTCCTGCGCCAGCTGCGTCACGACCCGCGCACCATCGCGCTGATGCTCGTCGTGCCGTGCGTGATGATCGCCCTGCTGCGCTACGTCTTCGACGCCCGCCCCGAGACCTTCAACAGCATCGGCGCCTCGCTCCTCGGCATCTTCCCGATGATCACGATGTTCCTGGTGACCTCCATCGCGACCCTCCGCGAACGCACCTCGGGCACCCTGGAACGCCTGCTCGCCATGCCCCTCGGCAAGGCCGACCTGATCAGCGGCTACGCCCTGGCCTTCGGCCCGCTGGCGATCGTCCAGTCGGCCCTCGCCACAGCCCTCTCCGTCTGGGTCCTCGGCCTCGACATCACCGGCTCCCCCTGGCTGCTGCTGCTCGTCGCCGTCCTGGACGCCCTCCTCGGCACCGCCCTCGGCCTGTTCGTCTCGGCCTTCGCCGCCTCCGAATTCCAGGCCGTCCAGTTCATGCCCGCCGTCCTGATGCCCCAGCTCCTGCTCTGCGGCCTGTTCACCCCGCGCGACACCATGCAGCCGGCCCTGGAGGCACTCTCCGACGTCCTCCCGATGTCCTACGCCGTCGACGGCATGAACGAGGTCCTCAAACACCCCGACATCACCGGCGACTTCGTCCGCGACACCGCCATCGTCACCGGCTGCGCCCTCCTCGTCCTCGCCCTCGGCGCCGCCACCCTCCGCCGCCGTACGACGTGACACCGTCCCGGCCCTCGATACGCCCCGGCGCCGCGCGTCCCCAAGTGCGAGGATGACGGGAGAACCGACCAGGCACGCACCACGGCGAGGTGAACCGCAGCATGACCCAGAAGGTCGCCGTACTCGGCACCGGAAAAATCGGCGAAGCCCTGCTCAGCGGAATGATCCGAGGCGGCTGGGCGCCCTCCGACCTCCTGGTCACCGCCCGCCGCCCGGAACGCGCCGAGCAGCTGCACGACCGCTACGGCGTCGAAGCGGTCAGCAACGCCGAGGCCGCGAAGTCCGCCGACACCCTCATCCTCACCGTCAAGCCCCAGGACATGGGCGCCCTGCTCACCGAGCTGGCCCCGCACGTCCCCGCCGACCGCCTGGTCATCAGCGGCGCCGCCGGCATCCCCACCTCCTACTTCGAGGAACGCCTGGCCGCCGGCACCCCCGTCGTACGAGTCATGACGAACACCCCCGCTCTCGTCGACGAGGCGATGTCCGTCATCTCCGCCGGCACCCACGCCACCGGCGCGCATCTCACCCGCGCCGAGGAGATCTTCTCCGGCGTCGGCAAGTCCCTCCGCGTCCCGGAGTCCCAGCAGGACGCCTGCACCGCGCTCTCCGGCTCCGGCCCGGCGTACTTCTACTTCCTCGTCGAGGCCATGACCGACGCCGGCATCCTCCTCGGCCTGCCCCGCGACAAGGCCCACGACCTCATCGTCCAGGCCGCCATCGGCGCCGCCGTGATGCTCCGCGACAGCGGCGAACACCCCGTCAAGCTCCGCGAGAACGTCACCTCCCCGGCCGGCACCACCATCAACGCCATCCGCGAACTCGAGAACCACGGCGTACGCGCCGCTCTCATCGCCGCCCTGGAAGCCGCCCGCGACCGCAGCCGCGAACTGGCCTCCGGCAACGGCTGACCGAAGACCCGCCCCGGGGGCGCGCCGCACACCGCGCCCCCGGACCGGACCACCGGCATTCATCCCGCGGGCAGCAGCCCCACCGCCTCGAACGCCGCATCCACCCGCGGCCTGGCGAGGGCACGCGCCCGCTCCGCACCCCGCCGCAGCACCGCATCCACATACGACGGCTCGGCGGCCAGCTCCGCATGCCGCTCCCGCACCGGCCGCAACGTTTCCACCACGGCCTCCGCCACATCCTTCTTCAACGCGTCGTACGAGTCGTACTCCCCGGCCAGCCGCTGAGGATCACCGCCCGCACAGGTGGCCAGCACCTCCAGCAGATTCGCCACCCCGGGGCGCCGCTCCGGCTCATACGTGACGTCCTGCCCAGAATCCGTCACCGCCCGCATCACCTTCTTCCGCACCACCTCGGGCTCATCCAGTACGTAGACGATCCCCGCGGTCCGGGCGTGCGACTTCCCCATCTTCGACGTCGGATCCTGCAAATCCATCACCCGAGCCGCCACCGCCGGATACGTGGCCTTCGGCACCACGAACGCAGCCCCGTACCGCTGGTTGAACCGCACCGCCAGATCCCGCGTCAGCTCCACATGCTGCACCTGGTCCTCCCCCACCGGCACCTCATGCGTCCCGTACGCCAGGATGTCCGCCGCCATCAGCGCCGGATACGTCAGCAGCGACAGCCGCACACTCCCGCCCCGCGCCTGCTCGACCGCGGCCTTCTCCTTGTACTGGATCATGCGCCGCATCTCACCGTCGGAGGCCGTGCACTCCATCAGATACGACAGCCGCAGATGCTCGTCCACGTGACTCTGCACAAACACCGTGCAGACCTCCGGATCCAGCCCCGTGGCCAGCAGCAACGTCGCGGCCTGCCGACTGAGCCGCCGCACCCGCGCCGGATCGTGCTCCACGGTCAGCGCATGCAGATCCACCACACAGAACAGCGCCTCCGCACGATGCTGGTCCTCCTCGGCCCACCGCCGCAGCGCCCCGAGGTAGTTCCCCAGCGTCAGATGCCCCGTCGGCTTCACCCCACTGAAGATCCGCGTACGCGCCCCGGCCGCCATCGCCATCTCGTTCATCCGTCTCTCCCGAACTCCTGCACTCCCGCTGAGTGCGTGTCGAGACCGCCGACCTCACCGGCCGGCTACGGGAAGGAGATACGCAAACGGCCGCCGAAGCGGCGGCCGTGGTCATGCATGCGCTGCTGGTCGGCCGCCGTCAGGCGAGCCACCACTGCTGTACGAGCGCATGCGTAGTCATGGGCCCAAAGTACCCGGCAAACCCCTGCCAGGCACGGGTTTGAACAACCCCAACCCCTCGTGTAGTGTCCTCCGAGTTGCCACGGAGCCGACAGGGTCCGGGCAGCCATCCCGCCGCTTCGCGGCACCCACTACTGCACGGCCCCTCACCGGGAACAATTTCGGCATGCCG
>NZ_JOHB01000042.1:0-53316 GCF_000719605.1 Streptomyces sp. NRRL S-1813
CCCCCGAACCCACCCCCGCCCCCTCCCCCGAAGGGGGAGAGGGGGGAGGGGGCGGGGGAGAAATCCGGAGGGGGTCCCGGCCGCGCCGGTTCAGCTCCGGCGCCCCGCCCTGGCCGTTCGCCCGGCGCCTCAGCCCCATCCGCCCGCCCAATCCCTCAGCTCCGGCGGGAACTCAGGGCGCAGGCGGCGGCGGTGGCGGCGGCCGCGATCAGGGCAGTGACGGCGAGCGGCAGCCAGGGGGTGCTGACCGTCCCGTGGATGGAGCCGGTGACCAGTCCCGATACGGCGGCGTTGGCGGGCGAGGCGCCCAGCACCGACAGCAGCAGGGCGGCGATCAGGCCCGTCGGAATGCTCCAGCCGGTGCTGCGCAGCACCGGCCAGTTGCTCAGCGCGCCGATGGCGGTGCCCATCAGCAGACACACCAGCGCGGCGAGCAGCCCGGAGAAGGCCGCGGGCAGGACCGGAACGGCCACGTAGTGGTTGTTGGAGTGCGGGTCCGACAGCGACAGGACCACTGCGGTACCGATGAGTGCGAGCAACAGCCCGGTGCCGGCCGCGGTCAGCACACAGGCGAGGTGCACCCGGCTGGGCCCGGCGGCGGCCGCGGTGCAATTGCGGGCGGCCGGCGGCTCGTTGGTGACACAGACCCGGGTCAGCCATACGGCGGTTGGCAGCAGGCCGCCGGCGGCGTAGCCGAACGTGCCGAGGATCGGGTCGCCGTTCCGGATGCCGATGGTCAGCCAGACGGCGTAGAGGATGACCGGCGGCAGCCAGCGGTAGGAGCCGAGGAGCAGTGCCGTCTGATAGCGGAGGAGAGCGATCACGGGAGCGGGGCCTCGTCGGGTGCGGGGGCATCGTCGGTGACAGGGGCGGTGCCGGGGGCGTCGTGCGGCCGTGGGGCGGCGGTGACCGCGCGGATGTGCCAGGGCGGACGGGCGGTGAGCAGGGCGCGCAGCAGGGCGTCGGAGTGCGCGGCCGGAACCGTCAGCCGGGTCGTCCCGTCCGGTCCGGGCGCGATCTCCGGTCCGCCGGGCAACTGCGGCGCTCCGGCGGCCGGCAGGCTGCGCGGTGCGCCCTCGGCCTCGATGACCACGCAGGGACCGGCCACGGCCGTCGCATCCGCTGCCGTCCCGCTCTCCTCGTGGGCCACCACCCGCCCGTCCGTGACCCGGTAGCGGGCGTCGGCCGCGCCCGCCAGCCGCTGCGGGTCGTGGTCGACGAACACGACGGTGCCGCCGTCCGCGACCCGTTCGGCGACCACGCGGTCGAGCACGTCACGCGCGCCGCGGTCCAGGCCGGTCCAGGCCTCGTCCAGGACCAGGAGTTCGGGATCGGCGAGCAACGCCTGGGCGACCGCGACCTTCTGGCTCGTCCCCTTGGACAGCTCGGCCATCCGGGTGGGCGCATGGCCGGCCGCCCCGAAACGTTCGAGCCACTCGGTGGCGCGACGGACCGCTTCGGGTCCGCGCAGGCCGTGGATGCGGCCGAGGTGGGTGAGGTAGCCGACGGCGGTGAAGGGCAGCGCGGCCGGGAAACGTTCGGGCACATAGGCGCTGCGCGGGCGGCCGGTGATACGTCCGGTGCTGGGCCGGTCGATCCCTGCCAGCAGCCGCAGCAAGGTGGACTTCCCGCTGCCGTTGGTCCCTTCGACCCGCAGCAGCGCACCTTCGGGCACGTCGAGCTGCACCTCCCGCAGCACCCAGGGGCCACGCACTCCGTAGCGGCGCCCCACCCCGTCCAGCCTCATGCGTTCCGGCACCTCCGCTGCCTCCGGGCGGCCCCGTCCGCTCCGCCGTCCCCGACGGTAGCCGGACCGGCGGCCCGGCGCCCGCCGGGGGGCGCGATCCGCCCCGTCTTACATGGGGCAACCCCGGGACGGGCAACCGGAGTTGGCCATTCCGCTCACCGGGAGGCCGCCGGGAGCCGGGTCGGCGGGGCGGGAAGGCAGGAGCCGTGCCGGGGCCGCTGTCGGTGGCGGCTGGCAAACTGAACGGGTGACCAGCACCGAGACCGCCGGACAGCCCGGCAACGACTCCGACAGCCCTTTGCGCCACGAAGAAACCGACCGGGACGCGGCGCCGCAGTTCGTGCTGCCGCTCGTCGCGCGGATCGAGCGGGCCGAGCCCCCGGCGCGTACGGACGCGCTGGAGACGGCGGCGCGGGCGGTGCTGGTGCTGCTGTCGGACGAGCGGTCGGCCGGGGACGGCGAGTGGGCCGCGGCGGTGCGGGACTGGCAGGACGCCCGGATCCGGAAGGTGGTGCGGCGGGCGCGCGGCGCGGAGTGGCGGCGGGCCGAGGCGCTGCCGGGGATCACCGTCACCGGCCACCGCGCCGAGGTGCGGGTCTTCCCGCCGGTGCCGCTGGACGGCTGGCCGAAGGACCTGGCGCGTCTACAGGTCTCCGGCACGGAGCTGGACGATCCCGAGCCGCCCGGTGCGCCCGCCGCGGGCGCACCGGTGCTGTGGCTCAATCCCGGGCTGGAGATGTCGGCGGGCAAGGAGATGGCGCAGGTCGGGCACGGTGCGCAGCTGGCCTGGTGGGAGCTGTCCGAGGAGGAGCGGGCGACCTGGCGCGCGGCCGGCTTCCCGCTGTCCGTACGAGCCGCCGGGCGCGCGCAGTGGAAGGAGCTGACCCTCAGCGGTCTGCCCGTGGTGCGCGATGCCGGGTTCACGGAGATCGCGCCCGGGATGACGGTGGTGGCCGAAGGGGCGGACCGCGTCAGGTCCCTCCCGCGCTGACGCCGGCCAGAGGCGGGCCGCTCCTGCGTCGAGCACGCCCTGCGCCGTTGCCCTCCGGCCCCTTGGCGTCGGCGGACCACGGCAGCGCGAGTCGGGCGGTGTATCAGGTGGTGAGGGTGGCTACGGGGTCGAGGCCGTAGGTGCGGGCGTAGCCGTTCTCGGCGCCGACGAGGAGGTCGACGACCTCGAAGTAGCGGTCCCAGAACGGGGTTTCGCGCAGCGCGTCGATGAGGAGCTGGTAGGCGTCGTGGTCGTCGGCTTCCCAGACCCAGACGTCGGTGACGCGGGTGGAGTAGAACTCCGTGTCGTAGAAGCGTGACCGGACGCCGGTGGTCTTGGCCTTGACGGCGGGGATCACCTGGGTGGTGAAAGCGTTCACCCGTTCCTGGGGGGTCATGGCCAGCCACTCGGGCTTGGTCTTGATGAGCATGAACGCGGTGACCGGCGGGGCGGCTGCCTCAGCGGGCATGACGGGTGCCTCCGAAGTGGTGGATCGTTCTGGTGCGGCGGGCATCGTGTGTTCCGGTGACGGGGTGGCGCGGCTTCAGGAGAGGACGACGGGCTTGAGGGTCTCGGCGCACCACCGTTCGAAGGTGGTGCGGGAGGCGGTGTCCGGGGTGCGGGCGACGCCCGCGTCGAGACCCTCGTCCTTGGCCCGCTTCATGTCGGCGATGCCCTGGACGAACGCCTCGTTGAGGCCGTAGCCGACGAGGGTGGTGTACAGCTCGTCGAGCGGCCGGCGTTCGTAGCGGACGGGGCGGCCGAGCTGCTCGGTCATGATGCGGGCCAGGTCGTCGGGGGACAGGTCCTGCGGCCCGAGGACCGGGACGCTGTCGCTGCCGGTCCACGAGCGCTCCAGCAGCAGGCCGGCGGCGACGGCCGCGATGTCGGCGACGGCAACAAGGGGAGCCTTGCGGTCCGCGTCGACGGCGTCGGTGAAGACGCCCTTCTCACGGATCGAGTCGGCCTCCTCCAGGAGGTTCTCGAAGAAGGACGGGTTGGCCAGGGCCCGGTAGGCGACGCCGGTGTCGGCGAGGAGGCCGTCCATGGCGAGGGAAGCGGTGACGAGTCCCGCGCGGTCGGCGAGCGGGGTGCCGCGGCCGAGCGCGGAGACGCCGACGACGTGGCCGACGCCGTGAGCGGCGAGGGCCTTCGCGGCGGGGCGGGTGAAGCCGCAGTAGGCGTCCTGCGGGGCCAGGGAGGCGTCCGGGGGAACGAGCCAGAACACGGCGTCCGCACCCTCGAAAGCCCGGTCGACGACCCCGGCGTCGCCGTGCGAGCCGGTGATCACCTCGACGCGTTCACGCACCGCATCGGGAAGCCGGGCGGGGTCGCGCACGACCACGCGCAATTCCTCGTCGTGGGCGGGGGCGGACTCCAGGAGCAGGGGCAGCAGGTGGCGGCCGATGTTCCCGGTGGGAGCAGTGATGACGATCATGAAAACCTCGGGGGTCGCGTGCCGGATCGGTACGTCCCTCATCCTGCGGAGGACCACAGTGTTGCCACAATGGGAACTTCAGCACGGGATACTTGCCTGAAATGGAATAACGCACTTGAGCAGCAGTCCGGACCCTGTCATCGACGCCCAACTCGCCGTCGCGTTGGACGCCCTGCTGGCCGAGCAGAGCGTCACCCGCGCCGCCGCCCGCCTGCACACGTCCCCCGCCGCCATGAGCCGCACGCTCGCCCGCCTCCGGCGCATCCTCCAAGACCCCCTCCTGGTCCGGGCCGGCCAGACCATGGTCCCCACGCCCCGCGCCCAGGCCCTGCGCGAGGAGGCCGCCGCGGTGGTGCGCCGTCTCGGAGCGCTGCTCGCTCCCGGCACCGGCGTCGACCCCGCCGCCCTGCACAGCACCTTCACCCTCCAAACCGCCGACCTGATCGGCGCGGCACTCGCCCCCGGGCTGCTGCGGCTGGCGCGGCAGGAGGCGCCAGGGGTGTCGTTGCGGTTCCGGGCCGAGGAGCTGGAAGCCGGACCGGCCCTGCGCGAGGGCCGGATCGACCTGGAGATCGGGTCCATCGACCACGTCGATCCCGAGACCCAGGTCGAAGAGCTGGTCACCCTCCGGATGGCGGCGGCCGTCCGGCCCGGCAACCCCCTCGCCGAAGGGCCCCTGACCCCGGACCGGCTCGCTGCCGCCGAACACGTCGTGGTGAGCCGCCGCGGCCGCTTCACCGGCCCCCTGGACACCGCCCTGGCCGAGCGGAACCTCCAGCGGCGGGTCGCTGTCGTCCTCCCGAGCCACCTGGCCGCGATGACCCTCGCCGCCCGCAGCGATGTCGTCTGCCTCATCCCCACCGCGCTCCCCGGCGCCGCCCCCTCCCCCCTCACCGACCCCGCCACCACCCTCGGCCTGCGCCTCCTCGACATCCCGCTGCCCCTGCCGCCGCTGACGGTCGGCATGGCATGGCACCCCCGCCACGCAGCCGACGGAGGCCACTACTGGCTCCGCGACGCCGTGCGCCGGACTCTTCACGCACCAGCGGGCTCGGCCGTGGAGGGCCGCTGAGGTGCCCGCCGGGCGCCGGGCCCCGGCCGGATCGGGCCACCGCGGCGAGGGCCTTCCCGAGCGGGCTCCGCGCGCCCGCGCCCCCGCCGCACCGAGCCGCCGAGCGCCCCCGCGACGTCGCGCAGGAAGCTCAAATCAACCTCTGAACTCGTCCGCTCCAGGGTTCGGTGAGCCGTGCCGGGGCCATGAGTACCCACACCACGGAGCGAGAGGGGGAGCCATGGAGCGCCTTGGTACGGGGATCGGCTGGCGGCCGGAAATCGCCGCGGAAATTGCGGAGCTGCCCGGGGTGGACTGGGTCGAGGTGGTGGCGGAGAACCTCTGCGCCGACCATCTGCCGCACGCCCTGGAGGAACTGCGCGAGCGCGGCACGACCGTCATCCCGCACGGAGTCTCGCTCGGCCTCGGCGGCGCCGAACGCCCGGACTCCGGCCGGCTGGCCGCCCTCGCCGAGCGCGCCGAGCTGCTGGGCGCCCCACTGGTCACCGAGCACATCGCCTTCGTCCGGGCCGGCGGTCGGCTCACCGCCTCCCCGCGCATGGAGGCCGGGCATCTGCTGCCCGTACCGCGCACTCGTGACGCGCTGGACGTGCTGTGCGCGAACGTACGCATCGCCCAGGACGCGCTGCCGGTGCCGCTGGCGCTGGAGAACATCGCCGCCCTCATCAACTGGCCGGGCGAGGAACTGACCGAGGGCCAGTTCCTGACCGAACTCGTCGAGCGGACCGGGGTGCGGCTGCTCATCGATGTCGCCAACCTCCACACGAACCACATCAACCGGGGCGAGGACCCGGCGGTCGCCCTGGACGAGCTGCCGATCGAGGCCCTGGCGTACGTCCATGTCGCGGGCGGTGTGGAGCGGGACGGGGTGTGGCACGACAGTCATGCCCACCCGGTGACCCGTCCTGTGCTGGACGTCCTCGCGGAGCTGTGTGCCCGGACCACCCCGCCCGGTGTGCTGCTGGAGCGGGACGAGGACTTCCCCGAGGGCGGGGAGCTGGCCGGTGAACTCGATGCGATACGCACCGTGCTGAAGGAGGCCCGCCATGTCCGAGCGGTCTGAAGCGGCGCCGGAGACCGCGCCGGACGCCCGCAGCCGGCGGGACACGGCCCCCGTCCCCGACCCGGCGTCCGACACGGTGACGGGCAGCGGCGCAGGCGGCGAGACGGCCGAGGGCACCGAGGCCGCCCGGCAGCGGCTGGCGCTGGCGCAGACCGCGCTGCTGTCCGCGCTGGTCGCCGGGACACCGGCCCCCGAGGGCTTCGACCGCACGCGGCTGCGGGTGCAGAGCCGGGCGCTGACCGCCAAGCGGGCCGCCGTCGTCGCCAAGGTCGCGCCCGAGCTGCCCGAGATCCTCGGCGCCGGCTACCGGGCCGCGTTCCTCGGCTATGCGCGGCACCGGCCCATGAGTGGCGGCTACCGCCAGGACGCCCTGGACTTCGCGGCGCATCTGCTGGCCCAGGGGCGCCCCGAAGACCCGGCCGCCCACCAGCAGTTGACGCGCTGGTGGCGTGATCGCACGGGCCCCAAGCCGCCGTCCGCACGGCCCGTGGCCCGTATGGCCCGTGCCGTCCGGCTCGCCCTGCACCGGAGGTGAGCGCGATGTCCTTCGTCCCATGGGTGTATCTGGGGGTCGGTGCCTCCTCGCTGGTGCTGCTCTTCGGCGCGGCCCGGGTGCGTCTGCGGACGCCGTCCGTCCGCCGGAAGGACGCCCTGGCACACGAGGTGTGGGAGACGGCGTTCCTCGCCGGCGGGCCCGGTCGGGTGGTGGACGCCGCGATCGCCGGAATGCACGAGGACGGTCGGCTGGCGGTGGGCGGCCCGGGAGTGGTGACCGTACGGCAGGCCGTTGGCCACGACGCGGTCGAGGCAGCCGTACTGGACGCCATCGCCCGGACGCCGGGCGGCGGTCTGGCCGTGCTGCGCGCCACGGCGATGCGCAGCACGGCGGTCCAGGGAGTCGGTGACCGGCTGGCGGCCCGCGGTCTGCTGCGGCGTCCGGAGCTCGGCCGTGGCTGGCGCCGGCTGGCGAGCGCCCACCGGACGGCCTGTGTGGTGCTCTTCTTCGTCACGCTGCTGCTGTCCTTCGTCGGTGACGCCCCGTCCGGGCCGCCGCCGGTCCTCCGGACGATCCCCGCGGTGATCGGTGGTCTCTTCGTGGGGGCACTGTGCGGGAAGGTGTTCACCCGCCGGATCACCAAGGCGGGATCGTCCGCCCTGCGCTCCGCGAAGGCGGCCCGCTCCGCCGGCGGCGGCGTGGGCGGGGCCTGGCAGCCGGCCGCGCTGGTGGTGGCGCTCGGCGGTACGGCGCTGATCGCGGACGAGCTGCTGCGGCAGCAGTTCGACGAGGCACAGCGGGCCACGGCCGCCGCATCGGGCGGCGGTTCCTCGTCCGGTGACGGCGGGGGCGGCTCGGGGGGCGAGGGCGGCTCCTGGTGCGGCTCCTCCGACGGCGGTTCCGGGTCCGGCTGCGGCAGCAGCGGTGCCTCCTGCGGCAGCGGCTCGTCGTGCGGGGGTGGTTCGAGCTGCGGCGGCGGTTCAGGCTGTGGGGGCGGGGGCTGCGGCGGCGGCTGAGGGCCGGCATCCGTGGCGCCCGTATGATGAGAAATTTTGTGGCGGTTTTTGTACTGATCCCGTAGAACCACGGTCATGTGGCTCCTTTTCTTTCTCATCGCCTCGGCTGCGGCGGTGCTGTCCTGTGCGCTCCTCTGCCGTGCCGCGGT
This sequence comes from Streptomyces sp. NRRL S-1813, assembly GCF_000719605.1. Taxonomy (NCBI): domain Bacteria; kingdom Bacillati; phylum Actinomycetota; class Actinomycetes; order Kitasatosporales; family Streptomycetaceae; genus Streptomyces; species Streptomyces sp. NRRL S-1813. Next base: position 7,973 of record NZ_JOHB01000042.1, read on the forward strand.
CGCCGCCGCGCGCACCACCCGCCCGGCCCCGGAGGCGGCAGCCGGGGCCGTCCCGGATCCGGCCGACGGGGGCCACCGCCCCGGACTGACCCTCTACGAGATGGCCTACCTCTCCGGTGGCCCGCACCGGCTCGCCGATCTGGTCCTGGTGCTGATGGCCCAGCAACGGCGGCTGCTGCTCGCCGACACCGGCTGGGCGACCGTCGTCGACCCGGTCGGCAAGGACGCCGTCGAGCGCGCCACGCTGAGCGCCATCGGGCCCGAAGGGCAGCGCCGCATACCGGCGATACGGGACGCCCTGGCCGGCGACGACGCGGTGCGGGAGGTGGCCGACCGGCTGGTGACCGACGGGCTCGCGCTGCCCGTCGCGGCCCGCCCGGGCATCGCCACCGCCGTCCGCCTGGTACAGGGCGCCGCTCTCCTGGTGCCGCTGTCCGCCGCCGCCTCCTACGGGACGGCGCCGTCCGGTGCGGACCACGGGCCGCTGCTGGCCTGGTTCGCGCTCCCGCTGATCGTCACCCTCGGCACCTGGGCCGTGGCCCGCTTCGAGCTCCACCCGTACAGCGAGTGGGCCACCCACGCGGGCGAACGGCAACTGCCCAGCACTTCCGACTCCCCCGCCGCTCCTGCCTCACTCACCTCTTTCGCCCTCCGAGGCCCTGTAGCCCTCACCGACCCCACGTTGCGCGCCGCGCTCCACTCTTCCGGGGCATAGCCTCCGACACCGGTGCCAGGTGCTTTACATCGACAATCGCCGCCCCAACTATCCCTTTTGTATGCACACACGAAGGGACGGCCAGTGAGAGCACTTGCGTTGTACGGCACCATCGGGTCGCTGTTGGTGACAGCCCTCGCCACTGCCCCGGCAGGCGGCGCCACGGGGGCCACCGCAGCGCCACCCGCACCCGTGGCGCACCGCATCGGCTTCGGCCGCTGTGCACCGGTGGAGCATCTGCCGTCGACCGTCGAGTGCGGCAGACTCACCGTTCCCCTCGACTATGCGCGCCCCGACGGCAAGAAGATCCACCTGACCGTCAGCCGGGTCCGGGCCACCGCGCGCGGCGAACGGCAGGGTTCCCTGGTCTTCAACCCCGGCGGCCCCGGCGCCTCCAGCATGGAGTTCCCGCTCTACGGCGGGCTCCCCAAGTGGAGCAAGCTGGCCCGCGCCTACGACTTCGTGGGCTATGCGCCACGCGGTGTGGGCCGCTCGGCGCCGCTGTCGTGCCAGGACCCCAAGGAGTTCGCCAAGGCGCCCACCGACAGCCGGACCCACCCCGATGCGGCCTTCAAGCGCCGGAAGGTGGCCGAGGCCAGGGAGTACGCCCGCGGCTGCGTCCGCCGGGCCGGTGCGGACCTGCCCTACTACAACTCCGTGAACAATGCCCGCGATCTGGACATGCTGCGGGCCGCGCTCGGCGAGAAGAAGCTGAATTTCATGGGCGCCTCGTACGGGACGTACTTCGCCGCGGTCTATGCGACGCTCTTCCCCGGCCACGTCCGGCGGATGCTCTTCGACAGTGTCGTCAACCCCGCGCCCCGGCAGATCTGGTACCGCAACAACCTCGACCAGGACGTCTCCTTCCAGCGCCGCTGGAGCGACTTCCTGCGCTGGACCGCCCGGCACAACAGCCACTACCGCCTCGGCACGACCGTGCGGGCCGTGCAGCACGCCTACGACTCGGCCGCGAACAAGCTGCGCCACCATCCGCTCAACGGGAAGATCGGCGCCGGCCAGCTCCAGTCGGCGTTCCTCAAGACCGGTTACAACGACGCCTTCTGGCCGATGCGCGCCGAGGCGCTCTCGGGGTATCTGCACGGCGACCCCAAGCCGCTGATCGCCCAGGCCATGCCGCGCTCCGGCGGTGCCCAGGCCGAGGAGAACGGCAACGCCGTCTACACCGCCGTGGAGTGCAATGACGCGCGCTGGCCGCACGACTGGCGGACCTGGGAACGGGACAACACGGAGATCGCCCGGACCGCGCCGTTCGAGACCTGGGACAACGCGTGGATGAACCTGCCGTGCGCCTTCTGGCCCGACCGGACGCAGACGGCCTCGGCCGAGCTCGCCGCCGCGGTGCACCGGGCGGACGGCCACGCCGGCGGAGCGGACCTGGCCGAGGTCGCCGGCCGTGCGGCCTCGACCGAATTCGACGAGGCGCTCCACGGTCCGCGCAGTCCGCTCGACATCCACACGGAGCCCGGCGCGCTGCCGCCGGTGCTGCTGCTGGCGGCCGAGCGGGACGCGGCAACGCCGTACCGAGGGGCACTGGAGTTGCAGCGGCGGCTGCCCGGCTCCTCGCTGGTGACCGAGAACAGGTCGGGCACCCACGGCATCGCGTTCGGTGACAACGCCTGCGTGAACAAGCACGCCGAGGCGTATCTGCTGCGCGGGAAGATCCCGGCGCACCGGGTGTACTGCGGGCCGCGGGCGGAGCCGGTGCCGGGCCAGCAGGCGACCCGGGCGCAGCACGCGCTGCCGGGGAAGTAACCGGGACCGCATACGCCACGGGCCGCCCTCTCGGGGGCGGCCCGTGGCGCTGTGTGCGGTGTGTGCGCCCGGCCGGGCGCACCGCCCGTCCGGTTACGCCAGACCCGCGACCAGCTCGGAGAGCGGCTTGCGGCGCCCGGTGTAGAACGGGATCTCCTCGCGGACGTGCATCCGCGCCTCGGAGCCGCGCAGATGACGCATCAGGTCGACGATGCGGTAGAGCTCATCGGCCTCGAAGGCCAGCACCCACTCGTAGTCGCCGAGCGAGAACGACGGCACGGTGTTGGCGCGCACGTCCGGGAAGCCGCGGGCCATCTTGCCGTGGTCGGCCAGCATGCGGCGGCGGTCCTCGTCGGGGAGGAGGTACCACTCGTAGGAGCGCACGAAGGGGTAGACGCTCACATAGGCGCGCGGCTGCTCGTCGGCCAGGAAGGCCGGGATGTGCGACTTGTTGAACTCGGCGGGGCGGTGCAGCGCCATGTTCGACCACACCGGCTCCAGCGCACGGCCCAGACGGGTACGGCGGAAGAGGTTGTACGCCTCCTGGAGAGCGTCCGAGCTCTCCGAGTGCCACCAGATCATCACGTCGGCGTCGGCGCGCAGGCCGGACACGTCATAGGTGCCGCGGACCACCACGTCCTTGGCCGCGAGCTGCGCGAACAGCTCCTCGACCTCCTCGGCATAGCCGCCGCGGTCGTCCGGGAGGACGTCGCGCAGCTTGAACACCGACCAGAGGGTGTAGCGGATGATCTCGTTGAGGTCCTTGGCCTTCTTGCCGGCGTGCGGAACCTTCTCGGGCGCCGCGGGTGCCTGCGGTGCGGAAGCGGGAGTGGAAGCGTCTGTCATGTCGTCCATTCTCACTCGGCGGGGACGGAGTCCGGGCGCAGGGTGGCGAGGATGTCGTCGGCGGCCGTGCGGGCCGAGGCGATACAGGCCGGGATGCCGACGCCCGTATAGAGCGCACCGCACACCCGCAGGCCCGGAAGCTGCGCCACGGCGTCCTGGATCCGGCCCACCCGCTCCAGGTGGCCGACCGGGTACTGGGGCAGCCCGCCGTCCCAGCGGGTGACCCGGGAGGCGACCGGCGCGGCGGTCAGCCCGACCGCCTCCCGCAGGTCCGCCCGCGAGAAACCGGCCAGTTCGGAGTCCTCGCGCGCCAGGTCCGCCTCGTCGCCGTGGCGGCCGATGGAGGTACGCAGCACGAAGAGGTCCGGGTCGAAGCCGCCGGCCCAGCCCCACTTGTTGCTCGAGAAGGTGGACGCCTTGATCTTGCGGCCGTCCACGGGCGGTACGAGGAAGCCGCTGCCGGTCAGCCGCTCCTCGACGTCCGCCCGGCGGAAGGCCATGGTCACCAGCGCCATGGAGGCGTACTCGACGGAGTTCAGCTCGGCCGCGGCCGGCCCGCAGACGGGGGCGAGGAGGCGGGCCGTGGCGTGCGCGGGGGTGGCGAGGACGACGGCGTCCGCGGTGAGCGCGGCACCGTCGAGGTCGAGCTGCCAGCCCTGGGAGGACCGCCGCACCGCGGTGACTGCGGTGCCCGTACGGATCTCGCCGCCCTTGGCCCGTACGGCATCGGCCACCGCGCCCGGCAGCGTCCCGATGCCGCCCTCGATGCCCATGAAGACGGGGCCGGTCGCGGCGGCCCCGGCCTGGTGGACGGCAGCGGCGGACCGCGCCTGAATGCCCCGGACGCCGTCGAGCAGCGAACGGTTCGTCCGCGCGGCCTCGAACAGCGGGGGAACGGCGGCACGCATCGAGATCTGGTAGGCGTCGCCCGCGTACACCCCGCCGAGGAGGGGCTCCACGAGCCGGTCGACGACCTCGCGGCCCAGACGTTCGGCGACGTAGGCGCCGACGGCAACGTCCTCGCCGACCTCCGTGCGCGGCAGCCGGGTGTCCTCGTCGATACGGGCGAGGCCCTCCGGGGAGATGACACCGGAGGCGGCGAGCGGACCGAGGTCGCCGGGGACGCCCATGACATGGCCCTTGGGCATCGGGCGCAGCGCGCCGCGCGTCCACAAGGACGCCGTCGCCGTGGTGGGCGGCTGGAGCCGGTCGCCGATCCCGACGGCGCGCGCGAGTTCCACCGCCTCCGGCCGCCGGGCCAGCATCGATTCGGCACCCAGATCGACCGGTACGCCCTCGATCTCGCCCGCGTACAGCTTGCCGCCCAGCCGGTCCGCCGCCTCCAGGACGGTCACCCGGGCGCCGCCTTCGAGCAGCCGGTGCGCCGCCGCCAGCCCGGAGATGCCTCCACCGATGACGACCACGTGACCGGTGCTGCCGGGCCCGTGGCCCGTACGGGTGTGCGCTGCGCTCATGCCCCCACTCTCTCAGAGCACGCCGACCGGACCGGGGCCGGATCACGCTCCGCGCCACGTCCGCGGCGGCCGGGCAAGGTGACCGGGAGCCCCGTTGACAGCGGGCAGCGGCGGGCAAAGACTCTTGGTCGGCGGGTGGCGATCTTCGTACCGCCCGCCGACCGTCGAACCGGGACAGCGAGGCAGGGCCTGATGACCGACCCACGCGTACGGGATGTGTACATCGTCGACGCCGTACGGACCCCCGTCGGCAAGTACGGCGGCGCGCTGGCCGCGATCCGGCCGGACGATCTCGCGGCCCATGTGGTCAAGGCCCTGGTGGACCGCACCCCGGACCTCGATCCGGCGCGGATCGACGACGTCTGTTTCGGGGACGCGAACGGCGCGGGCGAGGACAACCGCAATGTGGCGCGGATGGCGGTACTCCTCGCCGGGCTGCCGGTGACCGTCCCCGGCGTGACCGTGAACCGGCTGTGCGGGTCCGGTCTGGAGGCGGTCATCCAGGCGGCCCGCGCCATTGCGCACGGCGATGCGCATATCGCGGTGGCGGGCGGTGTGGAGTCGATGAGCCGTGCGCCCTATGTGCTGCGCAAGCCCGAACGCGCCTTCCCCGCGGGCCATCAGGAGATGTTCTCCTCGACGCTGGGCTGGCGCATGGTCAATCCACGGATGGCCCCGGAGTGGACCGTCGCGCTGGGCGAGGGCGCCGAGCTGATCGCCGACCAGCACGGCATCACCCGCGAGCAGCAGGACGTCTTCGCGCTGGCCAGCCACCAGAAGGCGGTCCGCTCCTGGCGGGAGGGCGCCTACGACGCGGAGGTCGTGCCGCTGCCGGAGGTCGAGCTCGTGCGGGACGAGACGATCCGTGAGGCGTCCTCCCTGGAATCGCTGTCCAAGCTGAAGCCGGTGTTCCGTACGGCGGGAGGCACGGTCACCGCCGGGAACTCCTCACCGCTCAACGACGGTGCGGCCGCGCTGCTGCTGGTCGACGAGGAGGGGCTGCGGGCCACGGGGCGCGAACCGCTGGCCCGTATCCGCGCGAGTGCGGTGACCGGCGTCGAGCCGCAGCTGTTCGGTCTGGGGCCGGTGGAGGCGGTGCGGCGTGCGCTGGAGCGGTCCGGGCGGGACTTCGACGAGGTGGCGACGTTCGAGCTCAACGAGGCGTTCGCGGCCCAGGCGTTGGGCTGCATCGGGCAGTGGCCCGAGCTGGACCCGGCCGTGGTGAATCCGCGCGGCGGCGCCATCGCCATCGGCCACCCGCTGGGGGCCTCCGGAGCCCGACTCGCGGGGTCGGTGGCCCACCAGCTCGCCGCCCTCGGCTCGGGTACGGGGCTCGCCGCGCTGTGCATCGGCGTGGGGCAGGGGCTGGCGCTGGTCCTGGAGCGCTGAGGCCCCTGGGCAATACCGTGCGAAGCGGCACGGCGGAGCATGCATACGACGAAGGAGCCACGGCATGACGGCGGAGCAGTTGGTGATCGTCGGGGGCGATGCGACGGGGATGGCGGCCGCCTCGCAGGCACGCCGCCTGAGGAGGCCCGTCGAGCTGGCGGTCACCGCGTTCGAGCGCAGCCACTTCGCCTCGTACTCCGCCTGCGGCATCCCCTACTGGGTGGGCGGCGAGGCCGACGGCCCGGACGCGCTGATCGCCCGGACGCCGGAGGAGCACCGCGCCCGGGACATCGATCTGCGGATGCGCCACGAGGTCACCGAACTCGACCTGGAACGCGGCCGGGTACGCACCCGGGAGCTGGACAACGGCGGCCGGGAGTCATGGACCGGCTTCGACAAGCTGGTGCTGGCGACCGGCGCCCGCCCCCGCCGCCCCGACCTGCCGGGGATCGACGCACCCGGTGTGCACGGCGTGCAGACCCTCGACGACGGCCGGGCGCTGCTGGACTCCCTGGACGCCGCACCGGGCAGGCGGGCGGTCGTCGTGGGTGCCGGCTACATCGGTGTGGAGATGGCCGAGGCGCTGATCCGCCGCGACTACGAGGTCACCGTCCTGGAGCAGAGCGCCCAGCCCATGTCCACCCTCGACCCGGACATGGGCGCGCTCGTCCATCAGGCGATGTGCGCGATGGGCATCGAGACGGTGCGCGGGGCGACCGTCACCGGCGTGCTGACCGACGGGGACGGCAGGGCCCGCGCGGTCACCGCCGAGGATGCCGAGTACCCGGCGGATGTGGTCGTGCTGGGCCTGGGCGTACGCCCCGAGACCACGCTCGCCGCCGCGGCCGGGCTGCCGCTGGGCGAGTCCGGCGGGCTGCTCACCGACCTCGGGATGCGGGTCCGCGGCCAGGAGCACATCTGGGCGGGCGGCGACTGTGTCGAGGTCCTCGACCTGGTCTCCGGACAGCTGCGCCATATCGCGCTGGGCACCCATGCCAACAAGCACGGACAGGTCATCGGCGCCAATGTGGGCGGCGGTTATGCGACCTTCCCCGGTGTGGTCGGCACGGCCGTCAGCAAGGTCTGTGATCTGGAGATCGCCCGGACGGGGCTGCTGGAACGGCAGGCGCACGCCGTCGGTCTGCGCTTCGTGACGGTGACCGTCGAGGCCACCAACCGCGCCGGCTACTACCCCGGCGCCCGCCCGATGCACGTCAAGATGCTCGCCGAACGCCGTACGGGCCGGCTGCTGGGTGTGCAGATCGTCGGCCGTGAGGGTGCGGGCAAGCGGGTGGACGTCGCGGCCGTCGCGCTGACGGCCGGAATGACCGTGGAGCAGATGACCGCCCTCGACCTCGGCTATGCCCCGCCGTTCTCGCCGGTCTGGGACCCCGTCCTGGTAGCGGCCCGCAAGGCCACGGCCGCCGTACGGGACGCCGGGGCCTGACGGTCCGGCACCGCAGGCCCTTTCTCGTCTTCCCGTCCCGGTTCGGCCGTGGCCCTCCGGTTCCGCTCAGCGGGCCGTCTGCGTGTGGACGTATTCGACGAGGCGGGTCAGCGCGTCCGGGTCGGTGGAGGGCAGTACACCGTGGCCGAGGTTGAAGATGTGGCCTTCCAGGCCGGCGGCCGCGTCGAGGACCTCACGGGCCTTGGTCTCGACGGCCTCGCGGGGCGCGAAGAGCACGGCCGGGTCGATGTTGCCCTGCAACGCCTTGCCGGCACCGACGCGGCGGGCCGCCTCGTCCAGCGGCACCCGCCAGTCGACGCCCACGACATCCGCGCCCGCCTCGCCCAGCAGGCCGAGGAGTTCTCCGGTGCCGACGCCGAAGTGGATCCGCGGGACGCCATGGCCCTCGACCGCCTGCAAGACCTTGGTGGAGGCGGGCATCACGGAGCGGCGGTAGTCGGCCGGCGAGAGCGCGCCGACCCAGGAGTCGAAGAGCTGGACGGCGCTCGCCCCGGCCTCGATCTGGACCTTGAGGAAGGCGGAGGTGATGTCGGCGAGGCGGTCCAGCAGGTCGGCCCACAGCTGCGGGTCGCCGTACATGAGGGCCTTGGTGCGCTCGTGGTTGCGCGACGGGCCCCCCTCGACGAGGTAGCTGGCAAGCGTGAAGGGCGCGCCGGCGAAGCCGATCAGCGGCGTGCTGCCCAGCTCGCGGACCAGCATCCCGATGGCCTCGGTGACGTACGAGACGTCACCGGGCTCGAGGGTGCGCAGCTGCTCCAGGTCGGCGCGGGTGCGGATCGGGTTCTCGACGACCGGGCCGACACCGGGCTTGATGTCGAGGTCGATACCGATGGCCTTGAGGGGGACGACGATGTCGCTGAAGTAGATGGCGGCGTCGACGTTGTGGCGGCGCACGGGCTGGAGCGTGATCTCGGTGACCAGTTCGGGCCGCATGCAGGAGTCGAGCATCGCGATGCCCTCGCGGACCTTGCGGTACTCGGGGAGTGAGCGCCCGGCCTGACGCATGAACCACACCGGCGTGTGCGGCACCGGCTCACGCCGGCATGCCTTGAGGAAAGCCGAGTCGTGCGTACCGGTCTGCTGCTGGCCCGTGGGGCATTCGTTGGCGCTCACGCCCCAAATCTTCGCACGACGGCACCCCCGCCGAATTGGCCAGGTGGCCGATATCTCCGCATGCGCCCGGGGGCGCCTCCGAATGGGCGACGCGCGCACCGGGTGTCCTCCCCGTATGCGGGCCCGGTTCCGCCTAATCTTCCGGGCATGGCTGCGGCTCACGAACACCTCGCGGACAGCGCGGACGAGGCCCCGATCCCCTTCCGTAACGCGGTCGAGGCGCTCCGCGCGGCACGACTGCGGCCGGAGATCGAGATCGACCCTACGCCCGCCCCGAAACGGCTCGCCCCGTATGCGTATGCGCTGGAGGCGGCGGTCGTCGAGCGCGGATCCGGTCCGGACGGCGAGGACAAGGATCTGGCGGACGGCCGGCTGGTGGTGCTGCACAACCCGGCCGGCGACGACACCTGGCAGGGCACCTTCCGGGTGGTGACGCTGGCGCGGGCGGAGCTGGAGCCGGAGATGGGCGCCGATCCGCTGTTGCCGGAGGTGTCGTGGTCCTGGCTCACGGGTGCGCTGGATGCGCGCGGGGTGCGCTACGGCGCACCGAGCGGGACGGTCACCCGAGCCGGCTCGCACTACTTCGGCGGGCTGGCGGCGCGTGAGCCCGCGACCCAGATCGAGATCCGGGCGTCATGGACACCGGCCGAAGGGCCCGACGGAGTGCCGGAGCTGGCGGTGCATCTGTCGGCGTGGTGCGATCTGCTGTGCCAGGTCGCGGGCCTACCGCCGGCCACGCTCGACATGACGCCGCGCGGCGGAATCGTCCCGCTGCCGCAGCGTCGTGGCGCACAGCCCCGCTGAGCTGCGCTTTTCCTTGCGGTCCGAGCCGCGGTGATCATGTTTGTACAGAGCCGGTCCCAGTGATCGTTCCTGCCCGGCCGACGCCATGATCACCGCGCCGCCGCCTGCCGCAAGCAGTCCGGGCGGCAGCGCGTACGGCTTTGATCATCTCGATGCACACCGAATGCTCACCTCTGATCGATCACGCATCCGATTTGCCCGAATTGCCCCTAACTAAATCGTGATCAAAGTCTAAAGTCCCGCCGGATTACTGCCGAAGAGGTCAGTGACCCTTCAAACACGGATCATTCCGGCTCCCCCCAGCCGGATTCCGTCCCCCGCCACTCCCCCCAGGAGGCCCGGTGTCTGTTCTCCTCGAGCAACCTTCGAGCCTGGTCGCCTACCGCCCGAACAAGCCGACGGCCATGGTCGTCGTGGCCGACCCTCGCGTCCGCTCCACCGTCACCCGCCACCTGTGGGCTCTCGGAGTGCGTGACGTGATCGAGGCGTCGTCCATCGCGGAGGCCCGTCCCCGCGTCGGCAACCCACGCGACATCTGCGTTGCCGACGTCCACCTTCCCGACGGCTCCGGCCTCACGCTCCTGTCCGAGACCCGGGCGGCGGGATGGCCCAACGGCCTCGCGCTGTCCGCGGCCGACGACATCGGCGCCGTACGCAACGCCCTGGCCGGCGGCGTCAAGGGCTATGTCGTCACCGGTACCCGCACCAACCTGGGCCTTCCCGGCCGCCCCGGCACCTCGCCGATCGGCGCCAACGCGGCCCGTATGCAGCGTCGTCCTCCGGGCGCCCCCGGCCACCCCGGCGGCTACCGGGAGCTGTCGGGCCGCGAGGTCGAGGTGTTGCGGCTGGTGGCGGAGGGCCAGTCCAACAAGGCCATCGGCGTCTCGATGGGGCTGTCGGCACTGACCGTGAAGAGCCACTTGGCCCGCATCGCACGCAAGCTCGGCACCGGTGACCGGGCCGGAATGGTGGCGGTGGCACTGCGCACCGGCATCATTCACTGACCGTTCATCCGACCGGCTCGCCCGTCGAGGGAACGTTCCCTCGACGGGCGACGTGCATACACAGATACCCTTGACTGGTGACCGACGCCCAAAAGACCGCAGCAGACACGACACTGCGAGCGACCGGAGACTCGCCTCCGGATTCCCGACCGGCGCCGGTCCCTCTCCTGGAGCCCCGCGAGGGCATCCCCCCGGTGACCGCCACGGACGAGGCACTCGCCGAGATCGTGGCCGCTTTCGCGGCCGGTAGGGGCCCGGTGGCCGTCGACGCCGAGCGGGCCTCGGGCTACCGCTACGGCCAGCGCGCCTACCTCGTACAGCTGCGCCGCGAAGGTGCCGGCAGCGTGCTGATCGACCCGGTCGGCTGCCCCGACCTGTCGGCACTGGGCGAGGCGATCGGCGACACCGAGTGGGTGCTGCACGCCGCCACCCAGGACCTGCCGTGCCTGCGTGACATAGGGATGGTTCCCACCCGGCTGTTCGACACCGAGCTGGCCGGACGGCTGGCCGGCTTCGCCCGGGTCGGCCTGGGTGCCATGGTCGAGAACGTTCTCGGCTTCGCTCTGGAGAAGGGCCACTCCGCCGTCGACTGGTCCACCCGCCCGCTGCCCGAGCCGTGGCTGCGCTATGCCGCGCTCGACGTCGAGCTGCTGGTGGATCTGCGCGACGCGCTGGAGGAGGAGCTGACGCAGCAAGGGAAGCTGGAGTGGGCCCGGCAGGAGTTCGCGGCGATCGCCGCCGCTCCCCCGCCACCGCCCCGCAAGGACCCCTGGCGCCGCACATCCGGCATGCACAAGGTCCGCCGGCGCCGCCAGATGGCCGTCGTACGGGAGCTGTGGACGGCCCGTGACCAGGTGGCCCAGCGGCGCGACGTCTCACCGGGCAAGGTGCTCGGTGACGCCGCGATCGTGGAGGCGGCGCTGAATCTGCCGGCGAACAGCCATGCGCTGGCCGCGCTGCCCGGTTTCGGCCACCGCATGGGCCGCCGGCAGCTGGAGCAGTGGCAGGCCGCCGTCGACCGCGCCCGCGCGCTGGCCGAGAACGAGCTGCCGCAGCCCGGCCAGCCGCTCAACGGCCCGCCGCCGCCCCGCGCCTGGGCCGACAAGGACCCGGTCGCCGCGGCCCGGCTGTCGGCCGCCCGCGCCGCGGTCACCTCGCTCGCCGAGAGCCTGAATCTCCCGCAGGAGAATCTGATCACTCCGGACACGGTGCGCCGGCTGTGCTGGGAACCGCCGGCCGAGCCGACCCGGGAGTCGGTCGCCGAGGTGCTGACGGGCCATGGCGCCCGCCCCTGGCAGATCGAGCAGGTCGCGCCGATCCTCACCGAGGCGCTGCTGACGGACACCGACTGACGCCGGCAGCGGCCCGGCTCCCGTACGCCGTGCCGCCCGCCGTCGCTCCGCCGCATGCCCTCGTCGCGGTAACCGGCCGCCGTGACGGCGGGATTCCCCTCCCGTCGTCACGGCGCGGCACGGGACCGGCGCCCTCTCCCGGACGGGAGGAGGGCGCCGGGGCAGTCCGTGCGGCGGGACTCAGTCCTCGCTGACGTGCATCGACAGGACCTTGCCGGTGGCCGCGTCGATCTCGTACATCGTCTGGTTCCAGTCGTCGGGGGTCACGACGCCCACGGTCCAGGCCGCCGTGTCGCCCCCGTTGTCGGCGTCGCCGAGTCCGATGGTGGTGACGGTGCCCTTCGTCTTCTCGGTGGCCGTCTTGGCGGCCTGCTGGGCCGTGACCTTGGCCTTGGACAGCCGGGCGGCCAGCTGCTTCTTGTCGTCGGGGTCGTCGGACTGGGTGTGCGGCTGAGCCGCCTTTCCGGAGACGGCATCGACGCGGACGGCGGACACCGTCCCGTCATCCGTCGCGACCACGATGCTCCAATAGGGGGCGTCGGGCGACCCCTTGAGCTCCGCGGCGATCGCCTCCGAGGCGGGGACGGCAGCGACCCCCGCCTTCAGCGCCTGCTCGTAGTCCACCTTGGCCTTGGGGATCAGGGCCTTTCGCCGGGCCCGGTCCTCGCTGAGCGAGCCGCTCGGGGAGGCGGGGGCGGAGGCGGGCACCGCCCGCGAGGGGACCGCGCCGGGGCTTCCCGTGTCGGCCTTGTCGCTTGTCCCGCAGCCCGACAGCAGCGCACCCACGGCGGCGACGGCGCAGACCAGACCGATCGCGCGCGGCCCCGCCGGACGCCCGCGCCGGATCACGACACCACTCCTGTTCGTATCCATATGGGCACTTTAAGTGCGTAATGGGATGAATTGCGCCAAGACTCGGCGGCATTCAGTCGTTTTCGATCGGCCGTTCACCGCCGGAAGCCGGTCGGGAGCGGGGTGAGCGGCGCCTCCATCCGGTGTGACCTTCACCGCTCCGGGCGGTGGGGGTGTGCAGCTTGGTTACCCGTAAGTAGCATGTCGGTGTGAAGCGTCCCCCGGGGCGCCCCGCAGCAGTGCCATCCCGCACCTGGAGGAGAGCCAACGTGCCTCGTACCGCTAGGGACGTCGTCTTCGTAGACGGCGTCCGCACCCCGTTCGGCAAGGCGGGCCCGAAGGGCATCTACCACGAGACCCGCGCCGACGATCTCGTCGTGAAGGCCATCCGGGAGCTGCTGCGCCGCAACCCGGCCCTGGACCCCGCGAAGATCGACGAGGTCGCCATCGCCGCCACCACCCAGATCGGTGACCAGGGCCTGACCCTCGGCCGTACGGCCGGCATCCTCGCCGGCCTGCCGCAGTCCGTGCCCGGTTACTCCATCGACCGCATGTGTGCCGGTGCGCTGACCGCCGTCACCGCCACCGCCGGCTCCATCGCCTTCGGTGCGTACGACGCCGTCATCGCCGGCGGTGTCGAGCACATGGGGCGCCACCCCATGGGCGAGGCCGTCGACCCGAACCCGCGGTTCGTCAGCGAGAAGCTCGTCGACGAGTCCGCCCTGTTCATGGGCATGACCGCGGAGAACCTCCACGACCGCTACCCGCACATCACCAAGCAGCGCGCCGACGAGTACGCCGTGCGCTCGCAGGAGAAGGCGGCAAAGGCGTACGCGAACGGCAAGATCCAGCAGGACCTGGTGCCGATCTCGGTGCGCAACACCAACGCGGAGGTCGGCGAGACCGGCTGGGGCCTGGTGACCGCCGACGAGCCGATGCGTCCGGGCACGACCCTGGAGAACCTCACCGGCCTGAAGACGCCGTTCCGTGCGCACGGCCGCGTCACGGCCGGCAACGCCGCGGGTCTCAACGACGGCGCCACCGCCTCGATCCTCGCCTCCGAGGACTTCGCGCGGGAGAACGACCTCCCGGTCAAGATGCGCCTGGTCTCCTACGCCTTCGCGGGCGTCGAGCCCGAGGTCATGGGCTACGGCCCGATCCCGGCCACCGAGAAGGCCCTCGCCAAGGCGGGCCTCGGCATCGAGGACATCGACCTGTTCGAGGTCAACGAGGCGTTCGCCGTGCAGGTGCTCGCCTTCCTCGACCACTACGGCATCGCCGACGACGACGCGCGCGTCAACCAGTACGGCGGCGCCATCGCCTTCGGCCACCCGCTGGCCTCCTCCGGTGTCCGTCTGATGACGCAGCTGGCCCGGCAGTTCGAGGAGCAGCCGGAGGTCCGCTACGGCCTGACCACCATGTGCGTCGGCTTCGGCATGGGCGCGACGGTCATCTGGGAGAACCCGAACCACAAGGACGCCGGAGGCAGCAAGTGAGCATCACCACCGCCGAGCTTCTGAAGGGTGCGGCCGAGCTGTTCCCGGACGAGGTCGTCACCCAGGCGCACGTCCGCCACCTCGATCTGCCGTACGGCGCGGGCAAGTTCGCGCTGATCACGCTGGACAACGGCTTCGACCACACCAAGCCGACCACCTTCGGTCCCGGCTCGCTCGCGAACCTCAACACCGCGATCGACCAGGTCGAGAAGGAGGCCGCGGACGGCGGCATCGTCGGCGTCGGCATCACCGGCAAGCCGTTCATCTTCGCCGTCGGCGCCGACCTCAAGGGCGTCGAGCTGCTGGGGCGGCACGAGGACGCGCTGGCCATCGGCAAGGGCGGCCACGAGGTCTTCAAGCGCCTCGCCGGGCTCGCCGTGCCGACCTTCGCCTACTACAACGGTGCCGCGATGGGCGGTGGCGTCGAGGCCGGTCTGCACTGCTCCTACCGCACCGTCTCCAAGGCGCTGCCGGCCTTCTCGCTGCCCGAGGTCTTCCTCGGTCTCGTCCCGGGCTGGGGCGGCTGTGCGCTGCTGCCGAACCTCATCGGCGCGGAGAAGGCCGTCTCGGTCATCATCGAGAACTCGCTCAACCAGAACAAGCAGCTCAAGGGCAAGCAGGTCTTCGACCTCGGCATCGCGGACGCGATCTTCGAGGGCGCGGACTTCCTGGAGCAGTCGCTGATCTGGACCGCGAACGTCCTCAAGGGCGACGTGGCCGTCGAGCGCGCCGAGATCGACCGTGGCGAGGCCTGGGACCAGGCCGTCGCCAAGGGCAAGTTCATCGCCGACGGCAAGGTGCACGGCGCCGCCCCGGCCGCCTACCGGGCGCTGGACATCATCGCCGCCGCCAAGAGCGGGGACCTCCAGGCCGGTTTCGACGCCGAGGACCAGGCGCTCGCCGACCTGATCATGGGTGGCGAACTCCGCGCCGGCATCTACTCGTTCAACCTGGTGCAGAAGCGTGCCAAGCGGCCCGCGGGTGCGCCGGACAAGGGCCTGGCGCGTCCGGTCAGCAAGGTCGGTGTCGTCGGCGCCGGTCTGATGGCCTCGCAGCTGGCGCTGCTGTTCCTGCGCCGTCTGGAGGTGCCGGTCGTGCTGACCGACATCGACCAGGAGCGCGTCGACAAGGGTGTGGGCTACGTCCACGGCGAGATCGACAAGCTGCTCGGCAAGGGCCGGATCAACCAGGACAAGGCCAACCGCCTCAAGGCCCTGGTCTCCGGTGTCCTCGACAAGGCCGAGGGCTTCTCCGACGCCGACTTCATCATCGAGGCCGTCTTCGAGGAGATCGGCGTCAAGCAGCAGGTGTTCGCGGAGGTGGAGGCCGTCGCCCCGGCGCACGCGATCCTCGCCACCAACACCTCCTCGCTGTCGGTCTCCGAGATGGCGTCGAAGCTCAAGCACCCCGAGCGGGTCGTCGGCTTCCACTTCTTCAACCCGGTCGCGATCCTGCCGCTGCTGGAGATCGTGCGCGGCGAGAAGACCGATGACGCCTCGCTGGCCACCGCCTTCGCCGTCGCCAAGAAGCTGAAGAAGACCGCGGTGCTCACGAAGGACGCCCCGGCGTTCGTCGTCAACCGCATCCTGACCCGCTTCATGGGCGAGATCCAGAACGTCATCGACGAGGGCACCCCGGTCGAGACCGCCGAGAAGGCCATCGAGCCGCTCGGTCTGCCGATGTCGCCGCTGGTGCTGCTGGAGCTGGTCGGCCCGGCGATCGGTCTGCATGTCTCCGAGACCCTCAACGGTGCCTTCCCGGACCGCTTCAAGGTCTCCCCCAACCTGAAGGCCGTCGTCGAGGCCGGCAAGCGCGGCTTCTACGTCTACGACTCCGGCAAGCCGGAGCTGGACCCCGAGGTCGCCGCGCTCCTCAAGCAGGGCGACTCGGTGCTGACGGAGGAGCAGGTCCGCGACCGCGTCCTGGACGCGGTGGCGCAGGAGATCGGCCTGATGCTGGACGAGGGTGTGGTCGCCGAGGCGCAGGACATCGACCTGTGCCTGATCACCGGCGCCGGCTGGCCCTTCCACCTGGGCGGCATCACGCCGTACCTGGACCGCGCGGGCGTCTCCGAGCGGGTGCGGGGCAAGAAGTTCCTGGCCCCGGGCGTCGCGAGCGTGCCTGCGTAAGGGTGCGGCACTGAGGACGGGAAGCGCGGGCCGGCTCGGCGGAGCCGGCCCGCGCCTTCATGTGTCAGGAGCCGCCCGGCCCACCCGCCCTTCCGGGCCCCGACCACGCGAACGGCGCCGGCCCCGGCGTGGGACAGTGGCGGCATGGATTCCATGGTCATTGTCGATGCCGCGAATGTCGTCGGCTCGGTGCCCGACGGCTGGTGGCGGGACCGGCACGGCGCGGCGGAACGGCTGCGCGACGCGCTGCCCCAGTACGCCGACAAGGGGCTTCCGGGCCTGGTGGCGCCGCCCGTCGAGGTGGTCCTGGTGGTGGAGGGCGCGGCGCGCGGGGTCGAGTCCGTCGAGGACGTACGGGTGGTGCCGGCGAGCGCCAGCGGCGACGACCGGATCGTGCAGCTGGTGGCGGAGGAGTGCGGCGACCGGGACTGTGTGGTGGTCACCGCGGACCGCGAGCTGCGGGAGCGGGTCCAGGCGCTGGGAGCCGGGGTGACGGGACCGCGGGCGGTGTGGGGCCGGGGGCAGGGCGGGGCGTAGGGCGGGTCCGTACGGACGAGGACAAGCCCCGTACACCGCGTTCGCCGCGGCATATGGGGCTGCCCGGCCGGAAGGCCCCGCCGGCATACGGCCGGGCGTGTCAGTCCTTGCCGGCCTGCCTGCTGCGGATGCCCAGGCGGCTGTGGGAGCGGCCGTACAGGAAGTAGATGACGAAGCCGACCACCATCCAGACCGCGAACCGCAGCCAGGTCTCCGCGGGCAGATTGAGCATCAGCCACACCGAGGCGAGCACGGACAGCATCGGCACCACCGGCACCCACGGGGTGCGGAAGGAACGGTGCAGATCGGGCCGGGAGCGGCGGAGCAGGACCACTCCGACGGCTACCACGACGAACGCGAAGAGGGTGCCGATGTTGACCAGTTCGGCGAGCTCGTCGATCGAGGTAAAACCGGCGACGACGGCGACGATGACACCGAGCACGATGGTCGACCGGTAAGGGGTCCCGTAGCGGGGGTGGGCGCGTGAGAAGACCCGCGGCAGCAGCCCGTCGCGGCTCATCGCGAAGAACACCCGGCTCTGGCCGAGCAGCAGGATCATGCAGACCGAGGTCAGGCCGACGGCGGCGCCGAAGCTGATCACGCCTGCGTAGAAGGGATGCCCGAGGTCCTTGAAGGCATCGGCGAGCGGGGCGTCGGTGGAGAGTTTGCTGTACTTCTGCATGCCGGTGACGACCACCGACACCGCCACATAGAGGACGGTGCAGATGGCCAGCGAGCCGAGGATGCCGCGTGGCACATCACGCTGCGGGTGGCGGGTCTCCTCGGCGGCGGTGGCCACGATGTCGAAGCCGATGAAGGCGAAGAAGACCACGGCCGCCGCGGCGAAGATGCCCATGGTCCCGAAGTGGGACGAGCTGAAGCCGAAAATCAGCTGCGACAGCGGCGCGGCCAGTCCGCCGCCGGTCTCACTGGGCCGGCTGGGCGGGATGAACGGCTCGTAGTTGGCGCCGTTGATGAGAAAGGCACCGGCGATGATGACCAGCAGGACGACGGTGACCTTGATCCCGACGACCACTGCCGTCACCCGTGAGGACAGCTTCATCCCGAGTACCAGGATGCCGGTCAGCACCAGCACGAGGATGGTGGCGAGCAGATCGAAGCCGAAGTGCCCCTCGTGGGTGCCGGACAGGGCGGGCGGCAGGTGCAGCCCGGCGGAGTCCAGCAGTGAGCGGATGTAGCCGGACCAGCCGACGGCGACCACCGCGCAGCCCAGGGCAAGTTCCAGGATCAGGTCCCAGCCGATGATCCAGGCCGGCAGCTCGCCGAGTGAGGCGTACGAGAAGGTGTAGGCCGAGCCGGCGACCGGCACGGTGGAGGCGAACTCCGCGTAACACAGTGCCGCCAGCGCACAGACCACGCCCGCGACGACGAAGGCCAGTGCGACGGAAGGCCCGGCCTGCTCCTTGGCGATTTTGCCGGTGAGAACGAAAATGCCGGTGCCGATGACGACACCGACACCGAAGACGGTCAGATCGAGCGCCGACAGGGATTTTCTGAGCGTGTGCTCCGGCTCCTCGGTGTCCAGGATCGACTGCTCTACAGTCTTCGTCCGGAACATGCCGCGACTGCGGCGCGAATCGTGTGGTGTGCCGTGCTGTGTGCTCATGGGCGAACCTCCGCCTGGACGACCCTCGCAACTCTCCTGAACTGACTGAGTCTCCGCAATGTCGGGAAACAGTCAGCTTCGGCGGGCCTCCAGGGGGCGGGGATTCACCCGATGGGGTGTAGCGGCGCCTATGCCGATGGGCCGGGCGGAACATCCGTACGGATGACCGGCCGGCCCATCGGTGCCGTCTGGGGAATCAGTCGCGGGCGACCTCGGCGGGCTCGGCCGCGCCCTTGGCGCCGACCGGCTCGGCGTCGTCGTACCGGCCGTCGATCTTGGAGACCAGACCGGTCACCTGGCGGGCGATGTCCGGCGCGGTGAGCCCGATCTCCGCCATGACCTCCTTGCGGGAGGCATGGTCGAGGAACCGCTCGGGGATGCCGAAGTCGCGCAGCGGCAGGTCCACACCGGCGTCCCGCAGCGACTGGGCGACGGCCGAACCGACGCCGCCGGAACGGATGTTGTCCTCGACCGTGACCACGACCCGGTGCCGGGCGGCGAGGCCCGGCAGCGCCTCGTCGACCGGTTTGACCCAGCGCGGGTCGACGACGGTGGTGGAGATGCCCTGCTTGTCGAGGAGGTCGGCGATCTCCAGGCACATCGGGGCGAGCGCGCCCACGGAGACCAGGAGGACATCCGGCCGCTTCACGGACTCGGCGGGCTCGCGCAGCACGTCCATGCCGCCCACCCGGCCGACGGCCTCGACGGCCGGGCCGACCGCCCCCTTGGAGTAACGCACCACGGTGGGCGCGTCATCGACCTCGACGGCCTCGCGCAGCTGGGCGCGCACCTGGTCGGCGTCGCGCGGCGCGGCGATCCGCAGACCGGGCACGACCTGAAGGATCGACATGTCCCACATGCCGTTGTGCGAGGCGCCGTCGGTGCCCGTGACACCGGCCCGGTCCAGCACGAAGGTGACGCCGCACTTGTGCAGCGCCACGTCCATCAGCACCTGGTCGAAGGCGCGGTTGAGGAAGGTGGCGTAGACGGCGAAGACCGGGTGCAGGCCGCCGGTGGCCATGCCCGCCGCGGAGACCGCCGCGTGCTGCTCGGCGATGCCGACGTCGTAGACGCGGTCGGGGAAGGCCTTGGCGAACTTCTCCAGTCCGACGGGCTGGAGCATGGCCGCCGTGATGGCGACGATGTCCTTGCGCTCCTTGCCGAGCTCGACCATCTCGTCACCGAAGACGGACGTCCAGTCCTTGCCACCCGAGGAGATGGGCAGACCGGTGTCGGGGTGGATCTTGCCGACGGCGTGGAAGCGGTCCGCCTCGTCCTGGAGGGCGGGCTGGTAGCCGCGGCCCTTCTCGGTGAGGCAGTGGACGATGACCGGGCCGCCGAAGCGCTTGGCGCGCGTCAGGGCGGATTCCAGCGCCTCGATGTCATGGCCGTCGATCGGGCCGACGTACTTGAGGCCCAGGTCCTCGAACATGCCCTGCGGGGCGATGAAGTCCTTCAGGCCCTTCTTGGCGCCGTGCAGGGTCTCGTAGAGCGGCCTGCCGACGACCGGCGTCCGCTCCAGCAGGTCCTTGCCACGGGCCAGGAAACGCTCGTAGCCGTCCGTGGTGCGAAGGGTCGCCAGGTGATTGGCGAGGCCGCCGATGGTCGGCGCGTAGGAGCGCTCGTTGTCGTTGACGACGATGACGAGCGGGCGGTCCTTGGCGGCGGCGATGTTGTTGAGCGCCTCCCAGGCCATGCCACCGGTCAGCGCGCCGTCACCGATGACGGCGGCGACCCGGTTGTCCGAACCGCGCACCTCGTTGGCCTTCGCGATGCCCTCGGCCCAGCCGAGCACCGTGGAGGCGTGGCTGTTCTCGATGACGTCGTGCTCGGACTCGGCGCGGGAGGGGTAGCCGGACAGGCCGCCCTTCGCCTTGAGCTTGGAGAAGTCCTGACGACCGGTGAGCAGCTTGTGGACGTAGGACTGGTGCCCGGTGTCGAAGAGCACCTTGTCCTTCGGGGAGTCGAAGACACGGTGCAGGGCGATGGTCAGTTCGACCACGCCGAGGTTCGGCCCGAGGTGTCCGCCTGTCTTGGACACCGCGTCGACAAGGAAGGTACGGATCTCCCCCGCCAGCTGCTCGAGCTGCTCCGGGCCCAGTCGGTCCAGATCGCGCGGTCCCCTGATACGGGAAAGCAACGCCACCCCTGCCTCCTTGCTGCTGCTTGCTGCCGTGGATCGAGCTTGCCGATCAGATGAGTCTAATGTCGCGTCCGCCGCGCCGACGCCCGGGCCTTGCGATGTATGTCACTCGGGTGAAACGGGCTGTGGCGTGTCGCGCCGGGTACGCCGCCGCACACGGACCGGCCCCCACCGGATCATGCCCGGTGGGGGCCGGTGCCGTCCTACGACGACAATCGGTCAGGTGCGTCCGGCCGTTTTCTGCGTCCGGCGGGAGACCGAGTCGATCACCACGGCGGCGAGCAGCACCGCACCGGTGATCATGTACTGGATCTCACTGGCCATACCGAGCAGGTTCAGGCCCTGCTGGATCGACTGGATGACCAGCATGCCCAGCAGCGCGGACCAGATCTTGCCGCGGCCGCCGAAGAGGCTGGTGCCGCCGATGACGGCCGCCGCGATGACGTTCATCAGCGTGTTGCCGGAGCCCAGGTTCTTGGTGGCGCCACCGGAGAGGCTGGCGATGAACAGTCCGCCGAAGGCGGCGAGCATGCCCGAGATGGCGAAGACGCTGATCCGGATCTTGTTCACGTTGATACCGGCCCGGCGGGCCGCCTCGGCGTTGCCGCCGACCGCGAAGATCTGCCGTCCGTACGTGGTGCGGCGCACCACGAAGTCGGCGATGACCAGCACCGCGAGGAACAGCACCAGGGCCAGCGGCAGACCGCGGGCGCCGGCCGGCTCGTTCAGGACATAGGCGACGACGAAGGCCAGCACCGCGACCACGCCGGTGCGCAGCAGGATCTCGCTGAGCGGCCGGGACGGCAGCGCGGCGGCCTTGCGGCGCTTGCTGTCCAGCAGCAGCGATCCGGCGTACGCGAGGACCGCGATCAGCGCGAGACCGTACGCCGCGGCCTTGTCCTGGAAGTAGTAGCCGGTGAGGTTCTCCACCACACTGCCGCTCGGCGTGTTGATGGAGCCTTCCTTGCCCATCATCCAGATCTGGAGACCGCTCCAGCCGAGGAAACCGGCCAGCGTGACGACGAAGGCCGGCACACCGATCTTGGCGAAAAAGAACCCGTGCAGGGCGCCGATGACCACACCGGCAACAATGGCGATCAGGACCGCGAGCCAGTCGTTGACGCCATGGGTGACGCTGAGCACGGCCCACACGGCCGCGCCGACGCCCGCCACCGAGCCGACGGACAGATCGATCTCGCCGAGCAGCAGCACGAAGACGATGCCGACGGCCATGATGCCGAGGCCGGAGGTGTAGACACCGATGTTCGCGAGGCTGTCCGCGGACAGGAAGCTGCTGTTCTTGAGCTGGAAGACGATCGCGATGACGATCAGGCCGATGACGACCGGCAGCGAGCCGAGCTCACCACCGCGCACCCGGCGCTTGAAGTCGTTGAGGTAGCCGGCGAAGCCCTGTTCGCGGACGAGCAGGCGGGGGTCGATGGCGGCCGGCTGGGCGACGTCCGCGGCCGGGGCGGCGGGGACGGCCGGGGTCGCCTCGTCGGCAGGGGGCTGCTTGGTGAGATCACTCATGCCCCGACCTCCTTCTTCACCTGGTCCGTACGCGCCTTGCGGCGGGTCACGGCGTTGTCCGAGGCGCCGGTGATGGCGGCGATGATCTCTTCGTGGGAGGTGCCCTCGACGTCGAAGACACCGTTGTTGCGGCCCAGCCGCAGCACCGCGACACGGTCCGCGACGGCCTGTACATCGGCCATGTTGTGGCTGATGAGGATGACGCCGAGCTCGCGCTCGCGCAGCCGCTCGACGAGGTCGAGGACCTGGGCGGTCTGCTCGACGCCGAGGGCGGCGGTGGGCTCGTCGAGGATGACCACCTTGGGGTCGCCGATCAGCGCGCGGGCGATCGCGACGACCTGCCGCTGACCGCCGGAGAGCGCGGCGACGGGGATACGGACACTGGGGATGCGGATGGACAGGGTGTCCAGCAGCTCCTTGGCCCGCTTCTCCATCGCGATCTCGTCGAGGACACCCGCCGTGCGGATCTCGTTGCCGAGGTAGAGGTTGGCGACGACATCGAGGTTGTCGCAGAGCGCGAGGTCCTGGTAGACGGTGGCGACGCCGAGTTCCTGGGCATCGTGCGGCTTGCTGATGCGTACCGCCGTGCCCTCCCATTCGATGGTGCCGTCGTCGACCGGGTGGACGCCCGAGATGGTCTTGACCAGGGTGGACTTGCCGGCGCCGTTGTCGCCGACAAGGGCGACCACCTCACCGGGGTGGATCTCCAGGGTGACGTCCGTGAGTGCTTGGACGGCGCCGAACCTCTTGGAGACTCCGCGCAACGCCAGCACAGGCGTAGCGGACACGTGAATCATCTCCTTCGCCGCCGTCACAACGGCGGGGATGGTGGTGCGTGGAGCAAGGGGGGCTTGCGAGGAACGGTCCGGCGTCCGCGCCCGGGACGGGATGAGGCCGGGCGGGGTACGGACCGGGGTCGGGGGCCGCGGGCGGGGCCGCGCGGCCCCGCCTGGCCGGGAGCCCGGGCCCGAGGGCCCGGAAGGGACCTGGGGCCCGAAGGCCGGAAGAAGAGAGCTGTGGCCGGAGCTGTGGCCGGAGAGCTGTGGCCGACAGGCCGGGGCTTACTTGATGTCGGGGCCTACTTGATGCCGGCCGCCTCGCAGGCCTTCTTGACGTCGCCGGTGCAGATCTGGCTCGCCTTGTAGACCTTGTCCTTGATGATCGTGGACGCGATGTTGTTCTCGGTCACGATCTGCGCGTCGTACAGCTTGGCCGGGATGCCCTTGACCTCGCCGCTGAGGCTGTCGACCTTGGCGGGCGTCAGGGAGTCGATCTTCTCGCCCTTGAGCAGCTTGACGGCGATCTCGGCGGTGGAGTCGGCCTGCGGCTTGATCTGCTTGTAGATCGTGAAGGCCTGGTCGCCCTTGAGGATCCGCTGAAGACCCGCGAGCTCGGCGTCCTGGCCGCCGACCGGCACCTTGACGCCCTTCTGCTTGAGCGCGGTGATGATGCCGCCGGCCATGCCGTCGTTGCCGGAGTAGACGCCCTGGAAGCCGTCCTTGCCGAGCGAGTCGAGGGCCGCGCTCATCTTCTTGTTGGCCTCGTCCGGCGACCAGTCGGGGATGTCCTGCTCGTACGCGACCTTCTTGACCTGCTTGTCGAGGACGCTGTGGGCGCCCTTCTTGAAGAACGGCATGTTCGGGTCGGTCGGCGAGCCGTTGATCATGACGACATTGCTGTCCTTGGCCTTGTCGCCGAGCGCCTTGACCAGCGCCTGGCCCTGGAGGCGGCCGATCTTCTCGTTGTCGTAGGACACGTAGGCGGAGATGTTGCCCTCGGCCAGCCGGTCGTAGGCGACGACCTTGACGCCCTTCTTGGCGGCCTGGTTCACCCAGGACTTGGTCGCCTTGTAGTCGACGGAGTCCAGAATGATCACCTTCACGCCCTGGGTGATCAGCGCGTCGAACTGCTTCTTCTGGTTCTCGGTCTCCTGCGCCGCGTTGTTGTACTTGACCTTGCAGTCGCTGCACAGCTCATGGATCTTCGCCTCCATCAGCGGGCGGTCGAAGGTCTCGTAGCGCGTGGTCTTGTTCTCCGGCAGCAACAGGCCGATGGTCTTGTTGTCGCCGCCGCCCGCCTTGGCGCCGTCGCCGGCTTTGCCGCACGCGGCCACGGAGAGCGCCATCGAGACGGCGGCGGTGCCTATGACGACGCGACGCGTCCAAACGTTCATTTGGGTTGCCTCCCTGACGAGGCCGCGTCGTTGCGGCCGAGGTGGCTGGAAGTCAACTCGGCCGCCAGCCGACCGTCAAGGAGTAAATCCTTAACGAGATGACAACGGTGCCATGCGTTAGCTGTGTGAACTCAGCGCGCTCATGCCAGGGCCGGCGCATCGGCGGCCCTGGCACCATCGAGCAGGGTCGAATCACCCATCTCGCTCAGCACCAGCGCCAGCGCGCCCAGCACCTCCGCACGCCCCCCGAGCGTGCCGGGGACGATCCCCAACTGCCGTGCCGCGCTGGGGATCGCGTACCGCGACACCGATTCGCGGATCGGCGCCAGGACCAGCTCACCGGCCTCGGCGAGATCCCCGCCGAGCACCACCCTGCTGGGATTGAGTAGATTGCACAGATTTGCCACGCCACTACCGATATAGCGGCCGACGTCCGCAATGACCCGCCGGCAGCCCGGGTCGCCCTCGCGGGCCAGCTGCACCACTCGCGCCATGGTCAGGTCGGCGCCGTGGCTCGGCTGGAGCAGCGGAAGGACGTACCGGGCCGCGGTGAAGGTCTCCAGGCAGCCGCGGTTGCCGCAGCGGCACACCGGGCCGGACTCGTCCAGCGTGATGTGCCCGATCTCGCCCGCCGTGCCGCCCGGCCCGCGGTAGATCTGCCCGCTGATCACCAGACCGGCGCCGACACCGCTGGCGACCTTGATGTACGCCAGGTCGGCGGCCCCGCGGCCACCGCCCCACACCAGCTCGCCCAGCGCGCCGAGGTTGGCGTCATTGTCGACATAGACGGGCACTCCGAGGCGCCCGGACAGCTCCTGGCTGGGGTTCGTGCCCGACCAGCCCGGCAGGATCGCCGTCGAGCCCAGCG
Source organism: Streptomyces sp. NRRL S-1813 (assembly GCF_000719605.1). NCBI lineage: Bacteria > Bacillati > Actinomycetota > Actinomycetes > Kitasatosporales > Streptomycetaceae > Streptomyces > Streptomyces sp. NRRL S-1813. Next base: position 33,267 of record NZ_JOHB01000042.1, read on the forward strand.
TCCCGGACTCGACGTCGATGGGTCCCGGGACGCCCAGGCCGACGCCGATGACCTTGCCCGCGTCGAGGCCGGTCGCCGTGATCAAGCGGTTGACCAGCTGTTCCGCCCGGTCGAAGCCCTCGGCCGCGGAGGCGTCCACATCGATCGGCTCGGCCTCCTCGGCGAGCACCTGGTGGGCGAGGTTGCCGACCGCCACGCGCAGATGGGAGTGCCCGAAATCGACCCCTACGACGATGCCCGCGTCGCCGGAGAGCGAGACGCTGCGCGCCCGCCGCCCGCCCGCCGAGGTCGGCGTCACCTCAACGGTCCCGCCATCCTTCAACTCGCGAACGATGTTGGAAACGGTGGCCGCGGACAGCCCCGTGCTCCGGGCGATCTCCGCCTGCGTGAGGGAGCCCGCCATACGCACCGCACGTACGACCCGCTCCAGATTGGCCCGGTGCAGCGAGGACTGCGACCCCGGAGTCTCCATCGACTCATCCACTCCCGTCTGGGGCCGGGGGTACCTCCCAGTGGTGACTGGGGGGAGGCACAACGACCGCCCACCGGCCGCACCCACACCTTTGTGGGACGGCCCTCGATTCAACATGTGAACCCTAAGCAGAACTCCAGCCGGGAAGTCTCGTCAAGGCGTTGAGCCCACACATGATCAGGAAGCGGCCCCTCCGGGGAGCCCGAGGCACGGCTCCGCCCCGGCGGGGCCCGCCCTGCGGCACCTACCCGGCAGTACGGCGAGATGGCGCAAATCCCTCGCCGACCGCCGGCCGGCGTACGGGTTCCAGGACCGCTCCCCTACTTGAGTGCTCCGGCGGTCAGACCGGCCACCACCTGCCGCTGGAAGATGATGTACGCGGCGAGCACCGGCAGCATCGCGATCGTCAGCCCCGCGAACAGACCGGACCAGTCCCCCTTGTAGCCCTGGCTCACCGCCAGCGCCACCAGGCCCTGGGTCAGCATCTTCTTGTCCGGATCCCCGACATTGAGCACCGTCGGCAGCAGGTACTGATTCCACTGTCCGAGGAAGTTGAAGATCCCGACGCTGATCAGGCCGGGCTTGGCCATCGGCAGCATCACCTGGAAGAAGGTGCGGGTGTGCGAGGCACCGTCGATGAGTGCCGCCTCGGCCACCGACGTGGGCAGCGTCTTGAAGAAACCGCTGAGGAAGAAGACCGTGAACGGCAGCGAGTAGGCGATATAGACCAGGATCAGACCGTGGTAGGTGTCCAGCAGCGCCATGTTCTTCATGACGAAGAACAGCGGGACCAGCGCCAGGATGACCGGGAAGCCCATCCCGCCCACGAACAGGAAGTAGAGGAAGCGGTTGCCCGGGAAGTCGAACCGGGCCAGCACATACGCCGCCATCGCTCCCAGCAGCATCGTGCCGATCAGTGAACCGCCCACGACGATCAGCGAGTTGAGGAAGTACTGGCCCATGTTCGCCTTGTCCCAGGCGCGTGACCAGTTGTCGAAGTGCAGGACCGAGGGGAGTCCCCAGGGCGAGCCGAAGATCTCGGTGTCGTCCTTGAAGGAGCTCACCACCGCCCACAGCAGCGGCATGGTGACCAAGAGGCCCCAGATCACCAGGATTCCGTGCGAGAAGACGTTGAGGGTCTTGCCCTCGCTGCTTCCGCCGGCGGAGCGGGCGCCGCCCTTCCCGCCCGTCCCGCCGCGCGGGCCGGGCACCCGCGCGGCGGCCGGGGAGGGCTCCTGCTCCTTCGTCACACCCGGGAGGTCCGCGGGATCCGTCTGCGCACTCATCAGAACTCCAGTCGCTCGCGTCGTCCCAGCCGCATCACGATGGCCGAGAAGATGAGGGTCACGATCAGCAGGGAAACGCCGATGGCCGTCGCATATCCGGCCTGACCGTCGCGGAAGGTCTTCTGGTACACGTACAGCGGAAGGACCTCGGTCGAATAGTCCGGGCCGCCCGGACCGACACTCATGATCTGCACGAACGCGAAGGCCGAAACGTCCAGGGCGAGGATGCCCATATAGATCCAGCCGGTCTGGACGGTGTCCCACAACAGCGGCAGGGTGATCCGGAAGAACGTGTTGAAGCGGTTCGCGCCGTCCAGCAGCGCGGCCTCGTAGAAGTCCTTCGGAATGGAGCTCATGCCGGCGGAGAAGAGCACGACATAGAAGCCGACATTGGCCCACACCATCGCGGCCATGACGCACCACAGCGCGATCTGCGGATCGCCCAGCCAGTCCGGCTGCACATTGCCGAGCCCGATCGCCTGGAAGAAGGCGTTGAGCGCACCGCTCTCCGGGTTGTAGGCGAACTGGAACAGCAGCGCCACGATCGGGACCGACAGCACCTGCGGGAAGAAGTAGAGAATTTTGTAGGTGCCCGAGCCGCGCACACCGCCGATGACCGCCTTCTTCCGGCGACGGCCACCGACGTTGAGCATAAAGGCGAAGAAGAGCCCGAGCGAGAGCGTCACCACCGGCAGGAGCAGCAACAGCGTCACGCTGTTGCCCACGGCCGACCAGAAGACATCGTCCTTGAAGAGGCGCGCATAGTTGTCGAAGCCGACCATCTTCATGTCCGGACTCAGTCCGGTCCAGTCCGTGAAGGAGTAGTAAATGGCCTGCACGAACGGCGAGATCACGAAGATCGCGTAAATCGCCAGCGGGAGGACCAAGAACCCCGCGATGAAACGGTACTTACCGTGTTTCATGACTACCGATCCCGTTCTCGCCCTGCGTTGCCACCGCCGGTGGCGCGCCCCCGGCCCACGCCGGGAGGTGCCCCCACGAACTTGTCGGTCAGCGCTTGTACTTCTTGACGCTGGAGTCGTCGCGGGTGTCGTCCGCGTACTTCTGGATCTTCTTGATGGCCTCGTCGGGCGTCATCCGGCCGGCCATCATCTCGCCCAGCGCACCCACGCCGATCCGCTCCTTCTGGAGCGCCACGTACCAGTCCTGCATCCGCGGATTGACGATGTTCTGGCCGGCCTTCTGCAGCACCACCTGCGCCGATGCCAGGCCCGGCGGGAGCTTCAGCCCCTCGGTGCCGCCGTTGAGCGAGGTGAGCGAGGAGACCTGCTTGATGAAATTCTGCGAGGACTTCTTGCTGAGCATGATGCGCAGCAGTTCCATACCGCCCTCGGCGTTCCGGGCCTTGCGCGGAACGATGTACGGTTCGCCGCCCGAGGCCCAGATGGTGCCGTACGGCATTTTGTCGGAGGCCGACAGGCTGGACGGGGCGCCGACCGCGAGATCGAAGTGCGGGTTCTTCGCGATCTGCTTGGCCGACTCGTTCTCCACCCAGGAGCCGTTGGGGATGAACAGCGCCTTGCCCTCGGCCCACGCCTTCTGCGACTGGAGGTGGTCCAGGCCGGGCGAGCCCTTGAGGACATAGCCCTTCTTGTAGAGCTCGTAGTAGGCCTCGAAGGCCGCCTTGACCGCCGGGTCCTTCCAGGCGTTCGGCTCCAGATTGTCGATCTTCCGCAGGACCTCTTCACCACCGATCTTGCCGATGAACGGGTAGAGGCTGAAGGGGAAGTAGTACGGGTACTTGCCCGGGTAGGTCCAGCCGGCCACGCCCTTCTTCTTGGCCTTGGCGCAGAGGGCGAGCATGTCGTCCCAGGTCTCCGGATATTCCGCGTCCAGCTTCGCCAGATTGCCCTTGGAGTACCAGACGCCGTAGACCGTGTACGCGTAGTAGAGGATCCAGGTTTCCTTGCCGCCGAACTGGCCCATTTCGACGACACCGGGGCGCAGGGTGTCGCGCACCTTCTTGTCCGGGTCGTCGACAGAGGGGGCATCGAGGAGTGCCGTGAGGTCGGTCAGCTGGTCCTTGGCCACCAGCGTGCCAAAATCCATCTGCTCCGCACCGGAGTTGTCGACGAGGTCCGGGGGGTTTCCGCCGTTGAAGCGCGGCTGGAGCGTCGACTGGATCTTCTGGGTCGAGGAGAGCTTGACCTTGCCGTCGGCCTTCGGGAAGGACTTGATGTACTCGCCCTGTGCGTCCTTGGCGTACTTGTCGCCGAATCCGCCGTCGAAGATGACCACATCGAGGCCGGCCGAGTCATTGACCGCAAGCGGATTCTTGGCCGACTTCTTGCCTTTTTCGACCTTGTTATCGCCGCTGTCGCCGCCGCCGGCACACGCCGACAGCACTCCCATCGACGGGACGGCGATGATCCCCAGGGCCGCGGCCCGTTTGACCAGATCACGACGGTTGAATTCAGAGGTGGATCCCATGCTCAAGTCCTCGCCTTCTTCAGGACTCAGGCGGTGTACCGGAGCCACCCCGGCACCGCGGGTCAGATGAAGCTGAGTTGTACGGGATGTGCACCGGGCGTGCTAGAGAAATGCGGGGCAGTCATCCGTTCCCGCCTTCCCCCCGGATCCACGGCCGTGGTCGTACGGCCGGTCGGACGCGACAGGTATAGTCCACTTCCGGCCGCAGGGGCAAGATCGAATGCAGGGTTGGACAGCAGTCTTTCCCTAGTTGAGACCTCCCCGCCATGCGCGGGGATTCGCCGGATGTCACCCTGCCGGGCCGCCCGGCGACACGGCGGCCCACGAATCTCAGCGGCACCCTTGACACCAAAGTCCCCACGCACCTTACTTATCTCTGTTTATCTTGGCGCCATGTAACTGACAACGATGTCAATCTCGTTGAGAGGGCTCGCGTGCGGCTCAGACACCGGCACCGTCCACTGCGGGGTATCACCCGCCCCGCCGCCCTCGTGGCGGCCGCTCTGCTCGTCATCACCGTGCAAGGCCCGGCGGGTGCGGCTCAGGCCGCACCGCCCCGAAAGCCCCAGGGGGCAACGGAGTTCCGCTCCTCCTTCGAATCCGGCGACCCACGGCCGGACTGGACCGACACCGTCGACACCGGCACCGACGGACGGCCCAGGACCTCCGGCGTCGGCCCGGAGACCACCCCCGGGGCGCCCGGCATGAGTACCGGGACCGACTCCGGCCCCGGCGACTCCCCCACCGCCAAGACACACGCCGGCTTCAGCGGCACCCATGCGCTGCGCTACGCCGGCACCCACACGGCGGACGGCCACGGCTACTCGTACAACAAGATCTTCGACGTCGATCTCCCCGTCACCGCGGCCACTTCGCTCTCGTACAAGCTCTTCCCCGAGATGGCGAAGAGCGATCCGGACTATCCGGCGACCCACACCTCGCTCGACCTGGCCTTCACCGACGGCACCTACCTCAGCGAGCTGTCCGCCGTCGACCAGCACGGCGCGCCGCTGACACCGCAGGGCCAGGCCGCCTCCAAGACGCTCTACGCCAACCAGTGGAACAACCGGGAGTCGCGGATCGGGGCGGTCGCCGCCGGCAAGACCGTCGACCGGATCCTGGTCGCCTACGACGCTCCCAGGGCTCCGCGGACCGCACCGGCCTTCCGTGGCTGGGTCGATGACATCACCCTCGGCCCCAAGGCCCCGGACAAGCCGCTCGCGCACCTCTCCGACTACGCCGTCACCACCCGCGGCACGCTCTCCAGCGGCAGCTTCTCGCGCGGCAACACCTTCCCGGCCACCGCCGTCCCCAACGGCTTCAACTTCTGGACCCCGGTCACCAACGCGGGCTCCGCCGACTGGCTCTACGAATACGCGCGGAAGAACAACGCCGACAACCTCCCCACCCTCCAGGCCTTCAGCGCCAGCCATGAGCCGAGCCCGTGGATGGGAGACCGGCAGACCTTCCAGGTCATGCCGTCCGCCGTGGCCGGCACCCCGGACGCCTCGCGCACCGGCCGTGCGCTGCCGTTCCACCACGCCAACGAGACCGCGAAGCCGCACTACTACGGCGTGACCTTCGACAACGGCCTCAAGACGGAGATCACCCCGACCGATCACGCCGCGCTGATGCGCTTCACCTTCCCCGGCGACCGGGCGAGCCTGATCTTCGACAACGTCAACAACAAGGGCGGGCTGAGCCTGGACACCGGGCGCGGGATCGTCACCGGCTTCTCGGACGTCAGGAGCGGGCTGTCGGTCGGCGCCACCCGGCTCTTCGTCTACGGCGTCTTCGACGCCCCGGTCACCGGCGGCGGCAGGCTCGCCAACGGGGGGTGCGGCGTCAGCCGTTCCAGTGGAGCCGGTGCTTGCACCGGGGGCAAGGACGTCACCGGCTATCTCCGCTTCAAGCCCGGGGCGGACCGCACCGTGACCATGCGGATCGCCACCTCTTTGATCAGCGTGGACCAGGCGAAGGCGAATCTGTCCCGGGAGATCCCGGCCGGCGCGACCTTCGCCGGCGTCAGGGACCGGGCGCAGTCGCAGTGGGACGACCTGCTGGGCCGGATCGAGGTCCAGGGCGCGAGCCGCGACCAGCTCACCACCCTCTACTCCAACCTCTACCGCCTCTACCTCTACCCCAACTCCGGTTTCGAGAAGGCCGGTTCACGCAGCCGTTACGCCAGCCCCTTCTCCCCGCAGACGGGCCAGGACACCCCGACGCACACCGGCTCCAAGATCGTCGACGGTGAGGTGTACGTCAACAACGGCTTCTGGGACACCTACCGGACCACCTGGCCCGCCTACTCCCTGCTCACCCCGAAACGGGCCGGGAAAATGGTCGACGGCTTCGTCCAGCAGTACAAGGACGGCGGCTGGATCTCCCGCTGGTCCTCGCCCGGCTATGCGGATCTGATGACCGGGACGAGTTCCGATGTGGCGTTCGCCGACGCCTACGCCAAGGGGGTGGAATTCGACGCCGAGGCGGCCTATGCCGCGGCCGTCAAGAACGCCACCGTCGCCCCGCCGGACCCCGGCGTCGGCCGCAAGGGAATGAACACCTCCCCCTTCCTCGGGTACACGAGCACCGACACCCGCGAAGGCATGTCCTGGGCGCTGGAGGGCTATCTCAACGACTTCGGCATCGCCCGCATGGGCAAGGCGCTCTATGAGAAGACCAAAAAGCCCCGCTACAAGGAAGAATCCGCTTATTTCCTGGGCCGTGCCCAGAACTACGTCAAGCTCTTCGACGACAAGGTCGGCTTCTTCCAGGGCAAGGACGGCCGGGGCGACTGGCGGCTGCCGCCGGGCAGCTTCGACCCCCGGGTCTGGGGCAACGACTACACCGAGACCAACGCCTGGACCTTCGCCTTCACCGCGCCGCAGGACACCCGGGGCCTGGCCAACCTCTACGGCGGCCGCTCCGGCCTGGCCAAGAAGCTGGATGCGTACTTCTCCACCCCCGAGACCGCATCCAAGGAATTCGCCGGCTCGTACGGCGATGTGATCCATGAAATGACCGAGGCCCGCGACACCCGTATGGGCATGTACGGGCACAGCAATCAGCCCTCGCACCACATCGGCTACATGTACGACGCGGCCGGCCGGCCCTGGAAGACCCAGGAAAAGGTCCGCGAGGCGATGTCCCGGCTCTACCTCGGCAGCGAGATCGGCCAGGGATATCCGGGCGACGAGGACAACGGCGAGATGTCCGCGTGGTACGTCTTCAGCTCGCTCGGCTTCTATCCGCTGGTGATGGGACAGGGCGAATACGCGGTGGGCTCCCCGCTGTTCACCAAGGCCACGGTCCACCTGGAAAACGGCCGGGATCTCACCATCAAGGCGCCGCGCAACAACGCGCGCAACGTCTACGTCCAAGGCCTCCGGGTGAACGGCAAACCCTGGAATTCCACTGCCCTGCCGCACCGGCTCCTCGCCCGCGGCGGCACCCTGGACTTCACGATGGGCGACCGGCCGTCCGCCTGGGGCACCGGAGCGCACGCCGCCCCGACGTCGCTCACCCAGGACGACAAGGTGCCCTCCCCGCCCGGGGACGTGACCGGACCCGGCGGCGGCCCGCTCTTCGACAACACCTCCGACAGTGCGGCCGAACTGACCGGCGCCCCGGTGGACCTCCCCCGGCCCGCCCGGGTCACGTCGTACACCCTCACCTCGGCGGACCGTGCCTCGGCACCGGCCGGCTGGACGCTGGAGGGCTCCCGGGACAGTGAGCGGTGGACGCGGCTGGACCACCGCGAGGGCGAGTCCTTCACCTGGGACCGCCAGACCCGTGTCTTCGCGATCGACCGGCCGGGCAGCTACCCGCACTACCGGCTGGTGCCCGACGACAAGGGCACGCTCGCCGAGATCGAGCTACTCGGGGCGCCATAAAGCCAGTTGACTTGTCAAGTTCCTGTGGAACTATTCAGATGATCACGCGACGCGTCCCTTATGGGGGCGCGTCGCGTCTGTTGTCTGAATCTCTGGAGACATAGGTGACTTTTTCCTTCGGCCGCAAGCGCGGGCGCGTCCTCACCGGACTCGCCACCGTGGCACTCGCCGCGACCCTGGCGGGCACGGCCACGGGCACCGCGCTGGCCGACGGGCCCACGCCTTCTGCGGGCCCCCGGCTCAAGGCCGTGGAGACCCCGGAGCGGTCAGGGGCCGCGTCCGGCACGGTCTACAACACCCCGTTCTTCTTCGTCGTGGACGGAGTGGAGCGGGACGGCAGCCTCTTCATGTACGCGCCGGACCGCGCGGGGAACTTCGGTCCGCGCGACAAGATCTTCGACGGCGACGACATCGGGGACTTCAAGTACCTCAAGGCCGCGGCGCAGGTCGACCACGACAAGAACGGCTACGCCGACGCGACGTACTACTGGACCTTCGCCGGCGACCTCTCCTACACGTACACGAACGCGCAGGGGAACGTGAAAACCCGGCAGATCGGCGGCGGCTGGCAGACCTACGCCAAGGTCGTCTCGCCCGGCAACCTCGGCGGCGCCAGGGAGTCGGACATCCTCGCCGTCGACAAGGCCGGGGCGCTGTGGATCTACCTGGCCCGCCCCGACGGCACGGTGACTCCCCGGGTGCGGGTCGGCGCCGGCTGGGGCGGCTACACCCAGCTCGCCGGTCAGGGGGACCTCACCGGCGACGGCCGGGCCGACCTCGTCGCCAAGGACAAGGCCGGGGTGCTGTGGCTCTACCAGGGCACCGGAAACGCCAAGGCGCCGTTCGCGGCCCGTAAGAAGGTCGGCGCCGGCTGGAACACTTACAACTACCTGCACTCCAGTGGTGATGTGGACCGGGACGGCACCGCCGATCTGCTGGCCCGCGCCGGCAACGGCACGCTCTACATCTACCAGGGCACCGGCAAGGAGTCCGCGCCGTTCGCCAAGCCCGTCAAGGCCCGCGGGAACTTCGGCAGCTACCGCCTGATCTTCTGAGACCGGGCGCGGACACGCGGACGGGCCGCACTCCCTCGACCGAGGGGGTGCGGCCCGTCCCGTACCGGCGGCCGTCAGCCGGCGGCCCTGCTCACTTACGGATCAGCGAGCGCAGCACGTACTGCATGATGCCGCCGTTGCGGTAGTAGTCCGCCTCGCCGGGGGTGTCGATGCGGACGACCGCGTCGAACTCGACACCGCTGTCGGTGGTCACCTTGACGGTGCGCGGCGTGGTGCCGTTGTTCAGCTCGGTCACGCCGGAGAAGGAGAAGGTCTCCTCACCGGTCAGGCCGAGCGACTCGGCGGACGTGCCCTCCGGGAACTGGAGCGGCAGGACGCCCATGCCGATGAGGTTCGAGCGGTGGATGCGCTCGTAGGACTCGGCGATGACGGCCTTGACGCCGAGCAGCGCGGTGCCCTTGGCCGCCCAGTCGCGGGACGAACCGGAGCCGTACTCCTTGCCGGCCAGGATGACCAGCGGGGTGCCGGCCGCCTGGTAGTTCTGCGAGGCGTCGTAGATGAACGAGACCGGCGCGCCGTCCTGGGTGAAGTCGCGGGTGTAGCCGCCCTCGGTGCCCGGCGCGATCTGGTTGCGCAGGCGGATGTTGGCGAAGGTGCCGCGGATCATGACCTCGTGGTTACCACGGCGCGAGCCGTAGGAGTTGAAGTCGCGACGCTCGACGCCGTGCTCGGTGAGGTACTGACCGGCCGGGGTGTCGGCCTTGATCGCACCGGCCGGGGAGATGTGGTCGGTTGTGACCGAGTCGCCCAGCTTCGCCAGCACCCGGGCGCCGGAGATGTCCGAGACCGGGGTGGTCTCCATCGTCATGCCCTCGAAGTACGGGGGCTTGCGCACGTAAGTGGACTGCGGGTCCCACTCGAAGGTGTTGCCGGTCGGGATCGACAGCGCCTGCCACTGGGCGTCGCCCGCGAAGACGTCCTGGTAGGACTTGTTGAACATGTCCTCGCCGATGGCGTTGGCCACGACGTCGTTGACCTCGGCCTCGGTCGGCCAGATGTCCTTCAGGAAGACCGGGTTGCCCTCGGTGTCGGTGCCCAGCGCGTCCTTGGTGATGTTCACCTTCATGGAACCCGCGAGGGCGTACGCGACGACCAGCGGCGGGGACGCCAGGTAGTTCATCTTGACGTCGGGGTTGATCCGGCCCTCGAAGTTGCGGTTGCCGGAGAGCACCGAGGTGACGGCCAGGTCGTGCTCGTTGACGGCCTTGGAGACCTCCTCCGGCAGCGGGCCGGAGTTGCCGATGCAGGTGGTGCAGCCGTAGCCGACGAGGTTGAAGCCGGCCTTGTCAAGGTACGGGGTCAGGCCCGCCTTGTCGAAGTAGTCGGTGACGACCTTGGAGCCCGGGGCGAGCGTGGTCTTGACCCACGGCTTGCGGGTCAGGCCCTTCTCCACGGCCTTCTTCGCGACCAGCGCGGCGGCAACCATGACGTACGGGTTCGAGGTGTTGGTGCAGGAGGTGATGGCCGCGACCGTCACCGCACCGTGGTCGATCTCGTAGGTCGAGCCGTCGGGGGCGGTGACCGTGGTGGGACGGGTCGGCACACCGTTGCTGGAGGCCGGGGCGTCGGAGGCCGGGAAGGACTCCTTGCCCGCCTCGTCGTCGTCCTCGACGTAGTTGCGCACGTCCTGCGTGAACTTCTCGGCGGCGTTGGCGAGGACGATGCGGTCCTGCGGACGCTTCGGGCCGGCGATCGACGGGACGACCGTCGCCAGGTCCAGCTCCAGCTTCTCGGAGAAGTCGGGCTCGGCGGCCGGGTCGAGCCAGAGGCCCTGCTCCTTGGCGTACGCCTCGACGAGCGCGACCTGCTGCTCGTCGCGGCCGGTCAGGCGCAGGTACTTCAGGGTCTCGTCGTCGATCGGGAAGATCGCGGCGGTGGAGCCGAACTCGGGCGACATGTTGCCGATGGTGGCGCGGTTGGCCAGCGACGTGGTGGCGACGCCCTCGCCGTAGAACTCGACGAACTTGCCGACGACACCGTGCTTGCGCAGCATCTCGGTGATGGTCAGCACGAGGTCGGTGGCGGTGGTGCCCGGCTTGAGCTCACCGGTCAGCTTGAAGCCGACGACGCGCGGGATGAGCATGGAGACGGGCTGACCGAGCATCGCGGCCTCGGCCTCGATGCCGCCGACGCCCCAGCCCAGCACACCGAGGCCGTTGACCATGGTGGTGTGCGAGTCGGTGCCGACGAGGGTGTCGGGGTAGGCCTGGCCGTTTCGCACCATGACCGTGCGGGCCAGGTGCTCGATGTTCACCTGGTGGACGATGCCGGTGCCGGGCGGGACGACCTTGAACTCGTCGAACGCGGTCTGGCCCCAGCGCAGGAACTGGTAGCGCTCCTTGTTGCGGCCGTACTCCAGCTCCACGTTCTGGCCGAAGGCTTCCTTCGTGCCGAACTTGTCGGCGATGACGGAGTGGTCGATGACCAGCTCGGCCGGCGCCAGCGGGTTGATCTTCGCCGGGTCGCCGCCCAGCTCCTTCACGGCCTCACGCATGGTCGCGAGGTCCACGACACAGGGCACGCCGGTGAAGTCCTGCATGATCACGCGGGCCGGCGTGAACTGGATCTCCTGGCTGGGCTGGGCCTGCGAGTCCCAGCCACCGAGCGCCCGGATGTGGTCGGCGGTGATGTTCGCGCCGTCCTCGGTGCGGAGCAGGTTCTCCAGCAGCACCTTCAGGCTGTAGGGAAGACGCGCGGCGCCTTCGACCTTGTCCAGCCGGAAGATCTCGTACGACTCGTCGCCCACCTGCAGCGTGCTGCGGGCGTCGAAGCTGTTCGCCGACACGACAGTCTCCTTCATGCATGAAATTCGCGCGTACCACCGCAATGCTGCCGTCACAGCTTCTTGCCCCATCCGCTAAGGTATGCCTAACTTAGGCAAGCCTTACTGGCGCGGCAGCGGTACGCCTCTCGGCAGATATCTCGATGTCGAGATAACTCTAGTACATCGTTGCGACCTGGTCATGCCCCGAGCTGACCCGTCTCACCAATGGTGACCGGACCCACTAGCCTTTGCCCGGTTCCGCTGCTGGTCAGCATCGTCTGCCGGTGCGATCGACAGCCTTCACTCGGAGACGGTCAAGGACGTGTGGCGGGACACTGGTCACGGAATGTCCCCGGACCCGGCCGTTCGCGCGTCGGGCGATGAGTTTCCGCCCGCCCGGGAGTCCATCCGGGTGCAGACAGCTTCCGCACCCGAAAGGCAGCACCATGAGCAAACTGATCGTCACCGCGTTCGTCACCCTGGACGGCGTCATGCAGGCCCCCGGCGGTCCGGGCGAGGACGTCGACGCAGGCTTCGAGCACGGCGGCTGGCAGGTCCCCTACGTCGACGACGACTTCATGGACCTCATGACGGGAGTCTTCGAGCGGACCGCCGACCATCTCCTGCTCGGCCGGAAGACCTACGACATCTTCGCCGCCCACTGGCCCCGCGTCACCGACGAGAACGACCCGATCGCCGTGAAGCTCAATGCCATGCCCAAGTACGTCGCCTCGCGCACCCGGACCAGCCTGGAGTGGCACAACTCCCATCTGCTGAAGGGCGAGGCCGCGGAGGCCGTCGCACAGCTCAAGGGGCAGCTCGACGGCGTGATCATGACGCAGGGCAGCAGCGACCTCATCCGCACCCTTCAGCGGCACGACCTCGTCGACGAGTACCGGCTGCTCGTCAATCCCGTGATCATCGGCACCGGCAAGCGGCTCTTCGCCGAGGGCGCCGCCCCTGCCGCCTGGACGCTCACGGCATCCCGCACCACCAGCGTGGGCGTGCAGTACTGCGCCTACGAACGGGCGGGGAAGCCCGAGTACGGGTCCTTCATGCTGGACGAGCAGGAGTGAGCAGGAGTAAGAAGGCGCGACGTCGACGTGCCCTGCTGATCACGGCAGCGGGCGCGCCGGCAGGACGTCGGCGGCCGAGACCGTGGGCAGGCCCGCACCATCCACGGCTTCCCCTCGTCACATCCGGCTCATCGCATCCGTCATTGCTGTGACGGACCTCGACGGGGGAGGAATGAAACCCATGAACGACCACGAGTGGCTGGCGGCGCGGTTCGAGGAGAACCGGAGTCATCTGCGGGCCGTGGCCTACCGCATGCTCGGCTCGGTGAGCGAGGCCGACGACGCCGTCCAGGAGGCGTGGCTGCGGCTGAGCCGCTCCGGGGTGAGCGGTGTGGAGAACCTGGGCGGCTGGCTGACGACGATCGTCGGGCGGGTGTGCCTGGACCAGCTGCGGATGCGCAAGGCGCGGCGGGAGGATCCGCTCGACTTCCATGTCCCCGAGCCGGTCGTGGGCCGCCTGGACACCGTCGACCCGGAGCAGGAGGCGCTGCTGGCCGACTCGGTCGGGCTCGCGCTGCTCGTCGTGCTGGAGACCCTCACCCCCGTCGAACGGCTCGCCTTCGTGCTGCACGACATGTTCGCGATGCCCTTCGACGAGATCGCGCCCCTCGTCGACCGCACCCCGGCCGCCGCCCGGCAGCTCGCCAGCCGCGCCCGGCGCCGCGTCCAGGGCGTCGCCCCGGCCCCCGACACCGATCTCGCCCGTCAGCGGGAAGTGGTCGACGCCTTCCTCGCCGCCTCGCGCGGTGGCGACTTCGAGGCGCTGCTCGCGGTCCTCGACCCGGACGTCGTGCTGCGCGCCGACGCCGGCGACGCGCCCGAAGGCGTATCGAAGCTGGTCCGCGGGGCCCGCGCGGTGGTCGAGCAGGCGCTCACCTTCTCCCGGTTCGCTGCCTTCGCCCGGCCGGCGCTGGTCAACGGCGCGCCGGGACTCGTCACGGCGCGGGGCGGGCGGCCGTTCTCCGTCATGGGCTTCACCCTCGCGCACGGGAAGATCGTCGAGATCAACATCCTCGCCGACCTCGCACGGCTGAGCCGGCTGGATCTGACGATCCTCGACGACTGACCACGCGCCTCCGGGCGGGTGCGGCGGGTCCGGTACGGGAGAGGCGCGTGCTCACGCGGCAAATCGGGGTGAGGGCACATGTCCGACGTCACCCGCCCCGGCCGGCACCCCTCCCCGCCTCACCGCCCCGGGTTGGCACCCCACTGCCTCACCGCCCCGTCAGCCCCGTACGCACCACCGTCACGATCTCCTCGTCGGAGAGGCCCAGGTTGCGGGCCTCGGCGATCAGTCGCTGGGCGGTCTCGCCGAGGCGGGCGCGGGCGGGGGACGCGGCGCCGGTGACCACCGCACCGCGGCCGCGCCGGAGTTCGATCAGCCCCTCCTCCTTGAGGCGCTGATAGCCGCGCAGCACGGTGTGTACGTTCACACCGAGCGAGGCGGCGAGCGCCCGGGCGGCAGGCAGCCGCTCCCCGGAGTCCACCGTGCCGTCGGCGATGGCGCCGCGGACCGAGGCCGCGATCTGGTCGCCGAGCGGGACGGACGAGCCCGGGTCCACCCGGAAGAGCACCTCAGCCTCCTTGCCGTGCGCGGTCCGTGTACGTATTGAGCAGCGCGACGGCGGTCGCGGCATCATCGACCGTCACCACGAACTCCTTGCCGTTGGTCAGCCGGACCACGATGCCCTCACCCGAGCGCAGTACGAGGCCGCTGCCGCCGGCCCGGATGCGGTAGCCCCAGCCGCCGAACTCGGCGAAGCAGGCGATCCGGCGGCTGCCGGCCTCCGCGATGCGGTCGAGAGGGATCTGCCGGAAGCGGCAACGATAGGGCAGGAATGCGGGCGACAGGCTCAGCCCGTGCCGGTCCACGGTCACCCGTACGGAGGCCAGGGGCAGGACCGCGGCACCCCCGAACAGCAGTCCGGCGCTGCTGAGCCAGCCGGCGAGGATGCCCACGAGGAGCCCGGCGCCGAGCAGCACCACACCCAGCACGACCAGCGGGGGCGAGCTGATGGTGCGTGACCAGCCGGCCGTCGCGCCCGCCGGGAGGTCGAGCCGGGGTGTCGCGCCGCGTGCCCGCCGGGGCGGCGGGGGTGCCGCACCGGCGAGCAGCCGTCCCAGCGCACCGGCGAGCAGCGCCACCCCGAGGGACACCGCGGCCGGCCACTGCGGTTGCCGGACGGCCGAGGCGTCGGTGACATCGACGTTGGCGAGCAGCATCAGGCACATGACGTAACCGAGCCCGGCGGCGGTGGCGTAGGACGCGGCGATCAGCCACGGCACCTCGGGGGTGTGCACCCGCAGCTGCACCAACAGGCCGGACCCGACGCCGAGGACGAGGAGCACGGCGAGGCATCCGGCCAGATAGCCGTGCGCCGACGAGAAGCCGTCGGCATGGTCGCCGTCGAAGTGCGTGGCAAGTGGATCGGGGAGCCGGCCGGCCAACCCCGCATAGAGGGCGCCGAGCGCCATGATCACGACAACGAACGGCAGGATGGCGATCCGGACCCGCAGAGGGCCGGTCGAGGGCCGGGCGGAACGCAACACACTCTTCATGACCACCTCCCAATTGTTCGCATAGTAGTAGAACAACTCGGCATGTCGCAATGCAGCATCCATCTCATATCTGAGATACGGTCACTCCATGGCAGACGACTACCTCGTACGCATCGGCAGGCTCATCCGTGACGCCCGGCAGCATCGTGGCTGGACACAGACGCAGCTCGCCGAGGCTCTCGGCACCAGCCAGAGTGCGGTCAACCGCATCGAACGCGGGAATCAGAACATCAGCCTTGAGATGATCGCCCGTATCGGCGAAGCACTCGACAGTGAAATCGTCTCGCTCGGTTACGCCGGGCCGATGCATCTGCGGGTGGTCGGCGGCCGCCGGCTGTCCGGCAGCATCGACGTGAAGACGAGCAAGAACGCCTGTGTGGCGCTGCTGTGCGCCACGCTCCTCAACGCGGGCCGCACAACTCTGCGCCGGGTGGCCCGTATTGAGGAGGTCTACCGCATCCTCGAAGTGCTGGGCAGCATCGGCGTGCGGACCCGGTGGATCAACGACGGCAACGACCTGGAGATCGTCCCGCCCGCGGAGCTCGACCTCGACGCGATGGACACCGAGGCGGCCCGCCGCACCCGCAGCGTCATCATGTTCCTCGGTCCGCTGCTCCACCGGATGGACCACTTCAAGCTGCCGTACGCGGGCGGTTGCGATCTCGGCACCCGGACCGTGACCCCGCACATGACGGCGCTGCGCCACTTCGGCCTGGAGATCACCGCCACCGACGGCACCTACATCGCCGAGGTGGACCGCAGCGTCGCCCCCAAGCGCGCGATCGTTCTGACCGAACGCGGCGACACCGTCACGGAGAACGCACTGCTGGCCGCCGCCCGGCACGACGGCGTCACCGTCATCCGCAACGCCTCGTCCAACTACATGGTCCAGGACCTCTGCTTCTTCCTGGAGGAACTGGGCGTCCGGGTCGACGGCATCGGCACCACCACGCTCACCGTCCACGGCGCCGCGCACATCGAACGCGATGTGGACTTCGCACCGTCCGAGGACCCGGTCGAAGCAATGAGCCTGCTGGCGGCGGCAGTTGTCACCGAGTCCGAGCTGACGATCCGCCGGGTCCCGGTCGAGTTCCTGGAGATCGAACTGGCCGTTCTGGAGGAGATGGGCCTGGACCACGAGCGCAGCGCGGAGTACGCAGCCGACAACGGCCGTACCCGGCTGATCGATCTGACCGTCCGCCCCTCCAAGCTCCAGGCGCCGCTGGACAAGATCCACCCGATGCCCTTCCCGGGCCTCAACATCGACAACGTCCCCTTCTTCGCGGCCATCGCGGCCAGCGCCCAGGGGCAGACCCTCATCCACGACTGGGTCTACGACAACCGCGCCATCTACCTGACGGACCTCAACCGCCTCGGCGCCCAGGTCAAGCTGCTCGACCCGCACCGCGTCCTGGTCGACGGCCCGACCCGCTGGCGCTCCTCGGAAATGATGTGCCCCCCGGCCCTGCGCCCGGCCGTCGTCATCCTCCTGGCCATGATGGCCGCCGAGGGCACCTCCGTCCTGCGCAACGTCTATGTCATCAACCGGGGTTACGAGGACCTGGCGGAGCGACTCAACTCGATCGGGGCGCAGATCGAGATCTTCCGGGATATTTGATGAGCGAATGCCGCCGCACCTCGTCTGACCAGCGATGAAGCGGGTCAGGGAGGGGTGCGGCGGCATCTCTGGGACTTCGGGCCCGAGGCGGGCTACGCGCCGCGCTCCAAGCGTCCGGCCGACCTGCCATGATCACGCGAAGATCGCGTCAATGGCGACGCTCCGCCGTGCACCGGCGCGGGGCAGAAAGTGGGAGTACTTCCGCAGCGTGAACCCGGGGTCGGGGAGCCCCAGCCAACGCGCCAGAGAGACAGTCGATTCGTCAGCCTCCAGTTCTTCCGAGGCGTAGAAGTGCCGCAGGGCGTGGAAGCGCTTCCCGTCACCAGAAGGCTGTGGGTTCTCGGCCGCCGGTGTTCGGCTTCCACCGGCGTCTCAGCAGGACGTGGGTCGTCCCAGGGCGGCGCGACCGGCACAGGCGCGAACCACCGGCCGATCGCACGGAGCCCTGCGACGGCGCAAACTCCTCGGCCACGCCCACCTCGGCGTCACCGCCACCGTCTACGCCCACGCCCTACCCCGCCTCCAGCGAGACGCCATAGAGACCCTTGGCATCGCACTCGACGGCCCTCCACAGACCGAGACCGGCATCGCTGACGGCAACGAACCGCCGTGTCGCACGGGCCACGTCCTCTGACGTTGCCGTCAACTCCTGTCGTCAGACACCCAACAGGCCCCACCGGAACCTCCCGGTGGGGCCTGCAGGTCACTATCGCTGACGCAGCGATCGCGGACAGGGCCGGCGTCAATCCCCTACTGGGCGCCACGCTCCCCAGTAGAAGAATTCCAACTGCCAGTCACCGCCGCCATCAGATTCGACTGTTTCTGTCGCATTCTGAAGATGCCACGACGTGTTCACGAACAGACGCAAGTCCCGACCCGCCAGAACATCCGAGTTCCGGAGCCCCACAATCAGGCGACGCGGCTTCTCCTGAAATTCGGCGGACAGCAAGTCGAAGAACCCATCCCAGCCGCCTCGAAAGTAGCTCGGAAAGTCAAGCTCGCGTCCAATCGCTAGAGAGGCATCACGCTCCGAGTGGAACCCTGCGGTATCGATGCACCGAACCTCAAATCCCTGGCCCGCTGCACGATGTGTGACTTCCCCTCGGTCACTATCTGAAAGCAAATAGGGAGGGGCAGACAGTCCTGGGATAACACTGGAGATCGCTCGCCACTGCACGTTTCCTCAACCTTCCGCCAGCTTCTCAGCGAAGCCGGATGAAATTGTCGTAGTGATTGGAGGTGTAGTACACCTCACCGTCTTCCCCGAATACGAGACGCTCCGCCCCTCGATTTCCCGTCCCTCTACCAGAGGGCCAAACGTCGCTCTCCGTGTAGTAGCCGAGCGGCCTGTCCGGCAGTTGCCCATTGCCGTTTCCGTACTCTCCGGCAGGTCGACCTCTCCTGCCGCCCTGATGCGTCATGGAAGGCGGTCGGCCGTTCATGTCGTAGAAATCAACGACATCGTTGATTCGGCGCTCAGTTCCGGCCTTGCTCTGGCCGAAAATTCCCTTCTTGAGCGGGGAGCCGATCAGGCAGTTGCTGTTGTGTACGAGGACCGGCGTCGCGCCCGCCAGCACATAGTACGTGTGCAGGTCATCGACTGTCAGGTTGTACGTCCTGGCGTTCTGGCTGAAGGGGCGATTGCCCTTGACCGTGACCGCACTGCCGTCGACAGTCCTCAGCATCATGCCAGGACGCAAGTGGGCGGCTTCGGTCCAGGCGTTCTGTGAGGGCGACCAGAAGGGATGCCCGTTCGTGGCGGTGAGGTGGCGGTTGCCCTTGGGGGTGGCGATGGTGAGTTCGTTGAAGTGTTTGTCGTGTTCCGTGACGATGAGGTCGGTGACCGTGCGCTTCTCTTCTATGCCTTCGCCGAGCTTCTTGAGGAGCTTCACCTTTCCGACCGGGAGAACGGAAATGGCGAAGGCGGTGCAGGCTCCGAAGGCAGGGTTCTTGATGCACTCCCTGAGGTCGTTGAGGCCGGTGATTTCCCATACCATGGCGGTAAGGGTGGGGTCGATGACGGGAGTGACGTCGCCGCCGGCGAGGACGCAGGGCAGGAGACCGGCTATCTCGTTGCCGGTGTGAGAGACGCAGTGCGGCTTCTTGGCCTTTTGCTCCTCCTGTTGCTTGCGGGCTTCTTCTGCCTTGCGGCGTGCTTCGGCTACCTCGCTCTCACGCTTCTTCTTCACCTCCGTCCATGCCTGGGTGGCGAGGGTGTTGGCTTCCTTGGCGCTCTTTCCGGCGTCGAGTGCGGCGGCACGGGCATCGTCGGCTGCCGAAGTGGCGAAGTAGGCAGAGTCACGCGCGTAGTCGGCAGAGAACTCCGCCTGGGCTGCGGAGCTTTCGGCGTCGGCGGCGTCGCGGTCGGCCGTGTTGGCTGCGGTGCGTGCGGTCTTGGCGGACTTGGCTGCCTGGGCGGCGCTGTTCTCTGCGCTGGTGGCGGCCTTGTCGGCGTCGGCGGCGTACTGTTTGGCGAGGTTGGCGGACTTCTTCGCCCCGTCCGCGGCCTTGGCGGCTTCGTCCTTGGCGTCGCCGGCCTTGGCGGCGGCTTCTGCCGCCTTCCAGCTGTTGTGCCGGGCTTTGGCCGCTACGCCGGAGGCCTCGGCGATCAGCCGCTGCATCTGGGCGATGTGGGTGCTGGCGAGTTTGTCCTTGCGGTCGGACATGTACTGGCCGACCTGGACGAAGTCGTGCAGCTCGTCAGCGGAATCGGCCAGGGCGATCTTGGCCGCGGCCTTCATCTCGGCGCCGCCGTCGTTGACGAGCTTGGAGGCGATGACCTGCTCGTCGGAGTTCAGCGCCGCATACTGGCCGTTGCTGACGAACGCAGCGAGCACCTTGCCCTTGCCGTTGGC
>NZ_JOHB01000043.1:0-49994 GCF_000719605.1 Streptomyces sp. NRRL S-1813
CAATGGCTGCATACCTACAATCACCACCGCGGACACACCGCGCTCGCAGGCAAACCACCCGCCAGCCGCGTCCCCAACCTCACAGGGCAATACAGCTAGAGCGGTCGACGAGGTGTCCTGGTGCGCATCAACGAGGATGAGCGGGTAGCGACTGGCTAGTCGTCCGAGCCGGTAGCCGACGGCGGTACCTCGACGACGAAGAACAGGAAGCAGGGTTTGGTCGAAAGGCCGCGGAAGTCGTCGGGGAACAGTTGGCGGGCGGCCGGGTCGGGCTGCGGTTCGCTGATGACGGAAAGCCGGAAGCCGGCGGTGGTGAAGGCCTCGGTCATCGCGTGCAATGGCTTGCGCCAGAACTTCATCGGGACGGTCTGCCCGCCGAATGTCCAGTCGAAGGTATAGCTGGCGGTCGCAAAGTAGTCGGGCCGGGGATCCTGGATTGTGTAGGCCACGAAAGGGTGGTCCACCGACGCGATCAGCTGGCCGCCGGGCCTGAGCACTCGCCGCAACTCGGCCAGCGTGGGCCCCCAGTCCTCCAGGTAGTGCAGTACCAGTGACGCGACCACGTCGTCGAACGCTCCGTCGGCGAACGGCAGGGGGTCGCTCAGGTCGGCCATGTGCAGGGCTGCGTCGTCCCCGAGCCGCCGCCTGGCCAGTGCCAGCATCCGGGCGCTGGCGTCGATGCCGGTGACGTCGGCGCCGCGGTCGCGTAGTGCAGCGGACAGGGGGCCCGATCCGCAGCCGGCGTCCAGGACCCGGTGGCCGGCCACGTCTCCGGCGAGGGCTAACATCGCGGGCCGCGCGTAGTAGGCGTTCACGAGGTTGTTCTCGTTGTCCGCCGAGTACGCCTCGGCGAAGCTGTCGTAGTCATTCACCCGGGCCGGATCAACAGGCTGCGCGAGAGTCTCGGGCACATCGGTTACTCGGTCCATCGTCGCAGCTTAGAGGAGTAGTTCCATGGTCCGAGCTGTTGTGCGGGTTGATGTTGCATGCGCGCGTGGTCGGGCCGGCGTCGTGCCCGTGGGTGCTGCTGGAGGGCGACGTAGGGTGACTGATCCAAGTCGAGTGCCGACCTCCAGGCGTCCGACCGTCAGCAAAGGGAGGAGCCGTACATCCCGCCAAGCTGATGGATCTCCTCCACCGGGTATGGGGTCTGCCTGCTCTGGCGCTGGAACTTGAGATTGAAGTCGGACATCACTGCGGCGATCGGCGCGTGCCGGGCGAGGATCGCCGCGGCCACCTCTGGGATTCCTGCGGGGCGCTTGCCCTCTGCGTAGCCGCGTACCAGCGCGTAGCGGCCCTCCCGGTCTTCCCTCCGGTATCCGTACAGAGCGGTGACCAGCCAGTTCACCAGATACGTGGCGGTGTAGCAGCGGTCGTAGGTCTGATGCCGGTCGAAGAAATCGGCCTCGTCCTGCGACAGCTCGAACCCGGAGGACATAGCGAGGCCGTAGTCCGCGAAGTAGAGGCGCCGGCCGTCGGTCAGGATGTTCTCGAAGTGCGCGTCGAAGTGCAGGAGCCCGCGGCTGTTCATGAACGAGGTGCCGGCTGCCAGGTCCCTCTCCACCATGGCGCAGGCTCGGTCAGCGGTCTGGTCTCCTGCTCCGACCTGGGTGTCCAGCCATTGGTGCAGGTTCTGCGGAATGTACTCCAGGAACAGCGCGACGCTCGCCGAAGACTGCTGGAGAGCCTCGATCCGGCGACGCACCTGAGATCCCCTGCCCCAGTAGGCGACGGCCCGTTCGAGGTCGGCCAGTTCTTCGGGCAGGGGCGTTGAGTCCGGCAGCACGCGCCAGTGGTACATCAGAGGGAAGCCCTCGTATTCCGCCGCGAGCACCCAGTTCGTCGTCATGGTGTGCACGGCGAGCTCTCGCCAGGCCCCCCAGCCCGGGCCGCCGATGGTCCCGATGCCGTAATGGCAGAAGACGGGCAGCTCGAACAGATTCGCCGTGGACCGGGCGTGCTCAGGGTGCCTCTCCGGATCGGTGAGGGGCACCCGTTTCACGAAGACCGGGGTTCCGGCGACCTCCAGCAGGGCCGACTTCCCACCGATGCCGGACCCGATCGGCACGGCCGTGTCCACGAGTTCGCGCAGGGCGCGATCACTGCACAGGGCCAGGGATGTGGAGACGGCACTATGGGCGGTCAGACGCGCACCGCGCGACATGTCAGGACACTTCACTGCGGCCTCCACCTTGGTGCCGACCTCAATTCTGCAATCGCTGCGCAGTCCCGCCGAGCGCAACGACGCGTGGCTCTGCGGTTTGGCCTCCGGAGCGGGCAGAGGGCGCCCAAGATCCGTGTGTGATGACAGACCTGAACACCCTCCTGTCCGCACTCTACGTGAAGATCGACGACGAAATGAGAGGAGTCATCACCGGCCGCCCTTCCAGGAGTTGGGGCAGATGTCGCGACCCGGCCGGGGGCGGTGCCGGCCCCTGGTCGCGAGCAGTTGTCAGAGTTCGGTGTGGTTCTCGACCCGGACCTGCCACCTGCCCTCAGAGCCGCAGCTGCCGTCGGCCTCGGCGGGGTTTTCGGCGTCGCAGCGGGGCACCAGGTATGCGTCAGCCGTCATGCCGTCACCCCCAGGGGCGCATTGCGAGGCGCAACGTCGACGCCCGCCGACCGAGACACCCGAGCGGAATCCCAGCCAGACCACTGTCTGCTACTGCGCCTCGAAAGCGAGACGCCGAGGAAGGAGGAAGGCGGACACGGCATTTGCCGCGATACCCAGAGGTGAGCTCGGCGCCGGGCTCTGCGTTCCACGCGCACTGTCGCCGCTGTTGCACCGGAACGCCCTTTCCCACGTGCGTCGTCGTTTCGCTGTTGCACCGGAACGCTCCTCACCACGCACACGGAAAGGCAAGGTGCGGCATGATCGGCAGCGCACCAAGTCAGCGCGCAGCAGCACGAGTTGAAGGGACGGGTATGCCGTATGGACGTTGATGCCGCCGTGTTCGATGTTTTCGGGACGATGACCGACTGGCGCTCCAGCGTGACCGGTGAGCTGGCCGATATCGGCGGTCGGGCCGGACTGGATGCCGACTGGCCCGCTGTCGCCGATGCCTGGCGACGTCGCTACCGCCCGGTGCTGGAGCGGGTCCTGGGGGGAGAGCTGCCCTGGCGGCCGCTGGACGATCTGCACCGGCTCATGCTCGATGACGTCGTGGCCGAGCACGGCCTCGATGACCTCGGCGAGGCCGAACGGGAGGCGCTCGTGCAGGCCTGGCACCGTCTGCGTCCCTGGCCCGACGCCGCAGCCGGTCTGGAAATGCTCCACCACACCCGTGTGATCACCGCGACGCTGTCCAACGGGGGTGTGGGCCTGCTCGCAGGCCTCACCAAGCAGGCAGGGCTGCGGTTCGACTGCATCCTGTCGGCCGAGCTGGCCAAGTCCTACAAGCCCGACCCCCGTGTCTACCGCATGGCCGCCGAGCTGCTCGAGGTGGAGCCGAGACGGCTCCTCATGGTGGCCTGCCACCCCGACGACCTCGAAGCCGCCGCCGAGGCCGGGCTGCGCACCGCCTATATCCCACGCCCACTGGAGTGGGGGCCGGACGCCGAGCGCGTCGATCCACCCGCTGGGGTCGACCTCGTCGCCGACGATGTGATCGGCCTGGCCCGCGCACTGGGAGCGACGGGTTGACCAAGGCCGGCCACAGGACGTCCCGAGGGAAGCGGGACGGCCGGCAGGGCACGGCAGGCGGTAGCAGCCGAAGTGGGACACTCCGTTGCAGTTGCACCCGTAGCTCTCGGGGCGGAGCTCGTACGGCGCGACGCCGGACCGGGGAAGCAGCCGAGGAGGTGCGACACGTCACCGGCACTGGTTGGCTATGAAGGCAGCCTTCTCCGTGACACTGTTGGCGCCCCCGTGATGTCGGCCAGCGCCCTGGCGGTGACGCTCCAGGTGGGACCGGTGGGACAGCAGCGAGTGGTCATGCGCGACGACGCCGGGGGCCGGGGGACGGCCCGTAGGCCAGAGCGAGGGCATTGCGTACTGCGACGTGTCCGACCGCTTGAAAGGCATTGGGGTGAGAATCCGTGATGTGGAGACGCATGCTGCGCAGTACCACCGATACCGCCACAGTGGTTCCGACGCCCAGCTCAGCCAGCTCTTCGCGGACTCCCCGATCGACAGCGGTTTGGAAGGTGGCTATGTCCGCCTGGGCGAAAGCAGATCGATCGCGCTCGGGTATGTCCAGATCGGCGGCCACCTGGAACGTGATGCCCTCCTCCCAGGGCTCGAAGTCCACGGTGACCAGCGCGAAATCGGCGGGACAACTGCTCTGACGTGCATACACAGCCTGGACACCCCGGATGGGGTGGGGAGGGAAGGTTCTGGCCTCGGAGTCCACCTGATCACGGTAGCCCGGGAGGTGAGGTAGCCCGGGAGGTGAGGTAGCCCGGGAGGTGACACAGACGAACCCGAGAGGCGACAGACGAACCCGAGAGGCGACAGACGAACCCGAGAGGCGACAGACGAACCCGAGAGATGACAGATGCGGCTTCGCGCCTGCACCTTGCTGATCGAAACAGTGACATGACTACCCGAACCAGTCGGTCGGCGGTCAGGACTCATCCTGAGACGGCGCTCGAGACAGTGGCGAGGGCACCGGTTCAGCCACTGACCGACGGCGCGCCTTCCGGGGCACTCAGCAACGCCTGCGGCAGGTAGGCAGATTGGACGCGCAAGTCCCAGTCGTGTACTTGGACTGCCAGCGCGGCCAGTGCGATGGTCTTCTGCGGCAGGAGGCTGCGGGGCGCCGCATCGGCGGGGGCGTTCTCCCGGTGCTGGACGAGGCGCTGCCCCAGGGCCTGTTCGAAAGCCGACTGGTCGTCCTCCAACAGCACGCGCAGCAGGCGCTGATCTGGCGTCAGCGCGTCAAGGGCATCCAGCTGCCGCGTCGCCTCGGCACGTTCGTCGGCGGTCGGCTTGCACAGCGTTACCGACGGCCAGTGCCGGGGCAGATGCCCTTCGGCCTGGGTGAGATAGCCGCACAAGGCGTCCATCTCCGCCAGCTCGCCCGGGTCCGACTTCGATTCCAGCTTGGAGTGCGGCACACCGTTACGGATGTCAGGCGCATAGTCGTCGCGCAGCATCAGCCCGATGACCAGGCCCTGTTCCCAGACCATGCCGCTGATCACAGACAACGCGAATGCGTCCAGCCAGGTCCTCGCGGTGGCCGCCTGTTCCACCACTGCTTCGAAGTCATAGTCGTCGCTGCTGAGCTTCTCGCCGATGAGAGTGAAGGAGATCTCTTGGTCGCCGTTCGGATAGCAGCCCAGGCTCAGGAGTCCAACGGCGCACTCGGCCGCGGTGCGCAGGACGATGTGCGACGGGGCGGTGCCGGGCCCGGGATCCGCCACCGTGCGGGCGGCTATGTGGTCGAGGAGTTCGTCGCGCAATCCCTGCAACCTCCCATCGGAGTAGCAGTCGTATTGCATCGTGTGCCAGCGGCTGTGGGCCCGCCGCCCGATATCTGCAAGTGCTTGCTCGATCCGCTGCTCACTCACGTCGTGCCGGGCGACATCCTTGATGGTCATGAGCTTCATTCTGGCAGCCGCCACTGACACCGCAGCTGCCCAGACGTGCCACCCGGGGCTGGTAGCCGCAACGAGCAGCTCCGCGCGGCTAGAGAACCAGGCAGAAGTCGAAACTCAAGTTCAGGGAGCCCAGTTGGTTCGAGCACCTGGCGAGAGGCGGACCAGGTGCTCGAACGCGTCCGGGACGACTCCTGCCCGGCGACAACGACGGCCTCCACACGTCGCCGGTGAACCAGCCGGCGGAGGCTCATCCCGAGGCCATGGCCGCCCCGAGCAGGATGGCGTAGAGCAGAGGGAGCATTGCCAGGCCGAGCGCGGTGCCCGCGGCAGCCATGCGCAGGCCGCGCACGGAACGGCGGTGGGGGAGGAGCCAGGAGCCGGCAAGCAGCACCATGGCGATCACGATCGCCATCTCGATCCCGCTGGTATAGCCGTCGGCCCGGAACGTCATGTACTCCCACACAAGTGCGGGCAGACCAGGAAGCGACGCGACCAAAGGCGCCTTCCACCAGGTGGCATGCATACGGGGCTGGACGTCATCAATGACCATGCTGCCCACTCCAGCAGCAGCGGAAGGGGAACACATCAGGTCGCGTACTCACCCCTCCGGGGAAAAGTACCTACCCGCCGCCGTCCACCGACAGAACAAGGCGGACCAGCCCGCCCCAGGTGGGTGGCAGTTCGAGAGGGAGACGGGGCAGCTCGGCTGAGACACGGTCCGCCATCCGCGCGCCCGGGTGCAGAACAACCGAGATTCCCGGCCCCCGGTCTCTCAACTGATCAGGGGCTCAGGTTTGCCACAGCCACAGCCACAGCCACGGCTCAGTCCACAGACCAGATCACCTGCGATGGGACATCCGTCAACGATCCAGCGAACTGATCGAGCCACCGTCACCATCGTCGTCATCGACGAAGGGCTGCGAGCAGTGCTTCAGGATGTGCTCTCGTACGGACCGCCCCGGAAGTAAAGGGCCCGATAGGGCCGAGGGCGGTCACCACGCTCATGTGCGGCATCGGACCGATCGGCGGGAGCCGACCGCTGGGCCAGACCGCGCAGCGTCTCCAGGCCGACCAGGACATCAGAGCGGTTGTCAGACCTGTTCATCCACCGTGGCAGCCGCGTGAGCATCGCCCGCTTCGGACTCGCCCCGTGCTCGCGCAAAGCGGCGCCGACATAGGCCGACAGTTCGTTGACGTGCTCTTCGTTGTAGGCCCACAGGATCCGGCCGACACAGCGCGTCTGTAGCCACAGCGGCCTTCGGAAGAACGGATCCTCTGTACCGCCCGGAGCCACTGCGGCCAGCCCGGCACCCCGAACTTCTGCTTCCCAATCAGCGACGGCACCACACCCTCGGCAGGCCAGGCGGCGTGGCTGGAACAACAGCTCATAGACGTATTTGCGCTCAGGGAGGCCGGGCCGGGGAAGGACGAGTGCGCAGCCGCCGCATCGAGGACAGACCACAAGTATGTGGCCAGTGAACTGAGCCAGCCAGCCTCCCCGGTCGTAGTGGCGGGCGGGACCGGTGCTCGGCTCAGAGTCCGACGCACACCATCGCAGGTCAGCCAATGCTGTCCGCCACCGGGCCTCGAACGCGCGCCACGGGTACATGGTGTTGGCGCTTCTCGATGGAGCTCTGAGCCCTGCTGTGGCCCCTGGTTCCCCGCTCGGTTCCCTGGCGACAGACCATCGTTGCCGGTCATACCGGTCATGGCGATATCGGCGCTGTCACCAGCATCAGCATCCAGGCGGTTTCACTGGGAACACCTGGCAGGCCAGAGGAAGATGCCCGCGACGTGCACGCCGGCCAAGTAGACGGTTGTCCGTCTTCTCGTGGCGGGTGGCGATCCCGCGCCCCGGCTTGAGACGTGGTCGAGCGCGTTCGTCACCAGATCACTGAGTGCGTGTTCACCGGTGGTGAGCGCTTCTCCTTGGCGCCGGGCGACCGGGAGGCGCACTTCGGCAACCGCGGCATGCCCGACACCACGACCTGCATGGCGAAGGCGGGCTTCGACTACCCCGAGCCCATGGCCGCCGCCATCAGCGAGCGCTGGAAGACGGACGAACCCACACCGGCCGAACGCGCCACCGCCCGCGCCGACGTGGCCTGCCAGCGGTCCAGCAAGCACGCCGGCTACCACGGCGCCAAGTTCTCCCTGGCGCCGGACGAGCGCGAACCCGACTTCCGCAACGTGGGCGAGCCCGACGGCAGCCACACGTTCCACTGACAGCGAGCGGCTGCTGTTGCCCACCGTCACCGATGCGTCAAGGAAATCGGGCTGCGTCGGGATGGGGTGCCAGGCAGTATGGCGGGGTGTCTGATCTGCTGTGGGATGACGTTGCGTACTTCTTCGATCCTGATCTGATGGGTTCGCTGCCGGACGTGCGTGTCCCGGATGCCTCGGTGGGGGACTGGCAGGCACTCCTCGATCTCGTGGGTGAGCGCGGCTGGAAGTGCCAGTACTCGGAGGGCGAGACGGTGCTGCCGGTGCCGAGGGCGGAGACCGTGCTCTCCCGCCCGGCCGACGCAGAGTTCTCTGAGCTGCGGGTCTGGCCATCTACTGAGGTGCTGGCGATCTTCCGTTTTCATGCGGCGGAGGAAATCGACTTCGACGTGGATCTGCGTCAGCTTCAGGGACAGGAGCGGCTCGACGTCTTCTGCCGTTTTCTGCGGGACATCGGTCGGCGGCTGGGCAAGCCGGTGCTGATGGATGCGGAGGGCGATTGCGGTCATCCGGTGCTCGGGTTCGATGTGGAAGCCGATCGTGTGGCTTCGTTCGCCTCCAGTGACGGCGTTTGTCGATGAGATTCAGCAGTAGTTGGCCATCGACCTGCTGGGGAATGTTCACGAGCAGTGGCGGCAATGTTGTGTCGCCGAGACGGACGGGCCGTTCGGCGTTCGGCGTTCGCGAGGGGACTGTGCTGCCCGAGTCCAGTTCACCGCGCTGCGCCACTTCGCCCTGGACCGCACCGACCACCGCAGCCATACAGAGCAAGACAGCATGATCCGCCGCTACATCATTTGGCGAAACCACGACGCCGACCACACCCGCTACGTCAGGTCGTCGCCCGTCGCCCGTCGCCCGTCGCCTGAGCCAACCTGGCCGACCAGCGACACCCGAACGACCAGTCCTCAGCCCGCGGTCCTGGTTTTGATGAGCGGCACGTCCCGTGTGAACTCTCGGAACCCGACGCTGTAGTACAGCCCGCGCGCCTGGGGATGCCCCGGCGCACCCAGACAGGCGACCGTCACGTGAGTGGCCCCGGCCGCCCGCGCCCGATGCATCCCGTGCAGAAGCATCGCCCTTCCCAGCCCCAGACGCCGGTAGTCCGGATGCGTCCCGACCGGCTCGAACTCGGCAGTCCTGTTCGCTTCGTCGAGCCACATGATCGTCGAGGACGCCATCGTTCCGTCCGGCGCCTCCACCAGGATGTGCAGGTCGCCGCGGTATGGCGCCGTCTTCCGGACGCCCTGGTAGCCCTCGGCCGTGTACGTCGACGGAGCCCAGGCGTCCAGATGAGCCTGGACCGCGGCCTTCGGCCCGGCCTCGTCGGCGGTGCGGAACCGGAATCCGTCTGGCAGTACCGGTTGTTCGACGTCGGTGAGGTCCCGCTCGTTGAGCTGGGTCCAGGACCCGGCGTCGCCGAGCGAGGCGGGGTCGGTCACATAGCCGTGCGCCGCCCATCGTTTCAGGGCGAACTCATCGGCGGCGCTCGGCATCACCGTACGCTCGATGCCCGCCGCAACACCGTCGTACCAGTCGATCACCTCGTCGACCAGCCCGGCGTGGTCGGGATGGACCTGATACGCCAGATAGGCGCCGGTGACGTCCTTCACCGACCCGTCGCTCCGCCTCACCTGGTGCGGAAGATACGCCCAGCTCCACGCCGCCAGAGTCCCGCCGGAGAACCACAGCCGACGCGGCCAGCTTGCGCCGTCGCCGGCGTGCCCCTTGCCCCAGTTCCAGGCCAGCTCGCCGAATGTCGCGTCGCTGTTCACCAGGTCCGGGCGGGTGGCGGTGACACGCTGCGCCAGACCCTGCATGAGCTGTACGTCCGCGGCGGTCACAAGCTCGAAGGTCGGCATAGTGCGTCACTGTGTCAGGACACCGCAAAGCCGTCGAACCGTTTTCCGGGGACGCCGACCGCGGCAGTCAACAGCACAACGCACGAAGCGCATCGTCGTGGCGGCGGAGCCGACGGCAGGCCGGGCAGCCGTGTCCCTCGATTACGCGCCGGCCGACTGCGGACATCGGCCGACACGCGTCACGACCTACAGGGCGAACGTTGCCTGCTATGGCACCGCTGGGCCTCGGCTTGGGCTTCTCCGGGCGAAGCCCCTCACACACCGCAGTGCGGTCACCAACTTGGTGCAGCAGTGCGGGATCAGCCCGGTGAAGGGACCTGTCCAGGACGACGTCAACGCCGTGATCACACCAGCCGACGCTCCGTCCACCAGCACACTTCCGAGGCTGTGCTGGAACACTTCGAAGGCTGCGGTTTTGGCCCTGGCCCAGGGTGGGGCATCGACGCGTCCTGGCGACAGCAGCCCGCCCCCCGTCTACAGCTGGCGGGCGGGCGTCGAAGTGGTCACCAAATTCTTTCCGGAGGCTCGGAAGCACAGGATCGAAACCGTGATCACCAAGGCGTAGCTGAGGATGGACGTCGCCAACGCGGACGCGACATCCAGATCGTCGCGCCAGCGGGCTTGTCCTCTGCTCCGAGTTGCTCCAGCAGGCCGGGGTCGTCGGTGAGGAACGCGTCGCCGTTCACCCGGACCGTCTCCCGTACGCCGGGGACGAAGAAGACCATGCCCACGGCCGGGTTGCGGGTGATGTTCTCAAAGGTGTCAGCGGTGCGGTTGCCCGGACGGTCGGGGACGGCCAGGGTCCATGGGTCCAGTACCCGGACCGCGCCCGGCGGGTCTCCTTTGGGGCTGGCGTCCACGGCCCCGCTGTCGTCGGCGGTGTCGAGGCAGAAGAAGGTGCTGTGGGCGATGAAGCGGCGCATGAAATCGCCGAGGAACGGCTCCTTCTTCTCCGCGATGAAGGGCTCCGGGTATCCGAGGATCTCCCGGACGCGCGCCATGCCGATGGCGCGGTAGGCGTCGGCGGCGGTGTCTTTGGGGGGCAGGGCCGTGGAGGTCCCATAGGCCGCAGGCGTAGACGGCCGTGCCTGGGTGGGTCTGCCCCAGCAGCGGAGCCAGCGGGATGCGCCCGGACTCGTCCCAGGGGTAGGGGCGGACGGCGTCGCGGTGGGGTGCCAGCTCATTGCGGAACGCCATGGAGGCTGCGGACCGCCCACCGCAGACGAGGCTCCACCTCGCACCTGAGGCGGCAGCCTGACGCACCATCGGCAGGATCGGGGTGATGCCGATGCCGCCCGCGATGAACAGGTACGAGTCGGCCGGCTCGAAGCGGAAGTGGTTGCGGGGGCCGCGGATCCGCAGTGGCTGACCGGGCCGCAGGAAGGAGTGCACGTACTCCGATCCCCACGGCTCGCGGGCTGGTGCCGCACCGCCACGCGGTACCCGGACAGGTCGTCGGGAGAGCCGCACAGCGAGTACTGCCGGACGATGCCGGTGGGCAGTACCAGCTCCACGTGGGCGCCGGGCTGCCAGGCGGGCAGTCGCCCGCCGTGCGGCCGGGCCAGCAGCACGGAGACCACTCCGACGGCCTCCCAGCGGAGCTGCCGCACCATCACCGAGGTTTCCTGCCGCTCGGTCTCCGGGGCCTGTGGTTCAGCGGCGGCGGGAACGGTCCTGGTCGCCATTCCTCCTCCTTCCGACGGGCTCCTCGTGGGCTGCCTATGCATCAGTAACGGCGTTAACAGCAATGGAGTGACGCTAGTGATAACGTCGTTAACATGTCAATGCAGGAAAGCAGCGGAGCCGGTACGCGCAAGAGCCCGATCCGGCCGGACACCGTGGTGGACGCCGCGTTGGCCCTGGTCAACCTCGGTGGTCTGGAGTCACTGACCATGCGGCGCCTGTCCGACGCACTGGGGACCCAGCCGCCCGCCCTGTACCGGCTGTTCCAGGACAAGGACGCGCTGGTGGACGCGATGGCCGACGCGGTACTGGCCTCCGTACTCGGCCCGCTCCCCGAGGCGAACTGGGAGACCCGCGTCAGCGTGCTGGCCGGACGGCTGCGGGCTGCCATGCTCGACCAACGCGACGGAGCCCGCATCGTAGGCGGCGCTTACACCACCCGGCAGCCCACGTTGACGGTCGCCGACTCCCTGCTGGCTGCCATGAAGGAAGCGGGTTTCACCGGAGCGGCCGCGGTATGGGCCATCACCACGGTCTTCTCCTACGTCCTGGGCGAGGCACTGGAACAGCAAGGGCGCACCGAGGTGGACGTGGAGGGAGTGCAAGCGACGCTCTCCGCCGAGGACTACCCGCATCTGGCTCGAAGCCCACTGCTGGCCCTGCTCGACTTCGACGCCAGATTCGCGTTCGGACTCCGGATGCTCACGACAGGACTCCGGGAGGGAGCGCAGACCTTCCACTCGGGTGAAACCGTCCCGGGAGCGGCATCGAGTGCGACTACGGACAGTCCCACCGATGGAACACCAGCACCAACGTCGAGAACTGCACCTTCTCCTTCACCTTCCTTCCCCTCCCGGAAGGCTGCTGCGGCGGAGCCTGGGCCATGAAAGTTCCCGCATACCCCCGCAGGCCGACCTCGCACGGCCGAGCCACGGTCGACCAGCGGGCCATCTGCACCGTCCGTTGAGAACATGGAGGCACGTTCGCGACGTGCTACTAGCTAGGAGGTCGCCGTGGCATCCATGCCCCCTCAGTCCGCTCAGCCGGAGCGCGCACCTGTAGCGTTCACCGAGGCTGATGAGCAGCATGCTGTCCTGACGTTCGCCGGTGTCCTGGACGCGCACGCTCTGCCTGAGCTGGAAGAGCTCCTCAGCGACCGGCGCCTGCGGCAGGCAGGCACCTGGGTATGGGACATGAGCGGCGTGCAGCGGATCGACCTCGCGTGCGCCTATGCCCTGCTCCGCGCGGTCACCCGTGCGCCGGAAACTGTCTCCGTCACAGTCCACGGGGCCCGCCGTGCCATTCAGCGCACCTTGCGGCATGCCGGTCTCGACGTCGTGGCGAGCATCGGGGAGTAGCGGAGCCGGCATGCGGCGGGTCTGCGGTCGGACGGCGGCGCTCGCGGGCGTCTTCCTCTGGCCCGCACGGTGATCTCGCTATAGCTGACACGGCAGACCGCATCCGCGAGCCACCCTCAACGCCTACCTACCTCGACCACCACCCCAAAGCAGCGCGTTGGCCGGGCGTTTGCCCGGCCAACCAGCTGGTTCGCACACAAGAGTCAGTCGGTCATGCCTCGGCGAGGAGGCTTTCGCGCAGGGTGGCGTAGGTGCGGGTGAGGAGGCGGGAGACGTGCATTTGGGACAGGCCCATTTCCTCGCCGATCTCGGTCTGTGTCATCTCCGAGCCGAAGCGGAGCTCGAGGAGAGTGCGCTCCCGCTGATTCAGCTGGGCCAGGTGCGGTTTGAGGGCCTGGAGGTCCTCGGCCAGTGCGAGGGCGGGGTCTTCGTTGCCGATCAGGTCGGCGACGAGTCCGGTCTGCTGCTTGCTGCCGCCGGCTTCTATGGGCCGGTCGATGGAACCGGCGTCGTAACCATTGCAGGCGACGAGCCCCTCGATAACCTCGTCCTCGCCCAGCCCCAGCTGGGCTGCGAGTTCGGCGACGGACGGCTCGGGGTTGCCCCGCCCTTCAAGTACTTCTCGGGCGCGGGCAAGGTCCACGCGCAGCTCCTGTAGACGCCGCGGGACGTGCACGGACCAGGTCGTGTCACGGAAGAACCGCTTGATCTCACCGGTGATGTAGGGGATGGCGAAGGTGGTGAACTCGTTCTCCAGCGACACATCGAAGCGATCGATGGCCTTGATCAGACCGATCGTGCCCACCTGGATGATGTCTTCCATCTCTTGTCCGCGGCTGCGGAAACGGCGCGCGACATAGCGCACCAGAGACAGGTTCATTTCGATGAGCGTGTTGCGCGCGTACTGGTACTCGGGCGTGCCTTCCTCCAGGTCGGACAGCCGCTCGAAGAACACCTTCGACAGGCGACGTGCGTCCTGCGGGGCGACGCGCTGCGCCTCCTCCACCTGCGGCACAGACGACCGAGCAGCCTCATGTGCGGCGTCCTTGTCCGAGCGGTTCACCGAAATGCGGGCCTGCGCCGCTGCCATTGCCATGGCTGCTCCTCCCTGATCTCCCCGTCATGCCGTCACGCCCTCACCTACCCGATGACCACACGCAAAACTGCCATGAGGCAATTATTTCCGTGAGGCAACTATGGCGACGGCTTTTCGGTGACCGGCTCGCCGTGAAAGCCTGACAGCTATGCAGGTCAGAGGCCCAGTGGACGGGAAGATCGAGGTCGGAGGGGCGAGGGTTTCCCTTCGTCGGGGCCGGCGTGCGGAGCACGGGTGATGTGCGAGCCCAGCGGCGGGCCTCTGCTCTCCGATCGAATGTAGGGGGAGCCGACGCCGCTGACGACGCCGTCCGATTCATGCTCGGGTGCTACGCCCATCCGCAACAGCAGTGCTGGGAGCGGACGCTGAGCGGGTCGACGATCACGGAGCTGGTGCGCGAATCCGCTTAGGGTGTGTCGGTGTGTCGGTGTGTCGGTGGGGCGGTGCGTCGGGATGGAGCTGCGCCACGGGGTCGGAGCGTCCTGTCCGCTGCCCTTCCGGAGTTCCTCGGCGCTCTCGCCGCAACAGCCGTGACTGCCCTCTGCCCGTGAGGCGTACGGGCTCTTAAGAGGCCGGCGTCTGCCCACCGAGGCCAATCCAACGACGCCGGTCCCGGTGGGCCCGGACCGGCTGATAGGAGGGGGATTTTCCGACCGGCCGAAGAACCGCTCCAGGTGAGCGCCAAGCTGTCCGGCGATAGCTGAGCAGGGCGTCTGACGGCGGCCGAGTTGGAGAGTCAGGGCTCACCGGGCTCACTGGGACAAAGCAGACCAACTCGTACTGGTGAGCATCCGCCCCGAAACGCGCCTGCTCCCAGTCCCGAGTCCCGTGCTGCCCTCTCCCGTATCCGAGCGCGTACGGTGCCCTCGTCGTCCTGGCTCTTCATCCGGCGACCGACCGTAACAATGGCGCCGCGCCCGGGCCGCGGCCCTTTGCGCTACGAGGCTGCCGTGGCGGCCTGCGGCGAGTTGACCTTACTCTCTTAGTTAAATGTAAAGATAAAATCGAGGCTAAATTGGTGCTAGGATCGGGGTGGAGGTGAAGCATGCCCACCGAGGAAGAGCTGTTCACGGCGGTCGATGCGCTGCTGGAAGGTGAGCCGCAGTTGCCGTCACCGGCGGAGCGGGCCCGGCTCCGGGAAGCGGCCGGTGTCACTCAGGCGCGCCTGGCCCAGGTGCTGAAGTCGACGACGCAGACGGTGAAGAACTGGGAGAACGGTCGCAGCGAACCGCGACCGCCTCGCCTTCAGGCGTATCAGCGCCTGCTGGAGGGCTGGGCGGCCAAGTACCCGCTCGCGCCGGCACCCGAGACACTCCCCAGCCCTGTGGTGGAACAGCCGGCCTCCCCCCAGCCCCTGGACGAACCGGCCCGGCCCTCCACGGCGTCGGCGTCGGCTCCAGATCCCGTGCGCGTGGCGAGTCCCGGCAAGCCGTCGACGTCGCGTCGTCCGGCCGCGAAGCAGGCCGCCTCGAAGCCTGTCGCGTCTCCGGCCGTCGTCGATGAGCGGTTCACGAACGGTCCGCTCGCGGTGCTGGACGGTGACGGATCGGCGTACTGCGTCGGTGGCCTGGTCCTGGACTGCCCGGCCAAGACCTTCCCCGCGCTGGTCGATTGGGCCCTGACCGAAGCAAAGCTGGGCGCGCCCCGCCTCCACCGCCACGGCAAGGACGCCGACCCCCTGATCGTCCTCACCGACGAAGCCGCCGAACGCCTCGGCCTCCCCGCCGTCCTGGAGGACCGGCGCGGCCTCCGTCTGCCCGAGGACCACAAGGTCATCAAGCAGCTCACCAAGGCCAAGTGGAAACTGACCAAGCGCGGGTTCGGCCCCTGGGCCCGGGTTTACCGTCCGGCCGAGGGCGGCAAGCGGCAGTGCGTGCAGTTCGCGATCCTGCCGTGGGGCGCCCTCGACGCCCGCTCCTGGGGGGACACCGGCCAGCTGCCGCCGGCCGACGTCGCCGCAGTGCTCGGCTCCTACGCCACCCGCGTCCTCACCCCGCGCGGTTCCACGGCCGTCTGCGGCCTGGAGCTGATGAGCGCGCTGCGCCCGCCGACCCGCGCGGTCAAGGACGCGGCCACCGGCTCCTGGGTGTCCGGGCCGAACCCGGGCTCGCTGGCCGAGCCGGTCGACCCCACGCCGCCCGAGGCGCCCGCCGAGCACCCGCTCGTCGCCGCCCTCTACCCCCGCCACCACGTGCGCACCCCGGACCAGGTCATCGACGAGGAGGCGTACGACTGGTTCCGCCCCCTCACCGACGAGGAGTGCACCCAGGGCTACACCCACGCCGTCGGCATCGACGTCAACATGGCCTTCGCCGCAGCCGCCAACCGCCTCGTCATCGGCACCGGCCCGGCAACCCACGTCAAGAGCCCGGCGTTCGACCCGAAGCTGCCCGGCTCTTGGCTCGTCGACCTCTCGCACATCGAGACCGACCCGCGCCTTCCCAGCCCGTTCACGCCGAGAGGCACCCGCCCGACCGGGCCGGCCTGGTACTCCACCTCGACCGTCGCCTACGCAGTCGAACTCGGCGCCCCCATCCAGCCGTCCGAGGCATACGTCCGCTACGAGCACGGGGCCTATTTCGACGCCTGGTACACCCGCCTGCGCGACGCCTACATGGTTACCATGGCCGACCTCGGCGTCGAAGCCGGCATGAGCGAGGCCGACTTCCTCACCGCGATGGCCCGGCACAAGAACGTCGACCCGGGGCAAGCGGCCGTCCTCTCGGCCATCAAGTCGACGGTCAAGGGCGGCATCGGCAAGCTGCGCGAACGCCCCCAAAGCATCAAGTACAAGTTCGGCGAGCCGTGGCCGGCCCTCCAGCGCCCGACCTGGAGCCCCCACGCCAGGGCCGAGCTGATCGGCAAGGTACGCACCAACCAGCACCGCAAACTCATGGCATGGGCCCGCGCGGGCCTGTTCCCCGTAGCGATCCTGTCCGACTGTGCCGTCTACCTCTCCCACGGACCCGGCCCACTGGACTTCATGCCGCACACCTCTGAGGGCAAGCCGCTGCCCGGAGGGTTCCGCCTCGGCGTCAGCCCCGGCATGGTCAAGCACGAAGGCACCCGCGACTTCCTCTGGCTCGCCCAGACCATCGAGGACGATCAGATCAACCCGGCCCGGCACATCAAGGGCGACGACGCCCCCGACAGCGGAGAGTAGGAGACCGACGTGGGCATCCTCGGCGAGAGCCTGGAGAAGGCCGCGGCCGCCAACACCACCCGCCCGATCCCCAAGAGCGCGGGCGCTCAGATGCGGTTCCTGGTCAAGCAGCACAAGGGCTCCACCAAAGCCGTATCCCAGCTGCTGGGCATCTCCCAGCGCACGGTGGAACGCTACGTCAAAGACCAGATCAAGCGGCCCCGCAAGGACCTCGCCGCGCGCATAGAGCGTGAGGTCCGCCGTCGTTGGCAGCCCAGGGTGCGCGAGAAGGCCCAGCGCCGCGCCGCACAGACCGGCGGTATCAGCATCGAGACCCGGGCCCGCTTCGGCTTCACTGCTGCCCCTGGAACAACGGACGACGGCCGGATCAGGTTGATCACCCAGCACCTCCCGCCCGCCTACGCCGCCCGGCTCTTCGACGCCCAGGCCGCCGGTGCTCCCGAGGAGCAGTTGCAGAAC
This sequence comes from Streptomyces sp. NRRL S-1813, assembly GCF_000719605.1. Taxonomy (NCBI): domain Bacteria; kingdom Bacillati; phylum Actinomycetota; class Actinomycetes; order Kitasatosporales; family Streptomycetaceae; genus Streptomyces; species Streptomyces sp. NRRL S-1813. The sequence goes on from NZ_JOHB01000043.1 coordinate 17,386, forward strand.
ATCGCGGCCGAGGGTTTGCAGGAGATCTACTTCAAGGACCGCGGGCGCCGCGCCGACGGCCTCCTGGTCGAGTTCACCGACATCGACTACGTGGAGCTCGACTTCTGAAACGGCGGCATATGTGAGGGCCGGGACCCGATGTGTGACTGAGCGCTTCAGTTGGCCAGTGCGTGTTTGAGCTGGTCGGCTGAACGTTCCGTGGTCGTCATGGCACATCTCGCCGTACGAGCGCCTCGGCGACCGGCGTACCGCTGCGCCGCGCGTACGTCATCCGTTCGCGCACGTCACGCAACGTTCGGGGCCGGTATCCGGGGCCGCCGCAGCAGCTCTTGTGGAATCCCACGCCTGCGTTCAGCAACACGGTGAGGGTCCGCCATGCCGCGACGTCTCGCCGCCGGGGCGCCGCGAACGCCGACCCGGCATGGATCATCGGCTCCGCACAGCGCGGGCAGATCCGCTGTCTCGCCCTGTCGTGGGGCTGCTTGTACGAGACCCGGCAGGAGAGGCAGGCATACGAGGTATTCCCATTGGTCATCCGCTCAGCCTAAGACGTCGTTTCATTTGGTGAGGCGACGGTGACAGATGAGGGCTGCGGCTATGCCGACGAAGGCGAGGAAGTGGTCGGCTTTGCGCTCGTAGCGGCGGTGGAGTCGGCGGCAGCCGGCGAGCCAGGAAACGGTCCGCTCGACGACCCAGCGGTGACGGCCGAGCCGCTGCGAGGACTCGATGCCCTTGCGGGCGATGCGGTGCCGGATGCCACGCGTACGGAGCCATCGACGCAAGCGGTCGTAGTCATAGCCCTTGTCGGCGTGCAGCTTCGCAGGCCTGCGGCGGCGCGGCCCACGACGGGAACGGATGGGCGGAATGCCACGGACGAGCGGCTCAAGGCCCTGACTGTCGTGCATGTTCGCGCCGGAGATACCCAAGGACAGCGGCAGTCCGTTCCGGTCCGTGACCAGGTGGATTTTCGATCCCAACTTGCCACGGTCGGTCGGATTCGGTCCCGTCAAAGGCCCCCTTTTGCCGCCCTGACACTGACGGAGTCGATCGCGCATCGCGACCAGTCCAGCTCGCCCCTGGCCCCGAGTTCATCAAGGACGACACGGTGGAGCCGAGCCCAGACCCGGTCCCGGCTCCACTGGGCGAAACGCCGGTAGACCGTCTGCCAGCACGGACCGAACACAGGAGGAAGCTGCCTCCAGGTGCAGCCCGACGTGGCGACGAACACGATCGCCGCCAGCGCCTCGCGGTCACCTGCTCGGCGCCGGCCTCCGCCCTGCGGACGCCTCACCTCCGTCGCAGGCACCACCCGCCTGAAGAGCACCCACAACTCGTCCGGCACCAACCGCTCAACCAGATCCGCCATGCACTGCTCAACGACCACCAACACCATAAGAAACGATGTCTAAGCTCTGACCCATGACGACAACGCATACCTACGACGTCACGGTCGAGTGGACGGGTAACCTCGGATCAGGCACGGACAGCTACCGGTCCTTCAGCCGAGATCATGAGGTGTTGGCGGACGGCAAGGCCGGGATTGCCGCCTCCTCCGATCCCGCCTTCCGCGGCGACTCCACACGCTGGAACCCCGAGGAGTTGCTCGTAGCCTCCGTCGCCCAGTGCCACATGCTCTGGTACCTCCACCTCTGTGCGGTCGGCGGGGTCACCATCACCGACTACGAGGACCACGCCCATGGAGTCATGACCATGGACGAGGGGGGCGGCGGAGGCCAGATCACTGAGGTTGTCCTGCGCCCCGAGGTGGCAGTCGCCAACGCGTCGATGGTGGAGAAGGCCCGCTCGCTGCACGGCGACGTACCTGGCGTGTGCTTCATCGCCCGCTCGGTGAACTTCCCGATCACCCACACACCCGTCATTCGAGTCCAGGAGGACTGAGCGGAGTTCCGGCAGCACCCAGCCACAGTAGCCAATCCGACCAGCCCCCTCCACGCACTTCCGCGGAGCAGCACTGGGCACCGTCTGACGGGGCGTGTGGCCAGGCCGTCATTCACATCGTTCCGGTCAGTATGGGGCGTGGTGACCTGACGGATCGGGAGTGGAGTGGGCTGGAGCCGCAGTTGCCAAAGAACAGCGGAAGCGGCGGGCGTTGGAAGAGTCATCGCAGGGTGATCGACGGCATTCTTTTCCGGCAGCGGACCGGTGTCCCGTGGCGTGATCTGCCGGCACGGTTCGGGAAGTGGAAACCGTGGACGACAGGCACCGCAGGTGGTCGGCCGACGGCACATGGGAGAGGATCCAGCAGGCTGGTCCAAGCCGATGCCGATACTGATACCGATACTGAGGGCCGTATCGCTTGGAGCATGGCCAGCGGTATGGATTCGACCTCCTGCCGTGCCCATCAGCACTCCGCAGGTGCCTTCAGCTTCGAGCCGGGTCCTCCCTGACGGCCTGGTTGGATTGGTGGACCTGCTGAGTTTCTTTCAGATGAGGCCCTGGGGCGCTCCCGTGGTGCGTTGGCCTGTCTTCCACGGCACCGTGACCGTTGCTGTTGTTCACCTCTGGCCTCGCTCGTGACCCGCCGGGCGGACCTCAAGGGCAGGTGACCTCCCAGGCCGCCTCGATCATCCGGAAGATCTCGTCCACCGCGGCCTCCGGATCGGCCGCCTCACGGGCCAGTGAATAGGCGTCGATCACGAACCTCGCGATCGTCCGGCAGGCCGTTGTGGTCTGTGACAGGTCGGGGTCGGCGGCGATGGCTGTTGCCAGCGATTCTGCATGGCGCAGCCGCATCGATTCCTCGTACTCCCGCAGGGCAGGTGATGCGTCGATCATGTGCCGGATCGGGGCGGCGCTGTCCGCCGTGCAATGTAGCACCAGGGCCTGGATCTCGCGGCGCAGCGCAGAGATGAGCGGCTCGTCCGGCGCCCGGCTGGTGACCGCCTGGGTGAGACGTTGCTCGAAGTCATCGTCCTGCTCGAACACCAGGGCCTCTTTCGAGGCGAAGTGGGAGAAGAGCGTGGTGACGGCCACGTCGGCCTCAGCGGCCACGTCACGGATGCCCACCGCGTCGTAGCCGCGTTCCAAGAAGAGCCGCAGGGCGGTGTCAGCGATCTTCCGGCGGGTCGCGGCCTTCTTGCGCTCACGGCGTCCGGACGGCTCGGTCATGCCCTGACGCTATCAAATGCAAAACCAGAACAGTTTCAAAACGCTAACCGTTAGTGCTACGTTCGGCCGCATGAAGAGAGTGAGCTTCGCCGAGTTCGGCGGTCCGGACGTTCTGCAACTCATAGACGCCGAGGAGCCCCACGCGGGCCCCGGTCAGATACGCATCGCCGTGCGGGCGGCGGGCGTGAACCCCGTCGACTGGAGGGTCCGTGAAGGTCAGATCCTGAAGGCCCATCCGATCGAGTTGCCCGCTGGGGTCGGGCTGGACGCCTCCGGGGTGGTGGACGAGGCCGGCGAGGGTGTCGAAGGGGTCGAGGTCGGCGACCACGTGTTCGGCGAAGGCTTGAGCACCTATGCCGAGTTCGCGGTGCTGTCGGCCTGGGCCCGTATGCCCGAGGGGCTGACGTTCGAAGAAGCGGCCGGGTACCCCTCCGTGGTGGAGACCGCGCTGCGCGTCATTCGCGAGGTGGGTGTGCAGTCCGGGCAGACGCTGCTGGTCAGCGGTGCGTCCGGGGGAGTCGGATCGGCGGTGCTACAGATCGCCCGCGACCGTGGCATCACGGTGATCGGCACGGCTGGGGCCGCGAACCAGGACTATCTGCGTAGCCTGGGTGCCCTCGCCACGACATACGGCGAGGGCTGGGTCGAGCGTGTGCGGCAGCTCGGTCATGTCGACGCGGCTCTCGATCTGGCCGGCTCGGGCGTGATCCGCGAGCTCGTCGAGCTGACCGGGGATCCGCAGAAGGTGATCTCCATCGCCGATCTCGGTGCGCCGGAGTTCGGTGTCCGGTTCTCCGGCGTGGCCGGGAGCGTGCCGGACGCGCTCGCCGAGGCCGCCGGTCTCATCTCGCGGGGGAAGCTCCACATCCCGGTCGAGAAGTCGTACACGCTCGCCGAGGCCGCGGCGGCGCACATCGACAGCCAAGCCGGTCACACGCGAGGGCGTCGGGTCATAGTCGTCTGAGCCGTTTCCTGTGCAGTGGCATGCACGGCCCGGCAAACTGGATTCCTTGGCGGTGGTGAAGGTGCTTCCCGTCGCTGAGTCCGCCGAGTCCGCCGGGCCGGCCTTGCTGGTCGGCGTCGGCCTGGACAGCCCACGAGATCCTCTCCCATGTGCTCTGCCGACCAGCGCCTGACGGTCGTGACAGGTCTGCCGGCTGCCGAACCGCGTCGGCAGGTACTGTCACGGGATACCGGTCCGTTGACTGCGGCCGGTGTCCAGCACTCCGTGGCCGGCACCCACCTGCTCGACCAGGTCGCCGTCGACCCACCCCACCATCCGCAAGGTGTGGGTCGACGGCGCCTTGCCGCAGGCACTTCGTCGAGCACGCCGCGACCCTCAACATCGACCTGGAAATCACCCGGTGTGCCCCCGGGACCAGGGGGTTCCCCCCGAGCCCGAAATGCTGGACGGTGGAGGGACCTACGGATCCGCTCATGCTCCACCGTTGCCTGGCCCGCGACTAAGTGGTCGGCTCTGGAAGTCCTTCGGGGGTTGACTCCTGAGCCTGTCTCGTGCGCGGTGCCGGGTCAGACGTTGGGGTCGGCGGGGTAGAGGCTGCAGGCGCAGTCCAGGGCGTCTTCGGGGCTGCCGGTGGGTAGGGCGGTGTCCTCGTAATGGTTGCTGGCTGGTGGCGGTTCCTCTGCAGTGCTGTTTGTGATCTTTCACGACTGCCCTTCAGGAGCTGCACGCCGGCAAACCGGATGCCGCAGACTGCACGGCGACGTAATGTGTGATCCCGACTTTTGTCTATTACCTGGTCGTTGGTACGGCCACGGCTTCGGGAGGGCTTGATGGTTGCGGACATAGTGAGGACTTGGGTGGCTGGCTGGGCCGTGTCCCGGCGGACGCCCCCGCCTGTCGAGAAGCCCTGGGGGTTCTATATCGAGGTGGCTGGCAACGCCGACGAAGTGGGACGCCACGTCCTCCCCGAGGCCGAGGAGTTGTTGGTTCGCAGCGCCGCGGCCTCGGTGTCCGTGCCGCGGACTTGGATGAAGATGCCCGCGGAGCCGGAGGAGATCGAGTCCTGGCTGCCACAGGGGTGGGCCTGGGAGGAGAGCGGCCATCTGATGGCCGTTGACCTGATGGCCACGGACCCGGTCGCGCCTGAGGGGTACACCACGACCGTGGAGACCATTGGAGCCGTCACCTACGCTCGGGTGCTGGATGCGGCGGGCGAGCAGGCGGCCCAGGGGCAGATGGCATCCCTCGGGGAAGCCGTAGTCGTGGACCGGGTGGTGACCGAGGAGGCCCATCGGCGGCGCGGGCTGGGCAACTTCGTGATGCGTACGCTTGCCGACCGCGCCCTGGAGACGGGCGCGGTCCTCGGCGTTCTCGGCGCGACCGACGCCGGGCGCGCGCTGTACGAGACGCTGGGCTGGAAGAAGCACACGACGCTGGCGGAGTGCGTCTACCGGCCCTGAAGCAGGAGCATCGGCCGCACGCGGGGGTGGCCGAATCCCAAGACGCCAACAGCCCCCGGGCAGTCGCCGCTCTGGCCTTCACGCAACTGCGGTCAGGGCCATCCTGTCCCCACCCGGTGCTCATGGCGTGGGACGCCGCGCCCAGCCACGACGTCTGGGCTCTGCCCCGGCGGCGGGCGGGGCAGGCTGTGGCTTGCCAGTGATCCACTTCGGCCGATCGGTTCGCCCGCCATGCCCGTCCGCACTGCCCGTCCGATAGCCCTGAGCGCCGCCGAACGCGTGCGGTTGAAGAAGATGGCCTACGGCCACAAAACCGAGCACCGGCTGCGGGTGCGTGCGCAGGTCGTCCTGTACGCCGCGCGCGGACGCTCCAACGCGCGCATCGCCCGGGAGGCGGGGCTGCACCTGGACACCGTGCGCCGCTGGCGTGGCCGGTTTGCTCAGGCGGGCCTGCCCGGGCTCAAAGACCGCAGGCGCTGCGGCCGTCCCGCTTCGTTCACGCCGCTGCAGGCCACCGAGGTCAAGGCGCTGGCCTGCCAACTACCCGCCGAGACCGGAGTGCCGATCTCACGCTGGTCGTGCCCCGAACTGGCCCGCGAGGCCATCACCCGCCAGATCGTGACCGCGGTGTCGCCCTCCACCGTGCGACGCTGGCTGACTGAGGACGCGCTCAAGCCCTGGCAGCTCCGCTCCTGGATCTTCATCACCGACTCCGCCTTCCACACCAAGGCCGCCCGGGTGCTGGACCTGTACGCCCGCACCTGGCAGGGTCAACCCCTCGGCGAGGACGAGTACGTCATCAGCGCCGACGAGAAGACCTCCATCCAGGCCCGCTGCCGCTACCACCCCACCCTCGCTCCCGGCAAGGCCCGCGCCATGCGGGTCAACCACACCTACGGCCGTAGCGGCGCCCTGGCCTACCTGGCCGCCTACGACGTCCACCAGACCCAAGGTATTCGGCCGCACCGAGGCTCGGACCGGCATCGACCCGTTCATGGCCCTGGCCGCCCAGGTCATGAGCCAGGAACCGTACGCCAGCGCCAAGCGCGTCTTCTGGATCGTCGACAACGGCTCCTCCCACCGCGGGAAGAAGGCCGCAGACCGGCTGACCGCCGCATTCCCGAACGCGGTCATGGTCCACACCCCGGTGCACTCCTCCTGGTTGAACCAGGTGGAGAGCTTCTTCTCCGTCGTGCAGCGCAAGGTCGTCTCGCCCAACGACTTCACCGACCTCACCGAGGTCGGGGTCCGGCTCCGAGCCTTCGAAGACCGCTACAACGCCACGGCACAGCCGTTCCAGTGGAAGTTCACCACCTCCGACCTGGATGATCTGCTGGCCAGGCTCGACCGGCACACCACCGGTCACCAGGAAGAGTCCTCCGTCACGCTGGCAGCGTGATCAACCCGCGAAGGACTTCCGGAGCCGACCACTAAGAGACGCTGTCTTCCTGCTCCGTAGCCATGATCCACCTCGCGATGACCGACCTCATGGCCCGCCGTCTCGCCGGCGAGAACACCATCTCTTGGCGCGACCCCACAAGGCCATACCAACCTCAGATCCCGGGATGAAACAACGGGAGAGAATGACCGCTCGGTTAGCCGTGCAGCCAGATCCGCAGCGGACCGATCGGCTCGAAGCCATGGCGGATGGCGGCCGCCAGGTCGGCGCCGTGCTCGTAGCCGATCACCGGCAGGGTGGGGAACAGCCGGTGCACCGCGTCCAGTACGACTGGCCAGGCTGCGTCAGGGGCGCTGTCCAGCGCGAAGACATTGGAGATCCCGACCACTTGGGTGCTTCGGCTCGCCACTGCTCCGGCGACCACGCTGCCGTCAGGGGACTGTCCGGCGAGCACGAAGGTGGCGGGGTCGTCGAGCAGTTCGGTCCGGAAGAGGTCCGCGTTGCCGTCCCCATCGGCCCAGGCGAGCGCCCAGGCGCGCAATGTGTCCGGGGTGCTCGCCACTTCCCAGGCAAGGTCCGACGCGAGTGCGGGTGCACCCGCCGGGCGGTGGATCCACTGCGCTTCGAACAGCACCTGGAAGCCTTCCGCCGTCAGGTCGAGGTCGGCGAAGCTGTCCTTGACCGAGGCGCCGGGCGCGGTGGTGTCGATCCGGGCGGTCAGCGCGGCCGGATCGGCACCCGGCACCAGCGTCACCGCGTCGGGGTAGTAGGGCGGCGTGCGAGCCGGTACGGCCCAGGATTGTGCCCCGAACTCGCCGGCCAAGCCGTGCGATCGGCTCATCGCCGCGCACCACTCGGCGTTGTTGCGGGCGGCGGCCTGGACCAGGAGCTGCTTCGGAGTTGTCACAAGTGCGGATCATGGCCCGTACCGCCCGGCCTGTCGATCGGTTTTCCGCTGCCCGCAGGAGGGACTGCATCTTCCAGTGCACGGAGCTCGCCAAGACGCCGTTGCGGGTGAAGGGCTGTCCGCTAAATGCTCTCTGAGGTGAGTCCGGACCCTCGCCCTTCCGCGCGCCGGTCGCCCTGGCAAGGACGAGATTGCGCAGAAGGGCGATGCCGAGCATGGCGTGGATGGAAGCCGTCGCTTTAGGAACTGATTCTGCACTCCTGACTTGTCGTCAACTCCACCACCGCACGCTCAGCACCGCGTGGTGGCAGTCGTTCACACGACCTGTGAGACTTTGTAGGCGATTCCGCCTTCGACCAGGTATCCCGACCCCACACAGACGATGTCGTTCAGCCATGCGTATCGCTTCGCCCCCGTTTCGAAGAGCGGATTCGTCCGGAAGTAGTAGCGAGCGGGGTCGACCTGGTGCCTCTTGTCGGCATCGGCCAGGTCGGCCCGCAGGTCGGGCGGGGTGACCCAGCGGCCACCGTAGGTCATGTGCAGCAGAGCATCATCGTGTGTGTGGAGTGTCAGTCGGACGTCGAGCGTCATCACTCCGTCGGGACGGAACAACGTCCAGTCGCCGCCGCCCGCCAGCACTTCGCCCCGTAGCCCCGGTCCTGCGAAAGTCCCCCCGGCGGCGCCGAAGAGAACCCGTTGTCCCATCGGGCCGTCGCCGATGTTCAGCCGCGGATTCAAATCGACGACCATGTCGAAGAGATGCACCGTCTTGATCTCGCCGACGTTTTTCAGCCGTGGATCTGCTGTCATGTTTCCTCGCCTCTGATCGGTTCGATTCGGCTGGTCGAAGACGGGGGATGCGGGTGGCGCGCGTCCAAGAAGCCTGATTGGCGCTGCCCATGCGGCAACGCCTCGGGCTCCACGGCGCCCCCGAACACCGTTCGCCTGACCGCGTCGGTCGAGACACCTGACTGGGCGCAGAGTGCCGACAGGTCGAAGAAGAACTGCTCGCCGGCGATCAAGCCGTCCTTGAAGGCGAACTGGATGAACACCGGCAGCTCGGCACGCCTCCCGTCGGGGACCACGCCGAACCGGTCGCCCGTCATGGTCATCCTCGCTGTCCCCCAGCAGACCAGCGCGTCGGCATTGTCGGCATGGCCTTGGAGTTCGATGCCGTAGTCCGGAAACGAGGCAAAGAACCCGATCAGCGCCTTCTCGTTCTCATCCGGGCCGCGGGCCGTCGTCCCGAATGCCGGAGCCTCCAGCACCATGTCCCGGTGGAAGAGCTTCATGGCCGCGGGCACGTCCTGCCGGCTCTTGGCGACAGCCAACTCCTGCGCCAGTTCGAACATTCGATGGCCGTCCAATGTGCGCACACCCCCGGTTGCCGTGCGGACCCCGAGCCCCGAGACCCGAGTGCGCCAGAGGCCGGAGTCCGCGATGAAGGGCGCTCAGGTGGCCGCCCAAAGAAAACGTACGATCGGTCGTACGTTTAGGCAAGGGGTCTGGCAAAATGACGGCGATGAGCGAACTGAGGCAACGGTCGGATGAGGACGCCGTCGTCCACCCAGGCGGCGGCGAGGGGGCGACATGGTGATTTCGGACCAACGCCTGCTGCGTGGCGCGCGGTCCAGGCGGACGATCGTCCGCCATGCCGTGGACGTGGCCTCGCTGGAGGGGCTGGGCGGGCTCAGCCTCGGCCGGCTGGCCACCGATCTCGGGATCAGCAAGAGTGGCGTCCAGACCCTCTTCGGGACGAAGGAGAACCTGCAAGCCGCCGCTGTCGAGGTGGCCCGTGACGTGTTCAACGAGGCCGTCGTCCACCCCGCTCGGACCGCGCCTCGCGGCGCGGCCCGAGTGCGTGCGCTGATCGAGCGGTGGATCGAGTACGCAGAGGTTCCACTGTTCCCGGGAGGCTGCTTCTGGGCGGCGAATCTCGCGGACTTCGACAGCCGCCCCGGGCGAGTCCGCGACGCACTGTTCCATTGCCAGCGGGACTGGCGTGACCTCATCGCCGGCGAGCTGCGCCACGCCGCCGACGCCGGTGAGGTCGCCGAACTCGATGTCGACCTCGCGGCTTTCCAGATCGACGCGGTCCTCATGGCCGCGAACACCGCGTTGCGGATTGGCGACGAGGAAGCCGGAGACGTCGTGGACAAGGTCCGCCGGGTGGCCGAAGGGTTCCTCGCCCCTCCACGCTGATCCGTCGTCGCGGGCACCGCTCCGGGGCATGTCCCGGCATGTCCCCGGCGCGTGAAGTGCCAAGGGGCAGCCCTCAGATCCGCGCCTGGGGCGCGGCGGTGGTCGATGTCGCTCTGGCGGCTGTCGACGTCACCGCGAGGGTGTTCGTGTTGAACGGCGGTGGCCGGTTCCACCGCCGGCACCTGCTTGCCGAAGCCCGCCGCCACCTCACCCTCGTCCTGCGCGGCCGCCCTCGCGAGCCCAGCCTCAAAGGCATCCGTCAGGACGCCGGCGCACCAAGCCCAGAAGCTGTGCCCTGCGGTGTCTTTCGCAGCCTCCTTCCGCCCTGCGGATGCCGGCGCCCCGTCCCAGTCCGTTCTGCCTCGTGTGCACGCTTCGAAGCTGCCACCGGTCAGGGGCGCACGGTGCAGATCGGCGGAGGCGCGGCCGCCCGCCTCCGAAGATGACGCGCGGTGGGTCTTACGTGGCGACGTCGGGGCGGGTGGGGTCCAGCGGTTGGTGCGGGGGGTGGCGGAGGTGACGCCGAAGTCGTGGCGGCCTGAACCCGTTCGGTGATCATGTGCTCGATGCGGGCGGGGGCCTGGGTGGCGTGCATGATCTCCCGAACCCGTGCGACCGAAACCTCGTCGAGGCTGCGACGCCCCAGCATCTTGCGCAGCGGGGTAGCCCGAAATCCGTGAAGAGCTCCCGCAGTTCTTGGGAGGCCCCGGCCAGCGCCCCGCCGATGTGCAGGGGGTGCTCGACGGTGTACTCGGCGGTCTCGTAGCGGATCACCTGCAATGAAGCAGCCGTATCGGGGCGCCCGCCCGTGCGCAGGATTTCCAGGCATTCCCCGGCCACCAGTTCACGGGCCAGCACCGCCCATAGCGGGCGCGCTCGCGAGAGATAGGCGGCGGGCAGGCCGCAGGTGGTGAACAGCTGCCCGGCCCACGACATCAGCAGGTCACCCACCAGCATCGCCAGCGAACGGGCCGCGGCCTTCGGACGCGGGCTCTCGGCCGCTGCGGTCCGCAGCCCAAGGTGGGCTGCCCGCGCACGCCACGCAGGACGGTCGTCAATCCGCTGACCGCCATGTCGGCGATACCCGCCGCCAGTAATGCCGCATCATTCCCCCTGGAAACGTGCCCCGACCCGATTCCGTGCGTCATGCCGCCCTCTCATTCACAGGCAAGCTGCCGACAGGCAGTACCAACGGGCCGACGCCTCTGATAAGCCACCGGTGCCCCCGCAGGCAGCCTGCCCCGGAAGCTCCCGCGACACGACGGGAACCACTGGTCGGGCGACTCGCCAAACGAGCGTGCTGGTGCGTTGTTGATCACGCACTTCGCCTGTCGGATGTGGTGAGTTCCATGCGGCGGCGTTTCTCAACAGTCCCCATCCGACAGGCCCGTGGCCATGGCGGACAGCCCGGGGATCACCTGCACCAGCCGTTGAAGGCAATGCGCACCAGGCCATGTTGGGCGCCGACCGTCGGCGGATCGATCTATGTCCTCCTCGGTGGCCTCGTCCGTGCCGTGTCGAGGAGGCGACGCAGGCGGAGGCCGTCCGGGGCGATGGCAGTGACGAGCGCGGCGGGTCCCGCGAGTGGTGTCAGGATGGCTTGGCCGTCTTCCGGCTCGTCGACGAAGAGCTGGACTTCGGGGGGCTTGTATTCGAAGGCCGGGTCGACGATGAGGATGTGACCGGTCGCGCGGTGGTCTGCGAGGACGGCGGGGCCGTCCCAACCGGGTGTATCCGGACCGTACTCGGTTTCCTGGTCGAGGAGCAGGCGCCCGCCGCGTCGGACGGTGAGTCGGGTGGCCACATGGCCGGGCGGTTCGCCCGCACGTCCGAGTACCTGCTCCTCGCGCAGCACGAGCCGTGCGGTGGGAGCGAGGTCGACGGTCCACGTCTGCCGCAGATTACTGCCGGCGGCACAGATCAACGGCTTGGGGAGCCAGTGGAGCTCCGCGTCCTCCGCCACGGTCAGGTGTACGTCGTAGGTGGCGTGTTCCGGGGTGGGGCCTGGCAGGGCGAGGGTCGCAGCGGCAGAGGTGATGTGGAGGGACGCGCTCTGCTGGGCGGTGGCTTCGATGCGCAGCCGGTCGCCGCCGAGGGGGGCGCACATGGCGCCGACCACGCACACCCGTGCCTCGCTGCCGCGCGAGCGCAGCCGCCGGAGTTCGAAGGGCCCGTCGCCGTCGAGGACGGGCAGGGTGGTGGTACTGCCCCTGAAGGCTGCTGTGATGCGGGCGGTGGCTTGTACTCCTGCGGCAGATGCCGGCTGGGCGTCCGGCGCGGTTGGTTCGGTCGCGAGGGTCATGCGGGGCCTTCGCTCCAGTTGGTGAGGCGTTCGCGGACCCAGTCGGCGACTGGTTTGACGCCGCCCTCGGTCTTGAGGGAGGTGAAGGCGACGGGGAGGTCGCCGCGCTGGGCCTTTGCATCGCGGGCCATGCCCTCCAGGTCGGATCCGACGTAGGGGGCGAGGTCGGTCTTGTTGACGACGAGGAGGTCGGCGGTGGTGACGCCGGGGCCTCCCTTGCGCGGGATGTCGTCGCCACCGGCTACGTCGATGACGAAGATCTGTGCGTCCACGAGCCCCTTGGAGAAGGTTGCAGTGAGATTGTCACCGCCGGACTCCACCAGGACGAGGCCGAGCGGGCCGACCTCGTCTTCCAGGTCCTCGACGGCTTCGAGGTTGGCGGAGATGTCGTCGCGGATGGCGGTGTGCGGGCAGGCCCCCGTTTCGACGGCTTTGATGCGGTCGGGCGGCAGCACTGCCTCACGCAGCAGGAAATCGGCGTCCTCGCGGGTGTAGATGTCGTTGGTGACGACGGCGATGGACAGCTCGGCGCGCAGCGCCCGGCACAAGGCGGCGACGGTGGCGGTCTTGCCCGAGCCCACCGGCCCGCCCAGGCCGATCCGCAGGGCGCGCCGGGTGCCGTCGGGGCGCTTGGGGGCGGCGGCGCTGTAGGTGTGCCGGTGGGGAAACTTCTGGTCGAGATCGTGACCGAGGTGCATGCGCATACCCGTCTTGTGCGAGGTGTTGTGGTGTGGTGGTCAGGAGGCGAACAGGCGTACCGGCCAGGCGGCGTGGTGCTGGGCGGCAATGTCCAGCAGCGGCGCGGAGGCGGCAGGCAGGGTGTCGATGCCCTCGTCGGGGATGCGCTGGGCGGCATCGGCGGCGGCTGCGGCGATCTGGTCGAGTTCTGGGGCCAGGCGGGCGAGGACAGCGGTGGCGTCGAACGGGTCCAGGCTCAGCAGCCGGACCGTTGCCGTGGCCGGTCCGCTGACGGTTTCGTACGCCGCGGCATAGGCGGCGTCCAGTGGCGCCAGCCCGGCTGACCGGGCGGCCAGGCCCAGTACGACCGGCTGGTGCGCGCCCTGCGGCCGGGCCGTGGCCAGTTGGTCCAGCTCGGCCGACGGCCACGTGGCGCGGGCGGCGCGCATCATCTGCCGCCCGAGTTTGCGGGCGGTGGTCCGAAGCGCCTGCACGGGGGTGCGGGCGTCGGCGGCCTCGTCCAGCTGAAGCGGATCGTGCCCCGCGGCGGTCGCGGCGGCCAGCGCCGCCGCGACCAGGCCCGCAGTATGCAACCGTCCCCGGCAGAAGTCCTCCAGCGTCTCCGCATCCCTGATGCGGCCTGCGGCGACGGCCGGTTCGGCTCCGCCGGAGTGCGCGTGCCCTCCGGCCGGGAACCGGCCGTCGGCCAGGACGAACAGCGCGGCACGGTTCATGGAGCGCAGGTCACCTTTCCTTCGTTTCTCCGCTAGTGGTCTTCTGCGTCACCGGTGGGTGTCTCTTGGTGGATCAGAAGAGGAAGTACCTCTGGGCCATGGGAAGTTCAGAGACGTGGGCACGGTCGACGATCCGGCCTTCGACAAAGGTCGTCACATCCGTCACCTTCGCTCCGCCGATGATGACCTCGTAGGTGTCGGGGTCGATGCGGACGTCGGGGGTGGCGTTGTTCTCCTTCATGTGCTCCTTGAAGACGCCACGCGTGTCCTTGATGGCCTTGAACCGCTTGTTCAGCGTGCGGCCCTTGGACAGGTTCTTCTTGACGGCCCGCTCGGTGACGAAGTTGTAGGAGATGGAGCCAGGCGCCAGGCCGGTGGCCCCCCACATGGGGCGCGGCAGGACCGGCTGCGGCGTGGGAATGGACGCGTTGGCGTCGCCCACCTGCGCGTAGGCGATCTGTCCGCCCTTGATGACCATGTGCGGCTTGACCCCGAAGAACTTCGGCTCCCACAGCACCAGGTCGGCCAGCTTGCCCGTCTCCACCGACCCGACGACGGCGTCGATGCCCTGGGCGAGGGCCGGGTTGATGGTGTACTTCGCGATGTACCGGCGGGCGCGCCTGTTGTCGGCCAGCGGCGGCTCAGGCTCCGGCGTCTTGTCCACCGGCGCCTGGCCCTTCGCCTTATTGCCCTTCGGCTCGTTCTCCGGCTTGTCCGCCGGCTGGTCTTCTTCCAGGAAGCCGCGGCGTACCTTCATCACGTGCGCGGTCTGCCAGGTACGCATGATCATTTCGCCGATGCGCCCCATGGCCTGGGCGTCCGAGGACATGATGGAGATGGCGCCGAGGTCGTGGAGGATGTCCTCGGCGGCCATCGTGGAGGGCCGGATCCGGGAGTCCGCGAAGGCCAGGTCCTCGGGGACGGCGGGGTTGAGGTGATGGCAGACCATCACCATGTCGAAGTGCTCCTTGACCGTGTTGACGGTCAGCGGCCGGGTGGGATTGGTAGAGGCGGGCAGCACATTCGGCTCGCTCACCATCTTGATCATGTCGGGGGCGTGGCCGCCTCCTGCGCCCTCCACGTGGAAGACGTGAAGAGGGCGTTTTTTGATGGCGTCGAGGGTGTCCTGGACGAAGCCGGCCTCGTTCAGCGAGTCGGCATGGAGCGCGAGCTGGACACCGGTCTTCTGACACACCTGGAGGCACTTGTCGATGACGGCGGGGGTGGCACCCCAGTCCTCGTGCACCTTGAGCCCGATGACGCCGGCATCCACCTGGTCGAGCATGGACTCCGTGGACATCGTGGCGCCCTTGCCGAGCAGCCCGATGTTGACCGGGTAGGCGTCCAGCGCCTCGAACGTACGGTCGATGTGCCAGGACCCGGGGGTCACGGTGGTGGCTTTGCTGCCCTCCGCCGGGCCGGTGCCGCCGCCGATGAGCGTGGTGACACCCGCGGCCAGTGCCTCATCGATCTGGTCGGGGCAGATGAAGTGGACGTGCGTGTCGATCCCGCCGGCGGTAAGGATCCTGCCCTTGCCCGCGATGACCTCGGTGTCGGGGCCGATGACGAAGTCGGTGGGCTTCGGGCCGATGCCGTTGTGGCTGACCCCGACGTCGTGCAGACGGTTCATCGTCTCGGGGTTGTACGCCTTGCCGAGCGCGACGATGTCGCCGTCGCGGATGGCGACATCGGCCTTGACGATGCCCCAGTGGTCCAGGACGACAACGCCGGTGATGACGGTGTCAGGGGGGAAGGTCGCAGTACCGCCGGCTGACGTATCCGTCTTGCCCTTGCCGGGGTCCCGCGGCACGACGGACTGCCCCATCGATTCACGGATGACCTTGCCGCCGCCGAACACCATTTCGTTGCCGCTGCGGCCGGGACCGCCCGACCAGTCATCCTCGATCTTGATCCGCAGTGCAGTGTCGGCGAGACGGATACAGTCGCGGGTCGTCGGGCCGAACCGGTCGGCGTAGTCGGACCGGGGCAGCGGGCCGAAAGGGTTCGTCTCTTCCGGGCAGCAGGAGCAGTTGGGGCACTCAGCCATCGAATTCACACCCGCTCCTTGTCGAACGAACCCTTGGTGTTGTCCAGCGAGCCATTGATCTTCTCGGGCAGACCCTTGATCTTGCCGCGCAGACCGTGGACCACGCGCTCACCCTCGATGGGGACGAGCTCGACTTCTTCGGTGATGCCGGGCTCGAAACGTACAGAGCTGCCGGCGGGAATGTTCAGATGCTTGCCCCACGCCATCTTGCGGTGGAATTTCAGCCCGTCGTTGGCCTCGGCGAAGTGGTAGTGCGATCCGACTTGGACGGGACGGTCGGTCGGGTTTTCGACCGTCAGCTTCGTGATGCGGTCCCGTTGCCCGGGGCCTTCGTTGAAGGCGACCTCCTCGTCGCCCTTCCGCTGGGAGAAGTCCACCTTCCCCGGGGAGATGTTCGGCTCTTCGTCCTTGCCCACTTCGGGGAAGGGGCCGTGGATGGTGACCAGCTTCGTGCCGTCGGGGAACGTGGCCTCCACCTGCACGTTCTCGATCATCTCGGGGACGCCCTCCATCACCTCCTCCCGGGCAAGCACCTTCCGCCCGGAAGACATCAGGTCGGCAACGGTCCTGCCGTCCCGGGCCCCCTCAAGGACGTGCACGATCAACAAGGCCATTGTCTCGGGGTAATTGAGCCGCACCCCCCGGGCCCGCCGCTTCTCGGCGACATCCGCCGCCAAATGAATCATCAAGCGCTCTTGCTCATGCGGAGTCAGGTGCACTGCCACGTCCCTGTGTTCGCCCCTTCCCCAGAACTTCTGTCCTGGGCCCGCGTGCTGGGACCGGCTATTCGCCATCGGCACGGGGGCCTCCACGGCAATTCACCCCATGCCACCGGCGCAGCACAGCTTCCGCCCTCGATCGCTCGGCCCCAACCCGACGTGGGACCATCTTGATCACGCCGGCAGAGCAGAAACGGCACTCCTCCCGAGCGGCACCCAAAAGAGTGGTAGCAGCTTGCAAGTCGGGCCTGACCGCGCTGCTCAAGGAGCAGGTGTGAACGATCAGAGTCGCTTCGCTTTCGTATCCACTACCTCAGCCTGACAGTGGCCTGGAAAGATCGAGGTATGCCTGACATCTCATCATCCTCACCAGTCCTCGGGCCGGAGACGGTGCTGCCGTGGGCGCGGGAGGTGGGGTTTGGTGACGGATGCCCGCGGGGACCGCGAAGCGGCCCATGGTCACCATGCGGGCCGCCGGTGCAGCCGACAGCAGTGGCCTCAGCCACTGGGGCAACGTGAAGTGCCCGAGATGGTTCGTGCTGAACATGAGTTCGTGACCGTCCCCGGTCTCCCTGCGCGGCGGGGTGTCGCTGGTACCGCTGGTAGACAACGACAATGGGATACCGAGAGTGGCCGGCACCAACGTGTCGGGCCACCCGTGTGCGTGCATATCCACGTAGGCTCTGAGGGGCCCGGTGCAGGAGTTTTTCCCGGCGCTTCAGGAGCTGTTCGTACACCCCGACGCCGTTTGCTGATCCACCAGGGATTCGAGACGGGTCTTAGTGAGGCCTGGTCCGGTGGTTGGTGGTCGTCGAACGCGTGAAAAATTCAACGAGCACCGGGTTGAGTTCCCAAGGCGGGGCACGCGGACAGCGAGGAAGCGCCCTCGAATGAGAGCACTGTTTCCCTCATCGCAGTCAAGGAAGGAGACGATTTCATGAGCGACATCTGGGGCTATCAGCCGACCGCTGGTTACACCGCGGGCGCGAGCCTGACGGGGTACAAGGTCGAGGCCACCGACGGAAGCATCGGCAAGGTCGACAAGCACTCGGACGAAGTTGGGGCTTCGTATCTGGTCGTCGATACCGGAGTGTGGATCTTCGGTAAGCATGTGCTGCTGCCCGCCGGGACGGTGAGCCGCATCGATGACACGGAAGAGAAGATCTACGTTGAGCGCACCAAGGCAGAGATCAAGGATGCGCCGGAGTTCGAGAAGGACAAGCACCTCGGCGATGCCGGATACCACGAGCAGGTAGGCATCTACTACGGGCGTCAGCACCGCGCCTGACCGGTGACGGTATAGGCCGTCCGAAGGCGCACGACCGTCCACATCCGGCATGCTGGCCACTGTGCTCCGGTAGGTTGCGGCGGGAGCCGCCTTCGAACGCTCCCGCCGCGAACGAGGGCCAGGCAAGGCCGTCTTCGTCTCTGACCGGCTTGGGATTAATCCGTCTGACCGACGTGTGGCAGGACGTCCTTCAGTTCCTGCATCAGCCGCCGTTTCGGCCGCGCGCCGACCATCTCCTTGACCAGCTCGCCATCGCGGTAGAGCTGAAGGGTGGGGGCGGCAAGGGCGTTGCAGGCGATCATTGTGGCGGGGTTCTCGTCGGTGTTGAGCTTGCGACGGTCAGGCGATCGGCCTCCTCATGGGCGAATTTGGTCCAGGACCGGCGCCAGCTGTCGGCACGGACCGCACCAGGGTGCCCAGAACTCGACGAGGACGGGCCGCGCGCTTCGCAGCACCAGATGGTCGAAGGTGTCGTCGGTTACGGTGACGACGGCGGGGGCGTTGGTGGCCGTCAGGGCGTCCCTTGCTCTGGGGCGGGCAGGTCTGGATCATCCGGAAATTCAAGGGGAGAATGCGCAGCGCGGTTCGGCCGCTCGGGCCACAACAGCCCGCTCCAGTTGCCCGGCGACGCGCTCGCGCACCTCGCCGAGGCGGGTCATGCAGGCGTCCAGCTCGGCGAGCTTGTGCTGGTAGACGGCGATCGAGTCAGGACAGCGGTCGCCGGTCTCGTGCCCGTCGCGCAGGCACTCGACGAACGGCCGGTCTCCTCCAGCCCGAAGCCGAGCTCCAGCAGCGAGCGGATCTCCCGCACCATCCGCAGGTCCTCGTCCCCGTACTCGCGGTAGCCGTTGGCGGCCCGCCGGGCCCTCAGCAGCCCCTGCGCCTCGTAGTAACGCAGCGACCGCGTGCTCACCCCTGCCAGCTCGGCCAGTTCCCCGATCCGCATGGCAGCTCCTCCCTGTTCACCCGAGACGCTAGACCTTGACACCGGCGTCAAGGCCGGCGCCGGGGTCGGCACGTCATCAACGACCAGCCAAGTGACAGGAGATGCAGGTCAAAAATCCCCCACGCCTCGTGGAACGACCATCCGTGGGCTGCCCATGCCCCACCCCATGCCCCACTCCTGGCCGGCACCAGTAGCGTGATCAGAGGCCGGCGCAGGCGTCGCCGATCGCCGTATCCAGCATCGTCAAGGCGAGCGAGAGCTCGTCCTCGGTGGCGGTCAGCGGGGGCGCGATCCGGAAGACTCCGCCCATGCCGGGGAGCTGGACGATGTTCATGTGCAGGCCGAGTTCGAAGCAGCGCCGGGTGACCCGCGCGCCCAGTTCGTCCGAGCTCTGCTTCGTCTCGCGGTCGACGACGAGTTCGAGACCGGCCAGCAGGCCCCGGCCGCGGATGTCACCGACGACCTCGTGGCGATCGGCGATGTCCGCGAGACCGTGGCGGAGGAACGCGCCGAGCGAGTGCGCGCGCTCGTCGAGTTTGTCGTCGATCAGGACGTCCAGGACGGTGTTGCCGACCGCTGCCACCAGTGGGTCGGCGACATGTGTGGTGAAGAACAGGAACCCGCGCTCGTGCGCCTCCTGCTCGATCTCGGCGCTGGTGACCACGGCCGCGAGGGGCAGTCCGGCACCGAGCGTCTTGGAAAGGGTGAGGATGTCGGGGACGACACCGTCGCGTTCGAACGCGTACCAGGTCCCGGTGCGGCAGAGGCCGGTCTGGGCCTCGTCGAGGATCAGCAGCATGCCGCGTTCCCGGCATTTGGCTTGCAGAGCCGCGAAATACCCGGCCGGTGGTTCGATGATTCCGCCCGAGCTGAGTATCGGTTCGACGAGGCACGCGGCCAGGCTGCCGGTCGACTGGGCATCGATCAGGTCGAAGGCGAAGTCCAGCTGGCGCTGCCAGTCCAGCGAGCCGTCGGCGGTGGTGAAGTCGGGCCGGTACGCGTTCGGCACCGGGATGGCGAAGTTGCCGGGCGCACCCGGGCCGTAGCCCTTGCGCCCCGCGCTGTAGGTGGCGGACGCGGCGGCCTGTGTCATGCCGTGCCAGGACCGTGCGAACGAGACGATCTCGTGCCTGCCGGTGACGAGCTTGGCCATCCGGATTGCGGCTTCGTTCGACTCGGCGCCGGTCGTCAGCAGCAGCGCCTTCTCCAGCGGCGCGGGCAAGGTGTCGGCCAGCCGCCGGGCGAGGTCGACCACCGGCCGGCTGAGCATGCCGCTGTAGAGGTGGTCGAGGGTCGCGACCTGCCGCTGGACCGTCGCGACGATCTCCGGATGCGAGTGGCCGAGGATCGCGCTCATCTGTCCGGAGGTGAAGTCGAGGATCTTCCGGCCGTCCGCGGTGTACAGGAAACTCCCGGCCGCGCGGTCGATGATCTCGTGGGTGAATTCGCCGCCGTAGCGTACGAGATGCCTCTCGGCATCGGCCCAGAAGGTTGCGGTGGACGGCGCGGTGGTGGTCGAAGCAGCCATGTCCCCGACGGTAGGTCGCCCCCGAGTGGCACGTCCATCTCACAATTGCGGCTGCCCTGTTCGGGAAAACCGCACAACAATGAAGACATGATGAACCCCTGGAGGCTGCGGCTGCTGAGCCAGCTGGACACGCTGGGCACCGTCCGGGCAGTCGCCCAAGCTGCCAACCTGAGCCCGTCGAGCGTGTCTCAGCAGCTCGCCGTGCTCGAGGCCGAAACGCGCACACAGCTCCTTGAACGGACGGGACGCCGGGTGCGGCTGACCTCGGCCGGGCTGATCCTCGCGCGGCGGGCGCGGGCGATCCTCGATCACATGGACACCGTCGAGACGGAGCTGCGCGGGTTCGGCCAGGAACCGGCCGGGCTGGTGCGGCTGGGGGCGTTCCAGAGCGCGATCCACACCATGGCCGTGCCGGCGGTGACCCGGCTGGCGCGCGAGCATCCGCACCTGGACGTCGAGCTGCTGGAGCTGGAGCCGCACGCGAGCATGCCCGCGCTGCGGGTCGGCGACGCGGACGTCATCATCACCACCACGGACTTCGACGAACTGCCGTTGGGGCCGGACCTCGATCTCGTACCGATGGCCACGGACTCGATCGTGCTGGTGGTCCCGGCCGAGCATCCCGCGGCCGGGCGCGGCGCGGTGGACCTGGCGGCCTACGCGGATGAGCCGTGGGCCTTCGACATGCCGCAGTCCTACATGGCGAACCTCGCGCTGCGACTGTGCCGTCATGCGGGGTTCGAGCCGCGGGTGGTGTGCCGGTTCAGCAACTACATGATGA
The DNA here is from genome assembly GCF_000719605.1 of Streptomyces sp. NRRL S-1813. Taxonomy (NCBI): domain Bacteria; kingdom Bacillati; phylum Actinomycetota; class Actinomycetes; order Kitasatosporales; family Streptomycetaceae; genus Streptomyces; species Streptomyces sp. NRRL S-1813. The sequence goes on from NZ_JOHB01000043.1 coordinate 38,470, forward strand.
CCCTTCAGCACGTCGAGGCCGGGCTGTCGATCGCGCTGCTGCCCGCCCTGGCGGTCGACCACCGCTATCGCGTCGCCACCCGGGAGCTCGCGGCCCCTGTGACGCGCACGATCACGGCGGCGATCCGCCGCGGCTCACCACCTCGCGCGGCGGTCCGCGTCGTGTTGGACGCGCTGCGGCACCCTCCGGTCCTGCCGCTGCTGGGTCGTGAGCGGCAGACCGAGTCCGAATCCTGATGATCCCTGGCACGATGACGGGCGCGGTGGCGTACCCGTGTCCATGAGGTGCCGATCGCGGCGGCGTTCTCGCAGGGCAGCGTCCACTGCGACGCCCCCCCCGGTCATCGCCGACCGGCCACAGATCTCCCGCCCTGCGAACCGTCGGGCCGATCGTCCGGAGCCCGTGGCCGGCGGTGCGTGCCGACTCGGAGCAGGTACCCGGCAGATGTCGTGGTCAGTGGCGGGTGCTGTTGTCCGGATCGGTGATGTCGGCGCAGGTGGTGGCCGGGCTCTTGTCCTTGGCGAGGAAGATGGTCTGGGCCATCATCCGGTACCCCGACATTCCCTCGCGCAGCGTCTCGAGGGATTCCTCCGGGTGCACCGAGTCGATCACCGCGTTCGGTCCCACCGCGTTGAACTGGTGTGACACCCCGCGCGGGATCTGCATGTCCACCCAGGCGTTCGGCGGCACGATCACGTTGTGCCGCTCCCGGTGTACCCCGGTGGGCGTACCGGGCAACGCGTCGGTGAAAGCTCGCAGCGGACCGGCCCAGCCCGCTGCCGCGGGGCGCACGGTGATCGGGGACAGGCTGGAGACCCGGATCGTGGTCTGCGGACCGGTCATCATCCGCACGAACCGTAACCCGGTGTGCAGGTGCATGCGCGAGCAGATGTCCCGTTCGGCGGTGTCGTAGAAGTCCATCAGGTAACGGTCGGCGAAGAAGCCCTCGAAGGGGGGCGCCAGCATGAAGACGTCGCCCTCCTCGAACTCCTGCGCCTGTGTGAGCACATCGGCGGGGGCGGGGCGGGCCTGTTCCGTGCGGTGTGCCGACCGGACCAGACCGGCGAGGGCGTCGACCACGCTCAGGGCGACGTCCGGTGGCAGTTGCACCACCGGAGTCAGTCGGTTCCGGCCGGGGTCCTGATGCCGCCGGACATCGAGGATCTCGTCCTCGTGGTCGGGGGACTGCTTCATCCGCCCGGTCGTTTCGGTGCCGTGTGTCATCCAGTCGCTCCAGCGTGCTCGTTCGGTCCGGAATCCGGCTGTCGTGCCCACAGCACGCCGCCCAGGTCGTGTCGCCCGGCGCGTAGTACCGAGCAGCCCGTGGCCGGGAATCCGCGGGCGCGCAGCCGGGCCAGCCACGCCCAGCGATCCGTCCCGCCACCCCCGGTGGAACTGTCGAGAAAGGACAGCAGCGGGCCCAGCGGCCACACCGGGCTGTCGGCCGGGGGCCCGTGCGGGAGCACGAGAAGTGTGCCGCCGCCGAAGCGGGCTTCGGTGCCGAACAACACCGGCGGCCCCTCGAAGCCGTGGCGGGCCGATACTTCCGCGGCGAGCTCGCCGTGCACTGCCAGAGGCCACTCGGTGAGCAGCGTCGTGCGCCAGTGGGCCTTGGCCCGGGACAGTTCCGCGTCGTCCTCGTGGTGCCAGTGCTCGCGCAGGAAGTCGAAGGCGCCGAAGACGGCCTCCTCGTCCGCGTGCGGGCGGTCCCCGGCCTGTGTGGCGAGCGCGCGCAGACCGGAATGCTCGGCTCCTGCGCGCAGCAGGTCGTGCGCGGTGGCCGCGGCGTAGCGCAGCAACCGTTCGTACCGCGCGGGAGCCAGCCGGCGCGCGGCGAGTACCCGGCTCATGGCCTTGCGCCGGGGCTTGCCGGTGGACGTCGCCAGGAGGCCGCCGAACTGGAGGGCCGCCGGGCGCAGCGGCGCCCGCTCGTACAGTTCGCGTACGGAGGGCGTGCGGCGGGTGCTGCGGTCGGCGGCAGCCGAACGCCACCGCCCCGGCTACCGCACCGCCGATGCGCCACAGCCCCAGCGGCACCCCAGACTCCTGCGCAGCTTTACATCCTCCCGCTTCCAGGCCGGTAACGCCCGCACCAGGGTGTCCTGCGAGATGCCGCACAGATCGGCCAGGACCTGCCTACCCGCCGTGTTCAGCAGCATTTCGGCATCGGCCCGCGCGCCACCCCCCTTCGTGCCGAGGACGGTTGGCCGTGTAGGCGAGAAGGGGAGTCCAGTCGACGACTTCGGGAGTCACCCTTCGAGGGTTGTGCCCATGACCGATGTCGATGAGTTCGCGAGCCACCATGGCCTTCGCCGCGGGCCGATGATGGCCGTTGCTCACCGCTCCTTCAGGTCGTTCGCGCATTGCGGGGCGCCACGCTTCGCCCTCTCGCCCTCTCGCCCTCTCGCGGCGCTCCACCTGGACCATGACCTCAGTACATCGGCAGTGGGCAAGATTGATCTTGGTCGGCTGATGTCCGCCGAACAGGTTGGTCCACCCGGTGCTGTTGGGCAGGTAGCTTCCGTATTGCTCATCAGCCGTTCCTGACGGCGGTGACGCGGCGGCGATAGTAGGCGTACGCGAGGATGAGGACCAGCGGGCCCCAGAGGTTCATCAGGCCGCTGACAGTCATGGGCAGGCTGTTCCAGCCGGGGGCGTACGGCCAGGCATCCGGGCCGATGGCGAGCACCTGGCACAGCCAGACGCCGAGGATCGCGGTAAGGGTGAGGCCTCCGGCCGTGGCGGGGACGAGTGCGGCGGCGGGCGGGATGCGTGTGCCCCGGAGCCGAGGCACCCAGGCGGGCACCCGCTCACCCCAGCTGCGTACCAGGCCGAAGCTGAGGAGCGCGGCGATCTCGGAGAGGACGCTGAGCGCGACGACGTACGCGATGTGGCCCACGGTGGGTGACAGCGGCTCGCCGCCCATGCCATGGCTGATGACCGGCAGGCGCCAGACGCACACGGGGAGGGCGACGAGCGGGATGGCGTGGGCCACGCGGTTGGCCCAGGCTGGGAAGGGCTAGGAACCCCGTCGATGGTCTTGCCGGGGTGCATATGGTCGTGGCGTCGAGCGCGTTCTTCCGTGCGTGGTGCATGGCCATGATGACGGGGAAGCGTTCGGCGCGCAGGCCGGTCGGCTTCGCAGGCCATGCCGCGTTCGCCGGCGATGGTGCCGCCAAGACGACCGGATCTTCTTTGATCTTTGAGTCATACGCGGTGGTGCTCTGCGTGTTCTCGTGCCAGTGCGGTCTGCGGTGCGCGACCATACGGACGCCGACCCAGGCTCGATCATCGGCGTCGTGCATGAGGGAAGTTTCTCGCTGGCCCGCATTGGTTGCCGTGGGTCGGGCCAGGCGTTTCCAGCCGGCGGGCGCCCTCGCGCGCTACGAGCGCGGGTCGCAGTGCTCGACACCAGCAGGCAACCGACGGTACGTGCAAGCAGCCAGCAGAAAAACTGAGACAGGAAGAAGGACGGACGTGTCCGGCAGCGAAAGCGAGAACCCAGTAATCCCGTCCCCGGCCCCCACGTCGACTCGGCCCCGGTCGAACCGGGACTGGTGGCCGAATCAGCTGGACCTTCAGATTCTCCACCAGCACTCATCCCGGTCCAATCCGATGGACGAAGGCTTCACCTACGCGGAAGAGTTCGCGACCCTCGATCTCGACGCGCTGAAGCAGGACGTCTTCGAGGTGATGACGGCATCTCAGGAATGGTGGCCTGCCGACTACGGTCACTACGGGCCGCTCTTCATCCGGATGAGTTGGCATGCCGCCGGAACGTACCGCATCGCCGATGGCCGGGGCGGTGGCGGCGCCGGTGCTCAGCGCTTTGCCCCCCTCAACAGTTGGCCGGACAACGCAAGCCTCGACAAGGCACGCCGTTTGCTCTGGCCGGTCAAGCAGAAGTACGGCCGGAAAATCTCCTGGGCCGATCTTCTGGTCTTCGCCGGCAACTGTGCCATGGAATCCATGGGGTTCAAGACCTTCGGGTTCGGCTTCGGGCGAGAGGACATCTGGGAACCCGAGGAAATCTTCTGGGGGCCGGAGGACACCTGGCTCGGAGATGAGCGCTACAGCGGCGACAGGGAACTCGCCGCTCCTTTCGGTGCCGTGCAGATGGGACTGATCTACGTCAATCCGGAGGGGCCCAATGGCAACCCGGATCCGATGGCTGCGGCCAGGGACGTCCGCGAGACATTCGGGCGGATGGCGATGAATGACGAGGAGACGGCTGCGCTCATCGTCGGCGGTCACACGTTCGGGAAGTGCCATGGCGCGGTCGATCCCTCGTACATCGGCCCGGAACCCGAGGCAGGGCCCCTAGAACAGCAGGGCCTCGGCTGGCGGAACACCCATGGCAGCGGCAAGGGCGCCGACGCGCTCACCAGTGGCCTCGAGGGCGCATGGACCTCGAAGCCGACGACGTGGGACAACGGGTACCTGGACAACCTGTTCCGGTACGACTGGGAGCTGACGACGAGTCCGGCCGGCGCGCACCAGTGGACTCCCACGGACCCCTCGGCCAAGGACACTGTGCCCGATGCTCACGATCCGTCGAAGAGGCACGCTCCCATGATGCTGACGACGGACCTCGCGCTGAAGCTGGATCCGGTCTACGCGCCGATCATCAAGAGCTTCCACGAGAACCCGGACAAGCTCGCGGTGGCGTTCGCCAAGGCGTGGTACAAGCTGCTGCACCGCGACATGGGTCCCCTCTCGCGCTACCTCGGCCCGTGGATCGCCGAGCCGCAGCTGTGGCAGGACCCCGTCCCTGAGGTCGATCATGAACTGGTTGCGGACGAGGACATCGCTGCCCTCAAGGACAGGATCCTCGCCTCGGGGCTGTCCGTCTCCCAGCTGGTCACCACCGCTTGGGCGTCGGCGGCAAGCTTCCGTGGCACCGACAAGCGTGGCGGGGCCAACGGGGCACGGATTCGCCTCGCGCCGCAAAGGGACTGGGAGGTCAACGACCTGCCCGAGGTGGCCGAGGTGTTGCAGACCCTCGAGCAGATCCGGCAGGACTTCAACGGCTCACAGACCGGCGGACGGAAGGTCTCCCTCGCCGACCTGATCGTCCTGGGTGGATGTGCGGCCGTCGAGCGGGCTGCGAAGAACGCCGGGCACGACATCACCGTCCCGTTCGCACCGGGGCGCACGGACGCCTCGCAGGAGCAGACCGACGTGGAGTCGTTCGCCGTGCTCGAACCCAGGGCGGATGGCTTCCGCAACTACCTTCGGGCGGGAGAGAAGCTGTCACCGGAGACGCTCCTGCTGGACCGCGCCAGCCTGTTGACGCTGACCGCTCCCGAGATGACGGTTCTGCTCGGCGGGATGCGCGCCCTGAACACCGGCTTCGCGGGGTCCATGCATGGCGTCTTCACGCACCGGCCGGAGACATTGACCAATGACTTCTTCGCCAACCTGCTCGACATGGGCACGGAGTGGAAGGCGTCGGCCTCAGCTGAGAACGTATTCGAAGGCCGAGATCGCGCCACGGGCGAGGCCAAGTGGACCGCCACCGCCGTCGACCTCATCTTCGGTTCGCACTCCCAGCTCCGAGCCGTCTCGGAGGTCTACGCGTCCGCCGACGCGGGAGAGAAGTTCGTGCGCGACTTCGTGGCAGCGTGGGACAAGGTGATGAACCTCGATCGGTTCGACCTGGCCTGAGCCGGATGCCCGGGTCGGCCACTCATCGGCCGACCCGGGACATCCGCGGATCAGGTCAGCATTACGTGTTCGCCTCGAAGACGAGCTGTTCGATCGCGCTGCCCCGCCAAGGGATCGGCGAGGGGCAAGGGCGCCCGCAGGGCCGTCGGCGCGGGACCACGGATGTCGGGGTCAGAGACCCGCGGCTTCCTTGCGGCGCAGCAGCACGTCTGCGGCGGTGCAGGCCAGAGCCTCGGCGGAGGCCAGCATCGCCTTCCTGCCGTCGGGACCGCCGGCCGCTTCGGCGAACCGGGGGGTGTGGTCGGACTCGTCCGGGCCCAGGATGGCGACGAAGGGGTGGATCGCGGGGACCCGGGCGCTCACGTTGCCGATGTCGGAGGAGCCGAGGTAGATGCCCGGGGTAGGTTCCCCCACCGTTATGCCGGTGTGCGAGAGGTGCTCGGCGAAGGTCGCGGACAGCACGTCGCTGCTGCGGAAATGTTCGTAGCGCGTGGATGCCTGCGTGAGCTCCACCCTGGTGCCCGTGGCCAGGGCGATGGCCGCGGTAGGGACCTCCATCAGGTTGAGTACGGCGTGCCGCGAGACGGCGGCCAGCGGCGCGAGCGCGTCGTTGATGGTGGTCACCGTGCAGGCGACCGTCAGGCGCGGCTCGCGCCCCTCGGCGAGGGCGCGCATCATCGCCACCGCCTGGTCGTGCCGGGTCACCAGATCGCGGGCGACGGGCAGCAGGCGGGCTCCGGCCGGGCTGATGTGCAGCCGCCCGCGGTGCCGTACGAAGAGTTCGCAGCCCAGCGACGTCTGGAGCTGACGAATCTGCCGGGACAGCGAGGGCTGGGCGCCGTGCAGGGCTCGCGACGCCGCCGAGATGGACCCGGTGTCGACCACCGCGAGGAAGTAGCGGATCGTGCGGATCTCCATCCCGTCTGCCTACAGGGGTAGCCGAACCGGCGCCATTGACGGGGCAGGGCCGGACGGCGCCTCCACCGGAGTCGGTGCGCCACGGCGGCCTGCTCTGGTGGTTGCCACGGTGCGCCGTGTCGGGGCCAGTGCCGCGCGCAGCGCCGGTGTGAGCACGCGGCGCATCTCGGACGGGGTGAGGGCGGCGGGGGTGGGGAGGGGGTTGAGGTAGCGGGTGTAGATGAGGCCACCGAGGACCGTCACCACAGCCGTGGCGCGGGCGGTCGCGTCCCGGCCGCCGAGAAATTCAACAAGCCGGGTCAGCAGCTCGCGTTCCAGGTATTCGCGGATCACCTCGGCGGCCTCCTCACCCCGGGTGGTCAGCCGCCGGAAGTCCGCGTCCTCCCACAGGTCCGTCACCGCGTCGATCAGACGGTCGGGGAGGGTGGCCGGGTCTCCGCTGAGCACGGCGTCCACCGTCAGCGCGTTGGCACACTGGAACTGCATCACGTCCGCGAACAGGCCCTTCTTCGAGCCGAAGTGGTACGCGATCAGCGCCGGGTCGACCCCGGCGGCCCTGGCCACCCCACGCAGGGTGGTGCGCCGATAGCCGTGCTCCAGGAACAGCGCACGGGCCGCGGAGACGATCGACTCGCGGGTCGGCGGGTTGCCGCGGGGACGGCCTCGGGGCCGGACGGGTGCGGGAGCAGCGTTATTCATCAGGCGTGAGCCTGCGTTTCGTGACCGGCACAGTCAAGGGCATTCCGGGAACCACAGGAAGGGATGCCCCGACACCATGCGTATCGCCATCTTCGGCCCCAACGGACCGACCGGCCGCCGGCTCACCGACCAGGCCCTCGCCGCCGGCCACGAGGTCGTCGCCGTGACCCGCCGCTCCGGCTCCATCCCCGCACGGCCCGGCCTCACCGTAGCCGTCGCCGACGCCACCGACCCGGCAGCCGTCGACGCCGCGATCGACGGCACGGACGCCGTCCTGTCCGCGCTGGGCGCCCGCTTCAGCAAGGAGACCATCACCACCTATTCGGCGAGCGCCACGGCCATCACCGGTGCCATGGCCCGCCACGGCATCAAGCGACTGCTCGCCGTCAGCTCCAGCATCGCGGACCCGAACTGGCGCCCCACCGGCGCCCACTTCTTCAATCATGTACTCGACCCACTGGTGAACCGACGCCTCGGCCGTACCCTCCACGAGGACATGCGCCGCATGGAGGACGTGATCCATGAGACGGACCTCGACTGGACCCTGGTCCGGCCCTCAGGCCTCTTCGAACACCCCGTCGTCACGGCCTACCACACCGCCGAGAACAGCGCCGACGGCGTCTTCACCGCCCGTGCCGACCTCGCCGCCGGCATGCTGCACGAGTTGGAGGAGCGGCGATATGTCCGTACGGCCATGGGCATCATCACCACGGCCGCGCAGCCGAACATCGCCAAGCTGATCTGGAACGAGGGCGTGAAGAAGAAGTGAGCCGGTGCGCGCCGAACCCTCGGCCGACGCACGGGCCTTCCTAGCCCGTCGCGAAGCGCCCCGAGCATCCGGGGGAGAGGCCTCCAGCCGAGGCGCGGGGCGCCCGCGACGGCAAAGACGTCGTCGACGAGCCCGGCAACTGCCGGCCGGCACTCCAACGGGGCCGTGCTGACCGACCACGCCCGGTTCACCGGCGGTGACGCGCCGCTGCCCTGCTGGCGCCCGCCGTCGGCGGCGGTTCGCTGATCTGCACGCCACCACCTGTGCATATGGGCCATCGCAAACTCCTGCTGCGGTGTGCGGCGCTGTATCGGGGTGTCGCTGGCCCAGTTGGAAACCGAGACCGTCCTGAGGGAGATCCTCGCGGCGGCCGTCCCCGAGCCGGCCGGCCCTCTGGAACCTGCTCGGCTCGTGTCGGTGACCATTGTTCCCGCCCAGGGGGGACGGGTCCGGCTCCGTGCAGGCCGGTAGCTCCCTACGAGGACACCCGCACGCCTTTTACGACACCTTCGTCGTTGCCCTGGTGAATGCTTCTGCCTCCGAGCTGTGCTTTGTGCTCCTTTCCCCCCCGCGCTGGGCCGTCGCCGGTATGGCCGCCTCCTACGGACCGGCCGTCACCATCGGCAGCGCAGTTGCCTGGCGCCGCCTGCGCAGACAACCGGGCGGCGACCTGGACGGCACACGCATCCTGCGCACCTACGCGCGGCTGACCAGCGCCGCGGCCTGGGCGCTGCTCGAAGGCTTGGGCAGCAATGCCTTGGGGTCACTCGCAGCCCTGCTTGCCGGCGCAGCCATGCTGCTCGGCGTGTTCGTTGGCCTCGCCGGATCCACGACTTAGCGCATGTTGGCCATGATCCTCGGACGCCTCGGACGCCTCGGACGCCTCGGACGCCTCGGACGCCTCGGACGCTGAAAGGCGTCGGCGCCTGCGTCCAACTACGCCCGGTCAGTGGGGCGACGCCCGCAGCTGGTCCCGGTCCTGGATCGTCTCCGGGTCAAGCGCCGCTGCGGTGGTCATCCGCGCACGCGTCCCGACCGCCTGGAGGTAACAAGGTGTACAGCTCCCGCCCCAATCGCCGCTACCTGCGCAGACGTCAGGTCAAGCACACCATCCCGAGCCGAGGGACCAGCGGTCAAACCGCCGGCGCAGGGGCGACCGAGAAGGCCGACCCGCGGGCTTCGCCACGGAGACGTACAAGTGCCGGAAGGAGGTCGAGCGCCGATCAACCAGCTCAAGCACTCCCGGGCTGTGGCGACGCGTTACGACAAGCGCGCCTACGTCTTCCACGGCACGGTCACCGTCTTCTCGATACGCTTCTGGCTCAGGCCTTGAGCAGCCCGCTTCCAGCACATCGGCCTGCTTCACCAGGTCGGCTGCGACGTCGTCCCAGTCCGGGCCGTGCATCCAGCGGTTCTCGGCGGCCTCTCGCATCAGTGCCGGCTCGTCCGCCCGCTGCAAGAGCACCAGGCGATAGGCCAGGTTCCGGAGCCAGACCAGCAAGTGGCCGTCAATCACGTGCGGGCAGAGTGCGCGCAGCATGGCGAGGATTGAATCCGCGTCAGTGAAGGTCAACTCCCTCGACGAAGTAGTGCCCCCGGTGTTCGAGCCCGCACTGCGGCGTGGGTCCGTACTCGTCTCCGTAGAGACACCGGGCGTGCTCCGACAGGGTGCTGTGCATGGTCTGGAGCCTATGACGCCATGATCCGCCGGACCGAACCTGGGGACGAGTTCACGGTCTTGGGAGGAACTCCGTCAGACGCTGGCACGTCGTGATCACTGTGACGAAGAACGAGACGAGCCCGGCCCCCCATCCCGTCGACGTCGACATCAAAGACATCGAGGAACTCGTCGCGTCCTGGGAGGAACTCGCCTTCAGGTACGACTACGGCCAGAACAGTGCCTACGACCGGCGTGTCCTTGACTGCGCGGCACGGCTCGCCGCCGACCCGGGCGGCTCGCTGGCCTACGTATGGGTATTCGGCATGGTGGTGGCCGGGCGATATCTCAACTGACTGCCGGGCGACGGCGTGAAGGAGGCCGCGCTCCGGGCGCTCCGGACGGCGGAGGCGGCCCTGTCGGCACAGGGCTGTGCCCATGCCTCCCATCCGTACGAGATCCATGACGAGGAGGAGGACGAGGAACTGGCGAGCTGGCTGGTGCCGCTCCTCGACGAGTCGGAGGAATGGTACGAGGACTGGTCACGCGACCAGTGGCGCTGCCCGTGCAACGCCGCCGGATTCGCGCGGATCGCCCTGGACGCCCTCGACCCTGGCTCCGTCGCCAACGTCCCGCCGCGCCTTCCGCAGGAGGCCCACGACACCCTCGACTCGCTGTCTGCCTTCCTTGAGGGCTATCCGCAGTGCGGCACCGACGTCGAGGTGGAGATCGAGGAGCAGGGCTGGGCCCTGAAGGCCGCCGAGGACCCGGACGACCGGTCCGGGCGGATCATGGTCGTCCGGGCAGTCGGCTGGTACGCCGTCTCCGGGTTGGTACGCAGGAAATCGGTCCTCGACGGGCTGATCAGCGCGCTGGAGAAGGCGCTGTCCCGTTACGACGCCGGTACCTGCCCACATGGTGACGACGAGCACCCCGTCCTGCCCGACACCGCGCCCGCGGCCGCCGCGATCGGCATCGAGCTCAGCTATCCCGGTGGTCGGGCCCTGTACGAACGCCGCCGGGCGGAGAACGACAAGCGCAGCGCCTCACTGGAGCTGCTGCTGTGCCCCGGGTTCATCGTCGAGATCGGGCAGGAGTCTCTGACACTGCTACGCGAGCGCCGAGACCACTTCTTCGGGCCCTGCTCATAAGGACCGGCTTCGAGGTCCGCTTACCGCGCTCGCCGCCGTTGAAGGCCTGTTGCCGCGCGCCTACCCGGCGCGCGTGACCGAGACGCTGCTCACGCCGGCCGTACCGAGCGAAACGCCCGCATCGGCGACACCTGCTCCGGGGCGTACACCAAATCTGCCGCAGCCCCCGAGAACGAGTCCCAAGGGTTCAGCGAACCTTGATCACCCCAGGTCACACCCCACCCCGCTCACCTATAGAGAACGCCGTGTGGGCGCTGACTTCGGCGACCAGGACGGGCTCCTCCAGGTCGGCTGAGAGCGTCTGCCACACAGAGCCGTCTCCTCCCGAGAGACGTCGGCGACCAGCGTGGCCACTCCGTCGAACTCCGCGGAAGGGTTCACTGGTTCCAGGCGCGGTGAACTGGAGACCGGGCGGTCGCTCGGGTGACGACGTCAAGCGGTGATGGCGGGTACGGCCATGCCGCTGCATCGTTGAGGTACGAGGCGCGGCGGCATTGTCGAGGAGCACCCTCGTCATGCCGAGTGCGGCGCGACGGTGGTGAGGAACTTACGGACATGCCCTAGCTGTTCTGTCCACGGAGGTTGGTGACGCAGGTCTCGGCTGAGTGATCTTGAAATGGGTGAGGGCCTTCTGGCCTGGTGTGGATTGCGACATCTGCACCGG
>NZ_JOHB01000044.1:0-53350 GCF_000719605.1 Streptomyces sp. NRRL S-1813
TTACTTTCTCCACTCACGGGAGGGGACGGGCCGGAGGGGCCTGGTGTGTGGGCTTTGCTTCCGAAGGCTCCAAGAAAGAGCAAAGGCGGAGCGCAGCGGCGCGTAAAGCGAAGCAGTCCACACACCAGGCCCCGGAGGTCCGTCACCGCACCCGACACCCACCCGCCCGCCGCAGGCGCAACGGCGGCAAAACCACCACGGCGGGACGGACAACAACGTGGGACCGAAGGCAAAGCGCAGCGGAACGTGGGAATCAGCCCGTCTCCGTGACGGGTTCCGCGAATTGGGCCGCGTACAGCCGCGCATACGCACCGCCCGCGGCCAGCAGCGCTTCGTGGGAGCCCTGTTCGACGATCGCGCCGTTCTCCATCACCAGGATGACGTCCGCGTCGCGGATCGTGGAGAGCCGGTGGGCGATGACGAAGCTGGTGCGGCCGCTGCGGAGCTGAGCCATCGCGTGCTGGATGAGTACCTCGGTGCGGGTGTCGACCGAGCTGGTGGCCTCGTCCAGGACCAGGATCGCGGGCTCGGCGAGGAACGCGCGGGCGATGGTGATCAGCTGCTTCTCGCCGACGGAGACATTGCTGCCCTCGTCGTCGAGGACCGTTTCGTAGCCGTCCGGCAGGGTGCGTACAAAGCGGTCGACGTGGGTGGCCCTGGCGGCCGCCACGATCTTGTCCATCGAGATGCCCGCGGGGGCTCCGTAGGCGATGTTCTCCGCGATCGTGCCGCCGAAGAGCCAGGTGTCCTGGAGGACCATGCCGATGTGGGAGCGCAGGTCCTCGCGCGACATCTCGGCGATGTCGGTGCCGTCGAGGGTGATCCGGCCGCCGCGCACCTCGTAGAAGCGCATCAGGAGGTTGACGAGCGTGGTCTTGCCGGCGCCCGTCGGGCCGACGATCGCCACCGTCTGGCCGGGGTGGACGGCCAGCGACAGATCCTCGATGAGCGGCTTGTCGGCCGCGTAGCGGAAGGAGACGTCCTCGAACGCGACCCGGCCCTCGACACGGTCGGGCCGGGCGGGCCGGGCGGCGTCGGGTTCCTGCTCCGTGGCGTCGAGGAGTTCGAAGACCCGCTCGGCGGAGGCGACGCCGGACTGGACGAGGTTGGCCATCGACGCGACCTGGGTGAGCGGCTGGCTGAACTGCCGGGAGTACTGGATGAAGGCCTGGACGTCGCCGATGGAGAGCGCCCCGGAGGCGACCCGCAGCCCGCCGACGACCGCCACCAGCACGTAGTTGAGGTTGCCGATGAACATCATCGCGGGCTGGATGATCCCGGAGATGAACTGGGCCTTGAACCCGGCGGCGTAGAGGGCTTCGTTCTGTTCGCGGAACAGCTCGGCGGACTCCCGCTGGCGGCCGAAGACCTTCACCAGGCTGTGGCCGGTGTACATCTCCTCGATGTGCGCATTGAGCTTGCCGGTGGTCTTCCACTGCTGGACGAACTGCGGCTGGGCCCGCTTGCCGACCTTGGTGGCGACGACGACGGAGACCGGGACCGTGATCAGGGCGACCAGCGCCAGCAGCGGCGAGATCCAGAACATCATGAGGAGCACGCCGACGATGGTCAGCAGCGAGACGACGATCTGGCTGAGGGTCTGCTGGAGCGTCTGCTGGATGTTGTCGATGTCGTTGGTCGCCCGGGAGAGCACCTCACCGCGCTGCTGCTTGTCGAAGTAGCTCAGCGGCAGCCGCGCCAGCTTCTCCTCGACCTGCTCCCGCATCCGGAAGACGGTCCGCTGGACGACCCGGGTGGCGATCCTTGCCTGGACGAAGCCGAACAGCGAGGCCGCCACGTAGATCAGGGTGACCCAGAGCAGGACCGTGCCGACGGCGCCGAAGTCGATGCCGTGGCCGGGGACCACCGGCATGGTGCCGATCATGTCGGCCAGCCCGCCCTGGCCGTGGGCGCGCAGCCGGTCAGCGGCCTGGGCCTTGGTGAGGCCGTCGGGCAGCTTGCGGCCGATGATGCCGGACATGATCAGGTCGGTGGCGTGGCCGAGGACCTTGGGGCCCACGACCGTGAGCGCCACGCTCAGTGCGCCCAGCACCAGCGCGACGGAGATGATGCCCCGCTCGGGACGCATCTGGGCCAGCAGCCGTTTGCCGGAGCCCTTGAAGTCCATCGACTTCTCGGTGGGCTGGCCGCCCATCATCCGGGCGGGCCCGGCCGCCGGGGCCGGGCCCCGGGCCGGCGCCTTGGGGGTCTCGTCGGTGGCCTCCGGGGCCCCGGCCCGGGGGGCCGCCCCCTTGTCCGCGGTGGTCACGCCGCCTCCTGCTCGGTGAGCTGGGAGAGCACGATCTCCCGGTAGGTCTCGTTGCCGGCCATCAGCTCGGCGTGGGTGCCGGTGCCGACGACCCGGCCCTCGTCCAGGACGACGATCCGGTCGGCGCCGCGGATCGTGGCGACCCGCTGGGCGACGATCACGACCGTGGCCCGGTCGGTCTCGCGGGCGAGGGCGGCGCGCAGCGCGGCGTCCGTCGCGTAGTCCAGGGCGGAGAAGGAGTCGTCGAAGAGGTAGATCTCGGGGCGTCGCACCAGGGCGCGGGCGATCGCCAGCCGCTGGCGCTGGCCGCCGGAGACATTGCCGCCGCCCTGGGCGATGGGGGCCTGGAGGCCGCCATCCATCCGCTCGACGAAGTCCCGCGCCTGGGCGGTCTCCAGGGCGTGCCACAGCTCGTCGTCGGTGGCGTCCGGATTGCCGTAGCGCAGGTTGGTGGCGACGGTTCCGGAGAAGAGATAGGGCTTCTGCGGGACCAGGCCGATGGCCTTGGCCAGCGTCTCCTGGTCGAGGGTGCGGACGTCCTCGCCGTCCACCAGGACCGCGCCGCCGGTCGCGTCGAACAGCCGCGGGACGAGCCCGAGGAGGGTCGACTTGCCGGAGCCCGTGGAGCCGATGACGGCGGTGGTCTCCCCGGGGCGGGCGACCAGCGAGATGTCCGTGAGGACCGGCTGCTCGGCGCCCGGGAAGCGGAACTCGACGCCGCGCAGCTCCAGTTCGCCATGGCGGCGGAGTTCGGTGACGGGGTTCTCGGGCGGGGTGACGCTGGAGTCGGTCGCCAGGACCTCCTGGATGCGCTCGGCGCAGACCTCGGCGCGCGGCAGCATCATCACCATGAACGTCGCCATCATGATCGACATCAGGATGTACATGAGGTAGCTGAGGAACGCCGTCAGCGCTCCGATCTGCATGGCGCCGCTGTCGATCCGCAGTCCGCCGAACCAGACGACGGCCACGCTGGAGACGTTCACGATCAGCATGACCAGCGGGAACATCATCGACATCAGCCGGCCGGCGCGCAGCGACACGTCGTAGAGACCGGTGTTGGCCCCGGCGAACCGCTCGCGCTCGTGCCGGTCGCGGACGAAGGCACGGATGACGCGGATGCCGGTGATCTGCTCGCGCAGCACCCGGTTGACGGTGTCGATGCGCTCCTGCACCCCGCGGAACAGCGGACGCATCCGGCGCACGATCAGTGAGACGAGCATCCCGAGGACCGGGACGATGACCAGGAGCAGGCCCGACAGCGGCACATCCTGGTTCAGCGCCATGATCACGCCGCCGACGCACATGATCGGTGCCGAGACCATCATCGTGAACGTCATCAGCACCAGCATCTGGACCTGCTGGACGTCGTTGGTCGTGCGGGTGATCAGCGAGGGCGCGCCGAACGTGCCCACCTCGCGGGCGGAGAAGGACTGCACCCGGTCGAAGACCGCGGCACGGATGTCCCGGCCGAGCGCCATGGCCGTACGGGCACCGAAGTAGACGGCACCGATCGCGCAGATGATCTGGAGGAGCGTGACGGCGACCATGAAGCCGCCGACGCCGAGGATGTAGCCCGTGTCCCCCTTGACGACACCGTTGTCAATGATGTCGGCGTTGAGGGTGGGCAGGTAGAGGGTTGCCAGGGTCTGGATCAGCTGAAGCAGCACGATCAGGGATATC
This sequence comes from Streptomyces sp. NRRL S-1813, assembly GCF_000719605.1. Lineage (NCBI taxonomy): Bacteria > Bacillati > Actinomycetota > Actinomycetes > Kitasatosporales > Streptomycetaceae > Streptomyces > Streptomyces sp. NRRL S-1813. The sequence goes on from NZ_JOHB01000044.1 coordinate 3,953, forward strand.
GAACGCCTATGGGGCCGCAGATGCGCCCGCGCGAGTCGGACCAACACCCCATGAGGGTAGGCGAACACTTGCCCTCGGCAATCGAATTTACGGAGTCCGCCCGGCACGGGCCGGGCCCTCCGCCGGATCGTGCCCGGAGCCGGATCACCCGCCGCGTACGCCATCATGGAGGCGGCAACGACGGGGTACCGCCACCACGGGGCGCCCCCGACCGACACGACGAAGAGGCCGCCGTGACTACAACTGGCACCGTGCGCTACTGGGCCGCGGCCAAGGCCGCCGCCGGCACGGCTGAGGAGCCGTACGCGGCGGCGACGCTCGCCGAGGCGCTCGACGCGGCGCGCTCGGCGCATGCCGCCAACCCCGAGTTCGCGCGCGTCCTGCTGCGCTGCTCCTTCCTGGTGGACGGCGATCCGGTCGGCACCCGCGACCACGGGACGGTGGCACTGGCCGAGGGCGGCACCGTCGAGGTCCTGCCGCCGTTCGCGGGAGGGTGAGCACACGACCATGAGCGACAACCAGCCGCAGCACCACCATCCCTACGAGCCGCACGATCCGTACGCCCGGCAGGACCCGTACGCCCAGCAGGCGCCGCAGTCCGCGCAGCCGCCGTACGGCCAGGCGCCGTACGAGCCGCAGGCGCCGTACGGCCAGCAGCCGTCGCAGGGACAGCAGACGCCGTACGGCCAGCAGCCGTCCTACCCCCAGCAGGCGTACGACCCCTCCGCGCAGCAGCAGCCGAGGCCCGAGCAGCCGGGGCGCGGCCGGCACGGGCGCGCCCCGTACGGAGGTGACCCGTACGGGCGCGGCCAGTACGGGTACGACGCGTACGGACAGCAGCAGCCACAGCATCCCCGGCAGCCGCACCAGCAACCGCAGCAGCCGCAGCGCCCGGTCTACGGGCAGGAGGGTTACGGCACCCCGCACCCCGCGGAGACCGCGCCGCTGCCCACCCAGCACCAGACCGCCCGCCCGGACGGCGAGCCGTACGCCCGCCAGCACCCCCAGCAGGCCAGGCCGGCGCCCGCCGCACCGGCCGCCACGCCCTCGGTCTCCGCCGCGTCGGTCTCCGCCGCGTCGGTCTCCTCCGCGCCGCTCGCGCCCAACCAGCGCGCCCGCGCCGAGGGCCGCTCTCCGATCATCCCGCCCGGGATCCAGCCGGCCGCGCTGACCGCCGGGCTCGCCCTGCTGCTGGCGCTTACCGCGCCGCTCGGCCGCCCGGTGCTCGCCGTACCGGTGGCGCTGCTCCAGGCCGTCACGGCCGCCGGCTGGTTCCGGCTCAACGGCATGTGGCCGGCCCGTCAGGGCATCGCGCTCGCCTTCCTGGGCGGGCTGACCACCGATGTCGCGCTGCTGGCCACCGACCGCGCGAGCGCGCCGCTGGTCGGCATCGGCACGCTCGGGGTGTGGTGTCTGCTCGTCCTCGTCCTCCAGCTGCGCAATCGCAGCAGCGCCGACGAGCGGATGTACGCGCTGACCGCGGGCCTGACCTCGTCCGCGCTCGCGGTGCTCGCCGCCGGGCAGCTCGCGGCGGCCTCGCATGCGGTGACGGTCGGCGCCGCCGCGGTCGCGGTGGCCACGCTCGCCCGTGCGCTGCCGCTGCCGGTCCCCGCCTCGATCGGCATCTCCCTGGTGGCGGCCGCGGGCGCCGGGATCGGAGCCGGCCAGCTGACCGGCCTCGGGGCGTCCGGCGCGCTGCTGGGCCTGGCGGCCGGCGGCTGCGCCCTCATCGGCCTGCGGGTGGCCAGCTACGACTACCCGTCCCGTTTCGTCCACATGACGGCCGGCGTGGCCCTGCCGCTGGCGCTGGCCGCGCCCGCGGTGTACGTCCTGGGGCGGACGCTGGGGTAGCCCCCGCAGGCCGATCCCCGCAGGTCCGTGAGCGATACGGAGCGGCGGCCGCCGGAAGCGCACCTGGCTGCTTCCGGCGGCTCCCCCGGAGCGCAGGCAGGGGGCCTGTACGGACGCGGCCGTGATCCGGCCCAGGTGTGGGGGAAGTGGTTCGATGCGTGCACTTCGCGTGCTGTTGATCATCATCGTCATATTCAGCGGGCTGTTCGTGGCCGCCGACCGGGTGGCGGTGAATCTCGCCGAGGACATGGCCGCGGACAAGATCCGCAGCAGCCAGGGGCTGGGCAAGACCCCGGAGGTCGCCATCAAGGGCTTCCCGTTCCTGACCCAGGTCGCCGGCCGCAGCCTCCAGGAGGTGGACGCCGACCTCGGGGGCATCGAGGCCCGCGCCGAGGGGCACGCGCTGCGCATCGACCAGCTGTCGGCACAGTTCCACGACGTCACGCTGACCAGCGACTACACCTCCATCGAGAGCGCCGCCACGGCCACCGGCAACGCCCGGCTCAACTACGCCGACCTGACCAAGGCGGCGGGCGGCGGCGTCAAGATCACCTACGCCGGGCAGAAGAACGGCCGCAGCCAGGTCAAGATCTCGCCGAACCTCCCGCTCCTCAGCTCGCTGGACGTGACCGGCTCCCTCACGATCGTGGGCGGCAACACCGTGCGGCTGCGCGCCGACGGGCTCCCCGCGATGTGCAAGGCCGTCCCGGGCTGCGAGAGCAAGGTGCGCGCCCAGACCGACCACGACTGGAAGCTGGACCAGCTGCCCGGCAACCTGAAGCTGGAGAAGGTCGTGACGATGCCCGACGGCATCTCGATCTCCGCCGCCGGCAAGAACGTCAAGCTCCCCGGCTGACCGGACGCCCGAGGCGGGCCGCCCCACCGGTCCGCCGTCCGGGCCGCCGCCCGATCCGCACAGCCGTCCAATTCCTGAGACACCCGAGTCCGTACGCCAGACCCCCCACCGGCATACGGGCACCGGAGGCCCGTGGGCGCCCGGCCGACGCCCACTCGCATCCCACATCGCGGACAAACGCGTCTCGCCATTCGACACGCCGGTGACACGCCCCGCCCCGCGTCCCTACGATCGGTGGCATGCAGAGCTCATTGAGCGGTCTCCGTCCGCGGGGACGTGCGGTACTGACGAAGCGGCGGGCAGTAGACCTGTGCCGCATCGCCGCCATGCTCTGTCGCCCTGTCTGACGGGCCTTGCGCACCCTCCCCCAGCTCCCGCTGGGAGGTGCCCCAGCCCCCGGCCGGCCGCCGAGGCCGTGCCCCCACGCGTCCCGGCGCAGCGCCGCTCCGGAACCCCCGTCCGGAAGCCACCGGCGCACACCCGTCGTACCCGCGTGCATCTCTGCCACTACCCCCCGCAACTGCCCCGGAGGAGAAGAACATGAGCCGTAGCGACGTCCTCGTAGACGCCGACTGGGTCGAGGCCCACATCGACGACCCGAAGGTCGTGATCGTCGAGGTTGACGAGGACACCTCGGCCTACGACAAGAACCACATCAAGAACGCCGTCCGGATCGACTGGAAGCAGGACCTCCAGGACCCGGTCCGCCGCGACTTCGTCGACCAGGAGGGCTTCGAGAAGCTGCTCTCCGCCAAGGGCATCGGCAACGACGACACGGTCGTCCTCTACGGCGGCAACAACAACTGGTTCGCCTCCTACGCGTACTGGTACTTCAAGCTCTACGGCCACGGCAGCGTCAAGCTGCTCGACGGCGGCCGCAAGAAGTGGGAGCTGGACTCCCGCGACCTGGTCGACGGCTCCGAGGTCCCCCAGCGCCCGGCCACCGACTACAAGGCCAAGGCCCAGGACTCCTCCATCCGCGCCTTCCGGGACGACGTCGTCGCCGCGATCGACAACCTCAACCTGGTCGACGTGCGCTCCCCCGACGAGTTCAGCGGCAAGCTGCTCGCCCCGGCGCACCTCCCGCAGGAGCAGTCGCAGCGCCCCGGCCACGTGCCCAGCGCCCGCAACATCCCGTGGTCGAAGAACGCCAACGACGACGGCACCTTCAAGTCGGACGACGAGCTCAAGGCCCTCTACGAGGGTGAGTCCGTGGACCTCGCGAAGGACACCATCGCCTACTGCCGCATCGGTGAGCGCTCCGCGCTGACCTGGTTCGTCCTGCACGAGCTGCTCGGCCAGAGCAACGTCAAGAACTACGACGGCTCCTGGACCGAGTACGGCTCGCTGGTCGGCGTCCCGATCGAGCTCGGCGCCAACAAGTAAGCAAGCTTCTCCCCCGAACCCCTCAAGGAAGTACCCCTATGTGTGGAGCACAGGCAGGCGGCCCGGACGCCTCGACCATCAAGCCCGGTGAGACCACGATCCAGGGCAGCGTGACCCGCGACGGCGAGCCCGTCACCGGTTACGTCCGCCTCCTGGACAGCACCGGTGAATTCACCGCCGAGGTTCCCACCTCCGCGACCGGACAGTTCCGCTTCTACGCGGCCGAGGGCACCTGGACGCTGCGTGCGCTCGTCCCGGGCGGCACCGCCGACCGCACCGTCGTCGCCCAGCAGGGCGGCCTGGCGGAGGTTGCCATCGCTGTCTGACGGCGGACGTGGCCGCGCTCCGCAGTAGGGGCCGTCGCCGCGATGCAGACGGCCGGAGGGCCGCACCCCAGGGGTTTGGACGCCTTGGCCGGGGATGCGGCCCTCCGTGCCGTTCGCGGCCCCGGCGAGGTGTTCCCCGCCGACTTCTGTCCTGCCCCGCGCGGACTTACGGTGGATTCATGGACGCGCACCGCCGGTCGCCCGTACAGCGCCGCCATCGCAGGTACTTCGTCCTGATGGGCGTGTGCCTGGTGCTGTTCGTCCTGGCCTGGGGCGTGGTGCGGCTGTGGTCGGTGCCGGCCGCGGTGGGCATGTGCGTCGTCGCCATGGTCATTCCGCCCGTCGCGGCGATCATCGGCAACCGCCGGGAGCCCGGTGAGCGCTGGTGGGACGAGTCCGGCGACCCCGAGTCCGACCGCTGGTGGCGCGAGCTGGACGACCGGGGCGACGACAAGCACCCCCAGTAGGCGCGCCGGGCGCCCACCGGCCTTGAGCACACCGGCATCCTCAGTACACCGGCGCCCTCAGGACACCGGCGCCTCAGTACACCAGGGCCTGGACGTCGTCCGGCATGATCTCGCTGACGAACAGCTGGGAACCGGCGATCCCGGCCCCCTCGATCAGATCCTTCTGCTCGATGTCCCGCCGGGCCGCGCACTGGGTGCAGACGGTGATCGCGCCGCCACCGGCGCGGATTCCGTCGATCAGTTCCGGCAGGGGGGCCGCATGCGGCAGCTCGAAGTCCGCCGCCCGCCCCGGCAGCGCGAACCACACCGACTCCCCGGTCAGCCACAGCGACACCTCGACGCCGCTGGCCACCGCCACCGCCGCCACCGTGAACGCCTGCGAACACCGCTCGGGCGCATCCGCACCCGCCGTTACCTTGATCACGAGCTTCTTCGCCATGGGGCAAGAGTAGGCGCGGTGGACCTCACAGCGCCGTTGTCCCCGCCGCCGACTAGACTCTCAGGCGGTCCGTACACCCTCACTCCGTTCAAGGAGCGCGCTCGTGCTTGAGGCATTCTTCACCACCCTGCTGGTTCTGGTCGGCATCGCCGTGGTCGCGTTCGCCGGTCTGACCTGGAAGAAGCTCTACCAGGGCCAGCGCTGAGCCGTAGCTCCACCGGCTCCACCGGCTCCGCCGGGTGGCGCAGCCCGCCGGCCTCATGGGAGCGTCCCGTGCGCCCCTGCCGATTCCCCTCCACATAGATCGTCTGAGCTCTCATGATCGAGATCCCGTCCGACCTGAACCCGGCCCTGGTGCCGCTCGCCTTCCTCCTCGGCAACTGGGAGGGCGCCGGCGTCGCCGAATTCCCGGGCACCGAGAAGTGCAACTTCGGGCAGGAGGTCAGCTTCACCCACGACGGCCGTGACTTCCTCGAGTACACCTCGCACAGCTGGGTGCTCGACGCCGAGGGCAAGAAGGTCCGCCCGCTGGAGAGCGAGAGCGGCTTCTGGCGCATCGACGCGGACCGCAAGGTCGAGATCGTGATGAGCCGCGACCAGGGCGTGGTGGAGGTCTGGTACGGCGAACTGGCGGATCAGAAGCCGCAGATCGACCTGGCCACCGACGCCATCGCGCGCACCGCCGCCTCCGGCCCGTACAGCGGCGGCAAGCGGCTCTACGGCTATGTCAACAGCGACCTGATGTGGGTCGGCGAGAAGTCCACCCCGGACGTGCCGCTGCGGCCCTACATGTCGGCGCATCTGAAGAAGGTCGCCGACCTCCAGGAGTGGGCGGAGAACCTCCCGGACGACATGCCGGACGGCGTCTCCTTCTTCCGTCCCGACGGCACGCCCTACAACCCGTAAGCACAACGGGGAGAGCCCCGCTCTCCCCGCCAGCGCCCCGCGGGGGAAGCCGGTCGAAGTCCGGCGCTGACCCGCAACGGTAGGCGGAAGGTCTCCTTCCGCAAGCCCGATTGCCCGTGGTGCGCGACGCTTCCGCTCAACTCGCCGTGGACTGCGAGGGGACGCGCCGGACCAGCGCGGTCCCGGGCCCCCCTCGGTACGTACGGACGCGGCCCGACCCCGAGGCGGCCGACCGACCGTGGCGAGCCCCACCACCCATCCGACGACGGCGGGGACCGGCGCATCGCCGGCGCCCCGGCGTCTGCCCCTGCCGCCCCTGGTCGCCGTCCTCGCGGCCGTCCTGCTCGGCTCCCTGCTGTGCGGGGCCGGCCTGGGCGCCGCCGGGCTGAGCTGGGCCCAGGTGGTGCGCTATCTGGGCGCCGGGCTGACCGGCGGCACGATCTCGGCCGACGAGGTCTCCGCGTACACCATTGTGTGGGAGCTGCGCTTCCCGCGGGCCGTCCTGGCGGCCGTCGTCGGCGCCGGGCTGTCCGCCATCGGTGTCGCCGTGCAGGCGCTGGTCCGCAACGCCCTCGCCGACCCGTTCGTCCTCGGCATCTCCTCCGGCGCCGCCGTCGGGGCCAACGCCGTCCTGCTCTTCGGCACGCTCGGCGCACTGGGCGTCTGGGCGCTGTCGGTGTCGGCGTTCGTCTCCGCGCTGATCGCCATGGCCCTGGTCTACGCGGCCGCCCGCACCGCCCACGGGCTCACCCCGCTGCGTCTGGTGCTGACCGGCACCGCGATGTACTACGGCTTCTCCGCCGTCACCACCCTCATGGTGTTCAGCGCCGACCGCGGTGAGGCGGCCCGCTCGGCGATGATGTGGCTGCTCGGGAGCCTGAGCGGGGCCGGCTGGAACTCGGTGCCGATCGCCGCCGCCGCGGTCGCCGCCGCCCTGGCCCATCTGCTGCTCTCCGCGGGCCGGCTGAACGCGCTGGCGATGGGCGACGAGACCGCGGCCGCGCTCGGCGTGGACGCGCCCCGGCTGCGCCGCGAACTGTTCGTCGTCGCGGCCGCCGTCACCGGCGCGGTGGTCGCGGTCAGCGGCGCGATCGGCTTCGTCGGGCTGATGGTGCCGCATGTGACGCGGATGCTGGCCGGTGCCGACCACCGCCGGGTGCTGGCCGTCGCGCCGCTGCTCGGCGCGGTACTGCTGGTGTGGGTGGATCTGCTCTCGCGGGTGCTGCTGGCGCCCGTCGAACTGCCGGTCGGCGTGCTCACCGCCGTCATCGGCGTGCCCTGCTTCGTCCTGCTGATGCGGCGGCGCGGCTACACCTTCGGAGGCGGCGCCTGATGCGGCTCGATATCACCGGCCTGTCCGTGGAGGTGGCCGGGAACCGGCTCGTCCACGACCTCACGCTACGGGCCGGCAGCGGCCGGCTGGTCGGCCTGGTCGGCCCCAACGGCAGCGGCAAATCGACCCTGTTGCGCTGTGTCTACCGCGCGCTGCGCCCGGCCACCGGGACCGTACGGCTGGACGGCGCCGATCTGCACGCCATGGACGCGCGCGAGGGCGCCCGGCTGCTGGCCGCGCTGCCCCAGGAGGCCAGTACGGAGTTCGACTTCACCGTGGCCGAGGTCGTCGCGATGGGGCGGCTGCCGCATCAGCGCGGCGCGGGCCGGGCGAGCGCCGAGGACACCGCGCGGTGCGCGTGGGCGCTGGCCCGGGTCGGGGCGGACCACCTTGCCGGGCGCGGCTTCCTCAGCCTGTCCGGCGGCGAGAAGCAGCGGGTGCTGATCGCCCGCGCGCTGGCCCAGGACCCGCAGCTGCTGGTCCTCGACGAGCCCACCAACCACCTGGACATCGCCCAGCAGTTGGAGGTGCTGGCGCTGGTCAGGGACAGTCGGCTGACGGTGCTGACCGCACTGCACGACCTCAACCTGGCGGCCGTGCACTGCGACGAGCTGTACGTCATCGACCGCGGCCGGATCGTCGCCACGGGCCCGCCGTACGACGTCCTCACCCCGGAGCTGCTCGCCGAGGTCTTCGGCGTCCGCGCCCATCGCGTACGGCATCCCGAATCCGGCGCCGTCCAGCTGCTGTTCGACCGTCTCGCCGCCCCCGCCCCCACCCGCGCCGCCGACTCCTGAGGACCTGGCCATGCGCCGCTCCACCGCCCCGTTCACCGTCCTCGCCCTCGCGCTCGCCCTGACCGGCTGCGGCGCGAAGGTCTCCGGCGACGGCGGCAACGACGCCGCCGGCCGGCACCCCGCCAAGACCTCCGGCCGCTACCCCGTCACGATCGAGAACTGCGGCACCCGCACCACGTACGACAAGGCCCCGCGCCGGGTCGTCACCAACGACGTCGGCATCACCGAGATCATGTTCGCGCTCGGCCTGGAGAACCGGATGGCCGGCTACGTCATGCCCGACGACAAGGGCGATCTCGACGGCCTCCCCTGGAAGGCCGCGTACGACAAGGTCCCCCGGCTCTCCAAGAAGGCGCTCACCAAGGAGATGGCCCTCGACGCCCGTGCCGACCTGGTCTTCGCGGGCTGGAACTACGGCTTCGGCGAGGACAACGGCCTGACCCCCGCCGCCCTGAAGAAGCTCGGCATCGGCAGCTATGTCCTGACCGAGTCCTGCCACAACGGCACGGACGGCGGCGCCCGCGGCGTCATGCCGCCCCTGGAGGCGCTCTACACCGACCTGACGACGCTCGGGAAGATCTTCGGTGTCGAGGACCGGGCCGAGGCCCTGGTGAAGAAGTACAAGAGGCAGGTGGCCGACGCCGCCGCCAAGGCCCCCGCACCCGCCCGGCGTCCGTCCGTCTTCCTCTACGACGACGGCCGCGACAAGCCGTTCACCTCGGGCAAGTACGCCGGACCGCACGACATCATCACCAAGGCCGGCGGCGACCACGTCATGAAGGACCTCAAGGACTCCTGGACGACGGTCGGCTGGGAGACCGTCGTCGACCGCGACCCCGACGTCATCGTGATCAACAACTACGGCGACACCTCCGCCGCGCAGAAGAAGGCGTTCCTGGAGTCCTACCCGCCGCTGGCCCGCGTCTCGGCGGTCAAGCACCACCGGATCTACGTCATGGACTACGCCGAACTCGTGGAAAGCCCCCGCAACCCCGCCGCCGTCAGCGACCTGGCCCGCTATCTGCGCGGCGCACGGAAGGGCGGCTGAGACGTCACGCCACGCACACCCGCCGCCCGCCCTTCTACACTGGCTGTGTGGTGACCACCGACTGGCAGAGCGACCTCCGCAGGCGCGGATACCGCCTGACCCCGCAGCGTCAGCTCGTGCTGGAGGCTGTGGACAGACTGGAGCATGCCACCCCTGACGACATCCTCACCGAGGTGCGCAAGACGGCGGGCGGCGTGAACATCTCCACGGTCTACCGGACCCTGGAACTCCTCGAGGAGCTGGGCCTGGTCAGCCATGCCCACCTCGGGCACGGCGCCCCCACCTACCACCTCGCCGACCGCCACCACCACATCCATCTGGTGTGCCGGGACTGCACGGACGTCATCGAGGCGGATCTGTCGGTGGCCGAGGCGTTCACGGCGCAGCTGCACGAACAATTCGGCTTCGATACGGACATGAAGCATTTCGCGATCTTCGGGCGCTGTGCGGCCTGCCGCGACAAGGCCGCCGAGGACGAGGGCTGAGGCTGTCACCGGCGAGTCGTAGGCTGGCCCCATGCTGCGACAAACTCCCGCCAGCCCTCTTCTGTCGCTGCCCGGCGCCGTCCCCGCCGAGGCCCCCGACGAAGGCGTCGCCGCGCACTACGGCGACCTCTTCCGTGAGCAGCGCGCCCTCGCCGACGGCTCCGGCTTCGTGGACCTCTCCCACCGCGGCGTGGTCACCGTCACCGGCGCCGAACGGCTGAGCTGGCTGCACCTGCTGCTCACCCAGCACGTCAGCGACCTCGCGCCCGGCCACGCCACCGAGGCCCTGATCCTCTCCGCGCACGGCCACATCGAGCACGCGGTCTACCTCGTCGACGACGGCGAGACGACCTGGATGCACACCGAACCGGGCGGCCAGGAGGCGCTGATCGCCTACCTGGAGAGCATGAAGTTCTTCTACCGGGTCGAGGTCGCCGACCGCACGGACGAGATCGCCGTCGTCCACCTGCCGGCCGGCTCCATCGCCGAGGTGCCCGAGAACGCCGTCGTACGCGAGACCGCGCACGGCCGCGATCTGTTCCTGCCGCGCACCGACCTGGAGTCCTTCGCCGCGGCCAAGGGCCCGGCGATCGGCGTCCTGGCGCTGGAGGCACTGCGCGTCGAGGCCCACCGCCCCCGGCTGGGCCTGGAGACCGACCACCGCACCATCCCCCACGAGCTGGGCTGGATCGGCACCGCCGTGCACCTCCAGAAGGGCTGCTACCGCGGCCAGGAGACCGTCGCCCGGGTCCACAACCTGGGCAAGCCGCCGCGCCGGCTGGTCTTTCTGCACCTGGACGGCAGCGAGGTCCATCTGCCGCCGCACGGCACCCCCGTCCGCCTCGCCTCGGACGGCGAGGAGGGCCGGCAGCTCGGCTTCATCACCACCTCGGCCCGCCACCACGAGCTCGGCCCGATCGCACTCGCCCTGGTCAAGCGGAACGTCCCGGTGGACGCGCCGTTGATGGCGGGCGGCACGGCGGCGGCACAGGAGACCGTCGTCGAGCCGTAGGACCGCCCCCGGACGCACGGCCGCCCTGGCCGCCCGGGTGCCCCGCGGGGCACCCGGAGTCCCGGGCCTACACCTCGACCAGCACCGTGAACGGCCCGTCGTTCGTCAGGGACACCTTCATGTCCGCCCCGAAACTGCCGGTCTCCACATGGGCACCCAGCGCCCGCAGCTGTGCGACGACCTCGTCGACCAGCGGCTCGGCGACCGGCCCGGGGGCCGCGGCGTTCCAGGTGGGGCGGCGGCCCTTGCGGGCGTCACCGTAGAGAGTGAACTGGCTGATCACCAGGAGCGGCGCCGCGGTGTCCGAGCAGGACTTCTCGCCCTGGAGAATCCGCACCGACCACAGCTTGCGGGCGAGCTGTGCCGCCTTCTGCGGGGTGTCCTCGTGCGTGACCCCCACCAGCACGCACAGCCCCTCACCGACGATCTCCCCGACCGTCTCGCCCGCCACCTCGACGCGTGCGCCGTCAACCCTCTGCACCACAGCTCGCATACCCGCCATCATGCCGGGCGGCCCGCCTCCTTCGGACAGCCGTGCCCCTACAGGGGCCGTTCGGGTGCCATGGCCCTGCGGAAGGACCGCCCAGAGTGGCACGATGCGTGCACGTGGTGCGTTTCATGGACAACATGCCCAGGAAGCGGCACCGGACGAGGGGACGGAACGACCCATGAGCACTCTCGGCGCCGGACAGACACCCGGTCCCGTACCACCCGCCCGTACGACACCGAACGGTCGGACGACCTCCACCGCCCCCACGGCAGACACCACACGTCCGGCAGCCACCCCACCACCCCCCACCGCTCTGACGACCACCACGGCAACGGCTCGCGTCGAGCCGCCCGGCACCGAGGACGGCCCCATGCTCCAGGCAGGCCAGGCTCAGCAACCCCGCCCCCCGCAGCAGCGCGACCACTGCCGTCCGGCCACCACACCCGAGCTGTCCGGTCTGGGACTGCCCGAGCTGCGGGTGGTACGACGCGACTCGCAACAGGAAGAAGCCGATCTCAGCTATCTGCGGCGGCTGTTGCAGGGCCGGATCGACATCCTGCGGGCCGAGCTCGCCCGCCGGAGCGCCCAGCACTCCCCACTCCTCGACCGGCTGCCGGAGATCCTGACGGACCTGCCGTCGCGGCACCGCTCCTCGGCCCGGCACGTAACGGTCGGCACGCCGCACAGCGAGGAGTACCGCAGGCTCGCCGAGGAAATGCTCGGCGAGGTCGAGCTGTCCGATCTCACCGCGCGTACGGACCAGGAGCTGCATGACGCCATGGGCCGGCTGATCCGCTACGAACAGCAGGTCTCGCGCCGCCGTCAGTCATTGCAGCGCACCACCGACGATTGCAGCGCGGAAATTGCCCGCAGGTACCGTGAAGGCGAAGCGCAAGTAGACGACCTGCTGTCCTGACCGGGCCACAAGCCTCCGGGGGGCGACAGATCACCTCCCGGAAGGCCGCCGATGACCTCGCCCACGCCGATATCCGCACCGACCCAGGAAGCCCCCGCCTCCCCCGGGTCCACGGAAGGTGCGCCTGCTCCTGTTTCCCCCGTCCTGGCCGAGGTCGTCCGCTCCGGCTTCGTCGAGGGCCGGCACCGCGGCTCGCTGGTGGTGCTCGCCGCCGACGGCAGCGTGGAGTGGTCGCTGGGCGAGGCGACCGCCCCGGTCTTCCCCCGTTCCACGAACAAGCCGATGCAGGCCGCGGCGGTGCTGCGGGCGGGCCTGGACCTCTCCGGCGAGCGGCTGGCACTGGCCGCCGCGAGCCACTCCGGCGAGCCCTTCCACCTCGACCTCGTACGGACCATGCTGGCCGAGCACGGTCTGACCCCCGGCGATCTCCAGACGCCGGCGGACCTCCCGCTGGACCACGAGGAGGCGGAGGCGTACCTCGCCTCGGGCCAGGTCCGCGAACGCCTCACGATGAACTGCTCCGGCAAGCACACCGCGATGCTGGCCGCCTCCGCGCTCAACGGCTGGCCGCTCGCCTCGTACCTCGACCGGGCTCACCCGCTGCAACAGCTGGTGGCCGACGGTGTCCGCACCGCGAGCGGCGAGGACACCGCGCACGTCGGCACCGACGGCTGCGGGGCGCCGCTGCTCTCCCTGTCGCTGACGGGCCTGGCCCGCGCCTTCCAGTACTTCGTCCAGGCCGGGCCCGGCACCCCTGAGCGGCGGGTCGCGGACGCGATGCGCGCCCACCCGGAGTACGTCGCCGGCACCCGGCGCCCCGACACCTGGCTGATGCAGGCCCTCCCGGGCACCCTCGCCAAGATGGGCGCCGAGGCCGTCCAGGCCCTGGCCCTCCCCGACGGCCGCGCCCTCGCCTTCAAGATCGAAGACGGTGCCACCCGCACCCTCGGCCCGGTCCTCGCCCGCACCCTGCGCCTCATGGGCCTCGACGCTCCCGTCCTGGCCCGCCTGGAGGACGCCCCGCTCTTCGGCGGCGGCGCGCGGGTGGGGGAAATCCGCGCGACGTTCTGACGGGTGCGGCTGTGGCCGCGTGCAGCGGGTAGGGGCAGCCACTACGACCACCTCGCCACGGCCGGCACCGGCACTCGTGCCCGCCGGCCTGCATAAGGTGGCGATGACACAGTGCACGCACGCACCACCCACGACAGCAGGAGGCCGGCGACCATGAGCGACGCGAATCCCGAGCCGCAGGGGCCCGAGGCGATCGAGCACGCGCACGACCCCGAGGTGTTGCAGCTCGCGGCGAAGGTGTTCGAGCTCGCACGGCACGGCGACACCGACACCGTCGCCGCGTACGTGGACGCGGGCGTCCCCGCCAACCTGACGAACGACAAGGGCGACTCGCTCGTGATGCTGGCGGCGTACCACGGCCACCCCGCCACCGTGGAGGCCCTGTTGCAGCGCGGTGCGGACGCCGACCGCCCCAACGACCGCGGCCAGACCCCGCTGGCCGGCGCGGTCTTCAAGGCCGAGGGCGAGGTCATCAAGGTCCTGGTGGCACACGGCGCGGACCCGTCGGCGGGCACCCCTTCCGCGATCGAGACGGCCCGGATGTTCGAGAAGACGGAGCTGCTGAAGCAGTTCGGGGCGGAGTGATCCCCCCGGGCGGCCCGGCAGGCGGCCCGGGGGCGTGAGTCCGGCGGACGGCCCGATAGGCGTGACCTCGGCAGACGGCCCGACAGACGAGCCCCCGACGGACGGCCCGGCAGGCGAAACACCGGCGGACGGCCCGGTGGGGCGAGGCCCTGCCGGGCCGTCCGCAGGAGAGGCCCGAGGCATGGCACCCCACGCCCCCAGGCAGGGCACCGGCACGCTTGACCTCAAGTTCGCTTGAGGTCCTAGCGTCGAGTCCCGACGGCACCACGCCGCTCACCGACTCACGTGTCACCCCCACGAAGGGCCCCACATGTCCGAGCACCCCTACCGCCTCGCAGTGATCATCGGCAGCACCCGGGAGGGCCGGTTCGCGCCCGTCATCGCGAACTGGTTCACCCGGCACGCCGAAACCCACGCACACATCGACGTGGACGTCATCGACCTCGACACCGTCCGCCCGTACGAACTCCGTTACGGCAGCGAGGAGTACGAGTCCTTCGCCAAGCGCGTCGACGAGGCGGACGCGTTCGTCGTGATCACCCCGGAGTACAACCACTCGTTCCCGGCCCCGCTCAAGCACGCCATCGATCTGCTGCACCGCCAGTGGCAGGCCAAGCCGGTCGGCTTCGTCTCGTACGGCGGGATCTCCGGCGGCCTGCGCGCCGTGGAACAACTACGGCTGGTCTTCGCCGAGTTGCACGCCACCACGGTGCGCGACTCGGTGAGCTTCACGCTGGCCGGCAACCTCTTCGACGACGCGGGCCGGCTGCACGACCCGGCCCCCGCCACCCAGGCCGCCGACACCCTGCTCGACCAGCTGACCTGGTGGGCGGTGACCCTCCGCGAGGCCCGCGCGGCCCGTCCGTACGGCGGCTGACCCGCCCGTCAGCCCGGTCACCGGCGCCCGGCCCGGCTCGGCGGCGCGGCCGCACCGCCGCGGCCTCCGCCGGGCCGGGCGCCGCGCGCCGAGGCGGCCGCCCGGCCGAGGCCCGCGGGCCGCCGCTCCCGTGACGCACCTCCGCCGCTTTCGGCCGTACCGGCGCTCCCCGCACCTCTCAGGAACCGCGCCGCACCGCCGTCGCGACATGCACCCGCATCGCGCACGGAATGCGGCCGTCCGGCAGCGCCATCGCCGCCGACTCCGTCTCGAAGCGGGCCCGTAGCTCCGCGGTGACCGCGGGATCGAGCATTCCCAGGTCGTAGGTGGTGCCGACGGTCCGCCAGACCCGCTCGGGCGGGCCGGACAGATCGATCCGTACGGTCTCCCACTCCACGGGACCGAACCCGGCCGGACGGAACACCGTGTCGAAGCCCTCGCGGTTCCGCACCCGCCGGTCCCCCAGCGGCGGCATCCGTCGCTCCGCCGGCGCCGCCTGGAACAGCAGCTTCAGCAGCCGCACAAACAGCTCGTAGGCCTCGCCGCCGGCCGCCCCGCCCCCCACGACCACGGCCAGCGTCCCGCCCGGCTCCAGCACCCGCGCCAGCTCCGCCGCGACCTGCTCCGCCTCGCTCATCAGCATCAACGCCATATGGGAGACGCAGCCGTCGAACCAGCCGTCCTGGAAGGGCAGTTGCTGCGCCCGTGCGACCCGGAGGTCCGCCCGCCCGACGCCGGGGCGGCCGCGCGCCAGGGTCAACTCCTCGGCGGACAGGTCGATCCCGGCGAGCGCGCGCCGGGCACCGGCCTCCCCCGAAGCGAGGAGTTCCAGCAACAGACCATCGCCGCAGCCGAGATCCAGCACCCTGCCGCACGCCGCCACCCGGTCCCGCAGGATCTCGTAGCTGGAGCGGCCGCCCTCGGCCCGCCCATGAGCCATCGCCTGCACGGTCACCGCGGGATGCACGGCATGAAAGGTCCGCAGAAACTCTTCCTGAACCGTCGTCATCCACCGATCCCAGGAGCCCGCCGCCCCCATCCCTCAGGCCTCCGGGGGCCGTTCCTGGAGCGCCCAGCCGTTGCCGTCGGGGTCGCTGAAGTAGACGAACGAATTCCATGCCCCGCCGGGGCCGTCGGCCATCGCCCCGTTCTCGACATGCTGAACGGGGCCGGCCTCCACCCCTCGTGCGACCAATTGCGCGCGGGCCGCGGCGATATCGGGTACCACCAGCTGGAGCCCCTGCACCGAACCGGGCCGCACCTCCGTGACGCCGTCGCCCGCGCCGATGACGATCGAGCAGCCCGACCCCGGCGGCGTCAGCTGCACGATGCGCACCTCGTCGCCGACGCACATGTCGTGATCGACGGCGAAGCCCATCTGCTCGCTGTAGAAGTGCTTCGCCCGTTCCACATCGGCCACCGGGATCGGCACCAGTTCGAGCTTCCAGTCCATGGCGCGCCGTCCTTCCGTACGGGCGGCGGCCCTGAACAGCGGCCGTCGGCACCGGCCTTGTCGCGCTCCAAGAAGTCTAAGGAGCGGGGGACGGATGCGCCCCTCCATTGACGGAGTGAGGACTCACTCCGTAGCGTGGGGCCATGACACCACCACCCTCCCGCCGACGCGCCCCCGGCATGAGCGTCGAGGAGCGCCGCGCCATGATCGTGGCCGTCGCGCTGCCGCTGGTGGCGGAGTACGGCGCGGCCGTCACCACCAGTCAGATCGCCCGCGCCGCCGGGATCGGCGAGGCCACGATCTTCCGGGCCTTCAAGGACAAGGACGAGGTGCTGGACGCGTGTGTCGCCGAGGCGGTCGGCACGGACCACGTCCTGCGCGAGCTCGCCTCGATCTCCCTGGACGAGCCGCTGGCGGGACGGCTGACCGAAGCCGCCGAGGCGCTGCGCGCCCATCTGGAACGCCTGGGCACCGTCATCGGCGCCCTCCACGCCTCCGGGCACCGACGCGGCCGCGAGCCCGGGGCCGGCCCCCGGGACGCCGACGCTCCTCGGCGGGACGTCGACGGTCCGCCGCGGGATGGTGGCGGTCCGCCGCGGGACTCCGACGGCCCGCCGCGGGACGGCCGGGCCGAATCCGTCACCGTTCTGCGCAATGCCGTCGTCGAGCTGATCGAGCCCGACCGGGCCGCGTTCCGTCTGAGCCCCGAGAAGGTCGCCGCCGCGTTCCTGGGCCTGCTCTTCACCCGGCTCCGGACGCCGGTGGCGGAGGCCGATGCCCCGCTCACCCCCGACGAACTCATCGACGTCCTGCTGCACGGCGCCCTCCACCACCCCGGGAGCACCTGATGACCGTGCCCCTCAACCACACCATCGTCCCGGCCGCCGACCACCGCGCGGCCGCCCACTTCTTCGCCTCGGTCATGGGCCTGCCGGAACTTCCGCCGGCCGGCCGCCTGGGGCACTTCGCCCCGGTCCGCGTGAACGAGACGCTCACCCTCGACTTCATGACCGTGCCGGACGCCGAAGGCCATCACCTCGCCTTCGACGTCGACCCCGGGACCTTCGACGGAATCCTCGCCCGCATCCAGGCCGCCGGCGTCCCTTACGGCAACGACCCCGCCGAGCCGGACAACGGCCGCACCGATCATCCGCTGTGCGCCCGCGGCCTGTTCTTCCGCGACGACTCCCACAACCTCTACGAGGTCATGACGCGGGAGGAGGCCATGCCGCGGGACACGGTCATCTCGCGGGACGAGTCCATGCCGCCGGCGTGAGCGAGCACCAGGACCCGCCACCGCCGACCGCCGGCCTCCGCTCCCTCACCTGTTGACGAACGTCATGCTGGATTCGTCGTACCGCGTACCGGCGATCCGGCCGGCCGGTGCCGCGGCGTCGATCGCGGCGAGTTCTCCGGCGGTCAGCTCGACGGCGAGCGCCCCGAGGTTCTCCTCCAGGTACTTCTCCCTGCGGGTGCCCGGGATCGGCACCACGTCGTCCCCGCGGTACTGCACCCAGGCCAGCGCGAGCTGCCCGGCGCTGACGCCCTTCTCGGCGGCGAGTGCGTTGAGCCGGTCCACGATGGCCAGGTTCTGCTCCAGGTTGCCGTCGGCGAAACGCGGCTGGCTGCGGCGCACATCGGACTCCGGCAGCCCCTCCACCGAGGTGTAGCGCCCGGTCAGGAAGCCCCGGCCGAGCGGCGAGAACGGCACCAGGCCGATGCCGAGTTCCCGGCACACCGGCGCGATCTCCTGCTCAAGATCACGGGTCCACAGCGACCACTCGCTCTGCAACGCGGCGATCGGATGCACCGCATGCGCCCGCCGGAGGGTCTCCGCGCCCGCCTCGGACAGCCCGAGGTGCCGCACCTTGCCCGCCGCGACGAGTTCGGCCATCGCGCCGACGGTCTCCTCGATCGGTACATCGGGGTCGACGCGGTGCTGGTAGTAGAGGTCGATGTGGTCGACCCCGAGCCGGCGCAGCGATGCGTCGCAGGCCTCCCGTACGTAGGCGGCATCGCCACGGATCGCGGTCGGCTCACCGAGCCGGTTGGCGAACCCGAACTTCGTCGCCAGCACCACCTCGTCCCGCCGGCCGGCGATGGCCCGGCCGATCAGCTCCTCGTTGTGCCCCGCCCCGTAGAAATCGGAGGTGTCCAGCAGACTGACACCGAGGTCGAGCGCCCGGTTGATGGTCGCCACCGACTGCGCGTCGTCCGACTCGCCGTAGCCATGGCTCATCCCCATGCAGCCGAGCCCCTGCGCGGAAACCACCAGATCACCGAGGTGACGCGTCGGAATGTTCGTCGTGGTCATGCTGCTGCTACCTCCTGGACGTACGGCGGACGGATCTGGATCAAGGACGGACCCCGGTCCCTCCTTGCTCCCTGAGCTCCCGGCGCCCGCTCGGCGGGCCTGCCCCGGAACCCCGTCCCGGACGGTATGAGCTGGAGCGCCCTCGAAGTCAACAGGACCCATCAGGGCGCGGAAGCCGGGCACTTGGCCTCCTCCGTCAACCGCCGCTCTCCGTCAGCCACCGTCCTCCATTTCAGCCGCCGTCACCCGCTATCGCCCGCAGGGCCTGGCAGTGCGCGGCGTAGGCCGCACGGCCGACGGGCGTCAGGGCGAGCCACGTACGCGGGCGCTTGCCGACATACCCCTTGGTGACGGCGACATAGCCGGCCTTCTCCAGGGTGGCGACCTGCCGCGACAGGACCGAGTCGCTCACCTCGACGGTGTCGCGGACGAAGGCGAACTCGGCCTTGTCGGCGGCCGCCAGTGTCGCCACGATGGAGAAGCGGACCGGTGCGTGGATCACCTCGTCGAGCCCGTGGCGCGGATGCGCCCCATGAAACGGGTCGGTCACCGCCGGGCCTCCAAGTAACTGCCTATCAGCCCGGGAAGGGCAACCACCAGTGCGCCGGGCACCCACCACGCCGCGACCCCGAGGAAATACCGGAAGCCCAGGAGCAGCACCGCGATATAGAGCAGCGTCCACACCCCCATCAGGCCGGCATGCCACCACCCGAACCCGCGCCGGGAAACCCGCTGCCGGACCGCATAGACCGACAACGCGGTGACGGTAACACCCCCGATCCCGGTGCCGATCGCCATCCCGTACGGATGGACCAACAGCCCGACAGCGAGCACCTGGGCCGCGGACGCGCAGCCGAAGATCACCAGATACCGGACGTACCACTTCGTGCCGTCCCGGACCGTCGCGCTCAGCTCCTGCGCACGGGCCAGTGCGGCCGCCGCATCCTTCGAGGCGTACTCCACCATGCCGTTCCCCCCTGACTGCCGCTCTCACGGCTCCCTGCATTCAGCGTGACAAGTACTTTCCGATATGGCAAGTACTTTCCAGACATTGAATGGAAGCGCGAACTGCCTTACGCACAGGGAGTGGTAGCCACCACAGCGGACCTGAACCTCGGCCGCCCGCACTCGAGGGGCCGGCACCACCGGCCCTCTGACACCGGCAACGCGGCGCCCCCACGGAGGCCGCGCAAAGACAGGGCACGGCACCCGGCCCGCGCCCACACCTCTGTGCGCCGCGCCCCAGGTCAGGTAATGTGGCGCCCTCAGTAGCGGACCGACCGAGGAGGTGAGACCGATTCCCCGCCAGATCAGGCAGGCGCTCCCGGCTCACGCCCGTACGGTCCACCCGATGCAGGTGGCCGTCCGACACACGTGACCCGGGAAGCGCCCTCGGCGCCCCGAAAGGCTCACATGCCGTCGTCTCCGATGTCGTTCCCCCCATCAGCACTCTCCTCGCCCCTCCCGGCACCCGATTCCGCACCGCTCTCCCGCGCCGCCGTCGTCACCACGCTGCGCGCCGCCGGCTGTGTCTTCGCCGAGGACGAGGCGGAGCTGCTCCTCTCCACCGCGCGTACGGCGGACGAACTCGCCGCCATGGTGGAGCGGCGCGCCCTCGGCCTCCCCCTGGAACACGTCGTCGGCTGGGCGGAGTTCTACGGGCGGCGGATCACCGTCGATCCCGGGGTCTTCGTCCCGCGCCGCCGCACCGAGTTCCTCGTGGGCCAGGCCGTCGGCCTCGGCCGCCGGACGGCCGCGCGCACCGGGCGGCCCCCGGTCGTCGTCGACCTGTGCTGCGGATCCGGCGCGGTGGGCACCGTACTGGCCGCCGTCCTGGACCGGGTCGAGCTGTACGCCGCCGATATCGAACCCGCCGCGGTGCGCTGCGCCCGCCGCAACCTCGCCCCCGCCGGGGGCGAGGTCCACGAGGGCGACCTCTTCGATGCGCTTCCCGCCCGCCTCCGGGGCCGTATCGACATCCTGGTGGCCAACGTGCCCTACGTACCGAGCGAAGAGGTCGGGCTGCTGCCGCCCGAGGCCCGCGAGTACGAGCCGCTGGTGGCGCTCGACGGCGGCGCGGACGGGCTCGACGTCCTGCGGCGGGTGACCGCGGGCGCCCCGCAATGGCTCGCGCCAGGGGGCCATCTGCTGGTCGAGACGAGCGAACGCCAGGCACCACAGGCCGTCGAGGCCTTCACCCGCAACGGTCTGCTGCCCCGGGTGGCCGACTCCGACGAGCTCTACGCCACGATCGTCATCGGCACCCGGGGGCCTGCCGAGGGGGCCGGATAGCTCTGCCCTGACTCGACGAGAGGTGAGGCGAACGGCGTACCGGTCGAGGATCAAGCGGTGCCCTGGCCGAGGCGGTGGCTCACTGCGCGCCCTCGCGTCGGGCGCCGCGCCAGGGCGTGTCCGTGGCGGCGGGTTCCGGCAGGACGCCCGGATGCGTAGCGGGGGCGGCCGGCCGGCGTTCCTCGTGCCGGCCCAGGGCGGCGAGGGTCAGCGTCACGGTGACCGATGCGGCCGCCAGTAGTGTCATCGCCGTGGCCGGGGAGGTCAGTTGGGCCACCGTGCCCGCCAGGGCCGCGCCGACGCCCTGAAGGGTGGACATACCGACGAAGTGCAGGCCGAGGGCCTGGCCCGCGAGGTCGTCGGGGGTGAGGGACATCAGGCGTTCCTGGAGGACCAGGCTCGCGCCGTAGCCGACGGAGGCGACGGCGGTGGCCACGGCCGACAGCGCCACTCCCGGCTGGAGGACGAAGAACAGGTACGGCGCCGCCAGCAACAGGCGCAGCGGGACCGCCAGACGGGGGCGCCACGCGGGCGGTACCAGGCGGCCCACCGTCACATCGCCCATGAACATGCCCAGCGCCCCGCACGCGAACAGCGTCCCGGCCGCCCCGGGGGCGTAGGAGACGAAGAGCGAATCGCAGCCGACCACCAGGCCGTTGGGGATCCACAGGCCCAGGTACGTCAGGCGGCGGGGGCGCGAGGACCACAGGAGGGCGTTGGTGCGCCAGGTCGCGGAGACGGACGGGCGGCCCGAGGAGCGCGGCGGGCGGGCCGTGAGCCCCAGGCGGGTGCCGAGGGCCGACAGCACGTACAGCGCCGCCGCCAGGAGCAGGCACGTCCTCGGGGTCAGGAGCACCAGCAGCGCGCCGCCCGTCGCGAAACCCGCCACCTGCATCAGGCCCCAGAGCATGTTGAACACGGAACGGCCCAGGACGTAGCCGTTTTTCGGCAGGATTTCGTTCAGCAGTCCTGCGCGCACTCCCCCGCCCAGGGACGCGATCAGGCCCTGCGCCAGTACGACGGCGAAGACCGCCGCGACCGGCAGGCCGGGCAGCGCCAGCACCGCCGTACCGGCCGCGAAGGCGAGGGCGAGGCCGGAAAGGATCGCGCGCGGGGGCAGGCGGTCGGCGCCCGAGAGCAGGAACGTGGCTCCCAGCAACTGCGCCAGCTGCGGCCCGAACATGCTCACCGCCGACAGGAGCGGCGAACCGGTGGCCCGGAAGACCAGCGTGCCGAGGGCCAGGCCGCCGATCGTCTGGGCCGCGGCGTGGGCGGCGAAGGAGAGCAGGAACGGGGTGAACTCCGGGGTGCGGAACAGGGTTCGGTAGCTGCGCATGCGTCGGAGTTTCGGAGCTGCCCGGGGCCGTGTTAACTGTTTCGCCGACACGCGAAAGGTCGTACGCATGGGCTTATGGCAGATCGACACCGACACCCTCGCCCGCAGCCGGTTCGTGCTCTCGCCGTTCGCCGAGACCTTCGCAAGCCTGAAGCTGCTGTACGCGGGGACCGGCGCCCATCCGGGCGAGGCGGCCTGGCTGCGCGCGCACCTGCCCTGTTACCGCGCGCGCCTCGCGGCCGACCCGGTGACCGCGCTGCTCGTGCGGGCGGCGCTCGGCGCGTCCTGGATCGCCGACTTCTGCTGCCCCACCTCGTGCGTCGGGGAGAGCTTCGAGGACAGCGTGGCCCGGGTGCGGGCGGCCGGGGCCGGGGAGGCGCGCGCCGACCTCCGCGTGTCACTGCGGGGCCCGCTCCCCGTCGCCCTGGAGCGGGACGACCTGCCCGAGCGGGCGACCGCGCTCCTGACGTACGTCTGGGAACAGACCGTGCGGCCGTACTGGGAGCGTCGGCGGCGCGTCCTGGAGGCCGACATGGTCGCGCGGACCGCGCGGGTGAGCCAGGGCGGCTGGGCGGCCGTGCTGGATTCTCTGCGCCCGGGGACGCGGTGGCTCGGGGAGAGCCGGTTCCAGGTCAACCTGAACGCCTATCCGCCGAGGGAGATCGCCGCCGGGGCCGAGCTGCTGTTCATGCCGGTGACGCCGAGGACCGGGTGGGTCTCGTGGGAGGGACGGGAGCGGTACGCCGTCGTCTACCCGTGTCTCGGGGTGCTCGCCGAGGACCACGACCGGCGGCCCGTCCCGGCCGGGCTCGGGGCGCTCCTCGGGACCGCGCGGGCCGGATTGTTGATGCTGCTCGGCACGCCCATGAGCACGACCCAGCTGGTCGCCGTGACCGGGCAGGGGCTGGGGTCGGTGGGGCGGCATCTGCGGGTGCTGCTGGGCGCGGGGCTGGTGGAGCGGCGGAGGGCCGGGCGGTCGGTGCTGTACGTGCGGACGGCCGCCGGGGAGGTGCTCGTGGAGGCGTCGGGGGCCGGCACCGGCGACCGGGAGCCGGAACCGGGGCTCCACTAGCCGGGTCCGACCGGTGGCTCCGTCCTTGCGCGGTCGCTTCCACTCGGTCACTTCCAGGGGCAGCTGTTCAGCCGCACTCGCCCCGCCCACCCGACCAGACCACTCCAGCTAGCACCTTGCTTGCAATAGTTAGCACTTCGAGGCACCATCGACGTATGGCATCACTCAACGTCGGCAATCTCGGCGAGTTCCTGCGGGAGCAGCGGCGCACGGCGCAGCTGAGTCTGCGGCAGCTCGCGGATGCCGCCGGGGTGTCCAACCCGTACCTCAGCCAGATCGAGCGCGGATTGCGCAAGCCGAGCGCGGAGATCCTTCAGCAGCTCGCCAAGGCGCTGCGGATATCCGCGGAGACGCTGTACGTCCAGGCCGGGATTCTGGACGAGCGGCAGGGTCTGGACGGGGTCGAGGTGCAGACCGCGATACTCACCGACCCGGCGCTGAACGAGAGACAGAAGCAGGTTCTGCTACAGATCTACGAGTCCTTCCGCAAGGAGAACGGGCTCGGGAGCGGCGGCAAGGACACCGTTGTGAGCGGACCTGAGGACGGGCGCGGCACGGACTCCCTTGAGACAGAGGCCGACGGCGGCCCGCACGCCACCTGAGCAACCGATTTCGTTTCCAGGAGGAATAACGTCATGGCCATCAACACCGATGACCTCCGCAAGGCCCTGAGCGACGCGACCCCGCTGTATGCCCTGGCCGGCACCGTCGACCTGGCTGCCGAGAAGCTCGGCGAGGTGCCGCAGTTCGTCGAGAAGATCCGGGTCGAGGCGCCCAAGCGCTTCGAGTCCGTGCGCGGCACCGACCCCAAGGACGTCCAGGCACTGGTCACCAAGCAGGCCAAGGACGCCAGGGACAAGCTGACCGAGCTGCTGGGCTCGCTGGACGGCGACCTCAAGAAGGTCCGTGACCAGGCGCAGGAGCTGGCGCTCCAGGGCGTGGGCCGCGCGGCCGAGGCCGTCGTCCGGACCCGTGAGGGCTACGAGGAGCTGGCCGAGCGCGGTCGCGGCGCGGTGGCGACCTGGCGCGGCGAGGCCGCCGACCAGGTCGAGGACCTCGCGGTGGCGATCGAGCCGGAGCCCGCGACGAAGTCCGCGCCGAAGCCGGCCGTCAAGAGCGCTCCGAAGCCCCAGACGGCGAACGGCGCCAAGGCGGAGACCAAGGCCACCCCGTCGACGCAGCCCAAGCCGGCCGCGCCGAAGAAGCCGGTCGCGCAGCGCAAGCCGGCCCCCGCGCCGGCGCCGGCGCCGGCGAAGAAGAGCACCCCGCCGTCCGCCAAGTGAGGGCGCAGGGCACACGCAGCGAGGGTGCCGCGCACTCGCGCACCCCTCGCTGAGGCCCCTTTCCCACGGGCCGGGCCGGGCACACTTCGGGTGCCCGGCCCGTTGTCCGGGTACGGTGGGGCCGCATGGGCGGCATACAGGCCGCCGCGGACCGAGCAGGACACGACCGGCGAACGGGCGGTGTATGGCGTGCTGATTTACGGGTTCCAGAGCATTCTGAGCTGGGTGCAGCTCGCCCTGGGTGTCTATGCCGCCGTGATGCTGATCGATGCGGCCGTGCGCCGCGAGGACGCCTATCGCGCCGCGAGCAAGCAGACCAAGGGCATGTGGCTGATCTTCCTCGCCCTGGCCACGGCGCTGCTGTTCATTCTCCCGATCATGTCGTTCCTGCCGGTCATCGGCGTGATCGCGGTGATCGTGTACACCGTCGACGTACGCCCGGCGCTCCGGGAGGTCACCGGCGGCGGCCGTGGCCCGCGCCGCGGCGGCTCCAGCTCGGACGGGCCGTACGGGCCCTACAACGGCGGCCGCTGAGCCGAGCGGGAGGCCCCGGAGAAGACCGGGCCCCCTCGACCGCGGGGCCGCGGCCCGCTGACGGCACCGCGGAGCCGCAGTCGCCTCAGCGACGGTCCAGCAGCAGGACGGCCACGTCGTCCGTCAGCTCGCCGCCGTTCAGGTCGCGCACTTCCCTGACCGAGGCGTCCAGCAGCTCCTCGCCCGTGAGACCGGCGGCCATCTGCCGGCTCACCAGCTCGGTCATGCCCTCCTGGCCGAGGCGCTGATTCCCCTTGCCGATCCGGCCCTCGATCAGGCCGTCGGTGTACATCATCAGGCTCCACGAGCCGCCCAGTTCCACCTGCCGGCGCGGCCAGCGGGCATGCGGCAGCAGGCCGAGCGCAGGACCGCCGAATTCGTACGGCAGCAGCTGCGGGCGCTCGCCGGCCTGGGCCAGCAGCGGTGCGGGGTGGCCGGCCAGGCACAGCCCGGCGCGGCGGCCGTCCGCGGAGATATCGACGGTGCACAGCGTCGCGAAGATCTCGTCGTCCGCCCGCTCGTGCTCCAGCACCTTCTGGAGGGTGGCCAGCAGCTCGTCGCCGGAGAGTCCGGCGAAGGTCAGCGCGCGCCAGGCGATGCGCAGCTCGACGCCGAGGGCGGCCTCGTCGGGGCCGTGGCCGCAGACATCGCCGATCATCGCGTGGACGGTGCCGTCCGGGGTGCGGACGGTGTCGTAGAAGTCGCCGCCGAGCAGCGCGCGGCTGCGGCCGGGGCGGTAGCAGGCGGCGAACCGCAGATCGGAGCCGTCGAGCAGGGGCGTGGGCAGCAGGCCGCGCTCCAGTCGGGCGTTCTCCTGGGCCAGCATCCGCGACTCGGTGAGCTGGCGCTGCGCGAGGTCGGCGCGTTTGCGCTCGACGGCGTAGCGGACCGCGCGGCTGAGCACCGCGCCGTCGAGCTCGTCGCGGAAGAGGTAGTCCTGGGCGCCGACGCGTACGGCATCGGCGGCGCGCTCGGCGTCCGTCTCGTAGGTGAGGACGAGAACGGCGTGCGAGGTGGCCATCCGCAGCACGTCGCGCAGCATGCCCAGCTCGTCACCGGGGGCGTTGCCGTGGCCCGGGGCGCGTTCCGCGCGGTCGTGGGGCCGGCGCGGGGGCAGGTCGAGCAGGATGCAGTGCACATCGTCGGTGAGCAGCCGCTCGGCCTCGGTGAGGTTGCGGGCGGTCCGCAGGCGTACCTTGCGGCCCGCCCAGTCCCACATGTCGGGGACATGACTATTGGGGTCCTCGCCGATGAGGAGCAGGGTCAGGCCCTGCTGGGGCACCCCGTGGTCGGCCGAAAGTCGCTGTTCGGCCGGCTGCTGCTGGTCGGACGCCGGAGAGCCCTGCGAGGCCGGGTGAGCCGTCGCGTCTCCCGCGCCCGGCGCGCCGGCGACCTGCGCGGTATCCGCGCAGGCGTCGTCCACCGGTCCTGCCTGGTGCGGCAGCACGACCGTCCGCTGGTGCGGTACGGGTACGGGCATTGCTCTGCTTCCTTCCCTCCCCCCGAGGGGTGCGGCGGACGCCGACGGCGCACCACCGTGCCCGGCTCCCCGCCGCTCGTCGGTCAAAGGAGCGGAGGCGCACACCGGGCACTGACAGGCGACCATAGCGTCAGTACGGAGGGGGATGGAATGCCCGGCGGCAATCGGCCATCGTCATATGCCGTACCTGATAAGCCATTTGACCTGGGGAGGGATGAATAGGTAATGACGAACATCACCCCGCTTGAGTGCATTCAGCTACGCACCGGCAACCCTCGGGCAGCAAACAATCCGGTCATTTATCGTGCGTGTGATCTGCACCATCGCGTCAGCGCTCACCGTCGGGGCGGACAACGCCGAGGATCGGCATCGAGCCGGCGCCGGTGATCGTGACCTGCCGGCCGGGCCGCGGCGCATGCACAATCGCGCCATTACCGAGATACATACCGACATGGCTGGCATCCGAGAAATAAATGATCAGGTCGCCCGGCCGCATGTCCTTGAGGGCCACCCGGGGCAGCTGCCGCCACTGCTCCTGTGACGTCCGCGGAATGGTCCGGTCCCCGGCCTGCCACGCCCGCAGGGTCAGCCCGGAGCAGTCGAAGGTGTCAGGACCTTCCGCGCCCCACACATAATCCTTGCCGATCTGCGCGGTGGCGTACGAAATCGCCTTCTTACCGGGGGCCGACGCCTTGTTGCTGATGTCTTTCAGTACGCCGGAGTCCAGCCACTTCTGCTGCTGCTTGAAGGCCAGCTCGTCCTCCAGCTTCTTCAGCCGGTCCTTTTCCTTGTCGGCCAGCCGGGATTCCAGCTTCTTTGCCGCTTCAATCTTTTCCTTGATGTCCCGCTGGGCGCTTTCCTTCTTCTTGCGGTTCGCCTCCAGCTTCTCCCAGCGGTCCGTGGCGGCGTCCGAATACGTCTCCAAGTCGCCCTTGAGACGGGAAAGTTGGCCGATCACCCGCTTGGCGGCATGCTGCGCCTTGCGCGCCAGGGTGGCGTTGTCGAGAAAGCCCTCCGGAGCGGCGTTGAGCATCAGCTTCGCCTCGGCGGGCAGCCCGCCGCCGCGGTACTGGGCACTGGCCAGCGCGCCCGCCTGCCGCTTGAGGGCGGCCAGCCGGTGCTGGGTGGTGTCGATGCTGCGCGCCAGCTTGACGATCTCCTTCTGCTGGAGCTCGACCTGTTCCTTGGCGGCGTTGTAGGCATCGGTGGCCTGCTCCGCCTTGCGGTAGAGGGCATCGATCTTCTTGCGTACGTCGTCGAGACGCCGGGCGTCGGCATCCGAGGCCGCTGCCACGTCGGCGGCCCGCCCCGTGTCCGCGGACGGATTCTTCGGGTCGTCGGCATAGGCGGCGGTCGCCGTACCGCCGAGCAACCCCGTCACGCACAGGACGACAGCGGTGCACGCCACGAGCCGGCCGCCCCTTGCGCCCCACACCCCCCGTGCACCCTGTCCGCCCCGTACGCCCCGAACGCCCTGCTGTGCCCCCTGGCTCCCCACCAGCCACCTCCGGTCGTTCCGCACCGATTCGCGTGTTCCCTCAGGCGCGGATGCTGCCATACCGGCCGGTAATTCAACAGGGCGACGGGCCGTTTCGCACGAGCTGGCGAGCGCTTCTCCCCCCGCACCCATCCGATGGCCGAGGTTCACCGTGCGTTCACTCTCCTCCATCGGCCGCTTCACCTGATCTGCCTAATTTCAGCCGTACCGAGTGCGCGCCATGCCCGATGTGCAAGCGCGACACGGCTAGCTGGCATCGCAGACCGCGGTGACCATCGCCACTCATCACTTCGCACGCCGACGCAGCGGCGCGCCCCAGGAAGGAACTTTCGACAGTGAAGCTTCAGCGCAAGAACCGGGTTCGCGCCCTCGCCGTTGGCGCTCTCGCCGTCTCCGGTGCCCTGGCCCTGACCGCGTGCGGCTCCGATGACACCTCCGGCGGCGGCGGTGCCGCCGCCAAGACGTCGAACATCAAGTGCGAGGGCAAGGGCAAGCTGCTCGCCTCCGGCTCGTCCGCGCAGAAGAACGCCATGGACGTCTGGGTGCAGGCCTACTCGGGCGCCTGCAAGAACACCGAGATCAACTACCAGCCGACGGGCTCCGGCGCCGGCGTCACCACCTTCCTCCAGGGCCAGACCGCCTTCGCGGGCTCCGACTCCCCCCTCAAGCCCGACGAGGTCACGAAGTCGAAGCAGGTCTGCAAGGGCGGCCAGGCCATCGACCTGCCGATGGTCGGCGGCCCGATCGCGGTCGGCTACAACGTCCCCGGCGTGGACAACCTCGTGCTGGACGCCCCGGCCCTGTCGAAGATCTTCAACTCGGAGATCAAGAAGTGGAACGACCCGGCGATCAAGAAGCTGAACCCGGGCGCGAAGCTCCCGGACCTCAAGATCCAGCCGTTCCACCGCTCCGACGACTCGGGCACCACCGACAACTTCACCAAGTACCTCAAGGCCGCCGGTGGCTGGAAGCACGAGCCGGCGAAGAAGTGGGAGGGCGAGGGCGGCCAGGCGGCCTCGGGCTCGGCCGGCGTCTCCTCGCAGGTCAAGCAGACCAGCGGGGCGATCTCCTACTTCGAGCTGTCGTACGCGACGGCCGGCAAGCTCCCGACGGCCAAGCTGAACACCGGCGCCAAGGCCCCGGTCGACGC
Source organism: Streptomyces sp. NRRL S-1813 (assembly GCF_000719605.1). NCBI lineage: Bacteria > Bacillati > Actinomycetota > Actinomycetes > Kitasatosporales > Streptomycetaceae > Streptomyces > Streptomyces sp. NRRL S-1813. The sequence continues at coordinate 33,210 of NZ_JOHB01000044.1, forward strand.
CACCGTCGACAACGCCTCCAAGGCGATCTCCGAGGCCACGCAGGTCGGCAAGGGCAACGACCTGGCCCTGAAGCTCAACTACACCACCAAGGCCGAGGGCGCCTACCCGATCACCCTGGTGACCAACGAGATCGCCTGCGACAAGGGCAACAAGCCCGCGACGCTGGCCGCCACCAAGTCCTTCCTGACCTACATCTCCAGCAAGGACGGCCAGAGCGCCCTGAAGGAGCTCGGCTACGCCCCGCTGCCGACCGAGATCGCCGACAAGGTCCGCAAGACCGTCGCGACGCTCTCCTGACCTACCGGGCGGCGGCCCCCATCCCGCCGTACGGCCGAAGGGGCCCCCTTACAAGGGCCCCTTTCGGGCCGCCGCCCGTCCGGTGCACCGCCGCGCCAGGAGTCCTCACCGGGCTCCGCAGACCGGAGAATCCATGAATTCCACTACCTCGACATCCGCCACACCGCTTCCGCCGGAGGACGACGGCCGCTCCGCCGTCTCCGGCAAGGCGGCCCGCCCCGGTGACCGGATCTTCCTCGGGCTCTCCCGGGGGTCCGGTATCGCCGTCCTGGTGATCATGGCCGCCATCGCGGTCTTCCTCACCTACCGCTCCGTGCTCGCCATCTCCGGCGACAAGGCCAACTTCTTCACCACGCTGGACTGGAACGCCAGCGGGCTGGAGCCCAAGTTCGGCATCGCGGTGCTCGCCTTCGGCACCGTCGTCAGCTCGGTGGTCGCGATGGTCATCGCGGTCCCGGTCGCGGTGGGCATCGCGCTGTTCATCTCGCACTACGCGCCGCGCAAGCTGTCCTCGCCGCTCGGCTACGTCATCGACCTGCTCGCCGCGGTGCCCAGCATCATCTACGGCCTGTGGGGCGCGCTCTTCCTCGTCCCGCATCTGACCGGCCTCTACACCTGGCTGGACGACTACCTCGGCTGGACCGGCATCTTCTCCTACGGCGGCGGCGCGGCCCGTTCGCTGTTCACCGTCGGCATCCTGCTCGCGATCATGATCCTGCCGATCGTGACCAGCGTCAGCCGCGAGGTGTTCCTCCAGGTCCCGAAGATGCACGAGGAGGCCGCGCTCGCGCTCGGCGCCACCCGCTGGGAAGTCATCCGGATGTCGGTGCTCCCCTTCGGCCGCTCCGGAGTCATCAGCGCCTCCATGCTGGGCCTGGGCCGCGCGCTCGGCGAGACGATGGCCGTCGCCACGGTCCTCTCGCCCAGCTTCCTCATCAACACCAGCCTGCTGGACCCGGGCGGCGGCACGTTCGCCCAGAACATCGCCAGCAAGTTCAGCGAGGCCGATGAATTCGGCCAGGACGCCCTGATCGCCTCCGGCCTCGTCCTCTTCGTGATCACGCTGCTCGTCAACGGCGCGGCCCGCCTGATCATCGCCCGCCGCAAGGAGTACTCGGGAGCCGCTGCATGAGTGAGCGAAGCGAACGAATCAACAACAGGTGCGCGCTTCGCGAATGCGTTGCCTCGCGCAGCGAGGTGGCGGCATGAGCATGACGACTGACCGCCCCGCGGTCTCGAACGGCGGCAGCCCGCTTCCGGTCTCCCTCAAGCAGGCCCGGCTCCCCCGCTGGACCCCGCCGGTCCTCGCGCTGGTCGCGGCCGGCGCCGGCTGCGGCATCGGACTGGGCGCCGGCCTGGACAGCACCGTCCAGTGGGGCCTGATCGCCGCCCTGCTCTTCGTCTTCGGCACGTTCGCGCTGGCCGCGGTGGTCGAGGGCGCCCGGCAGGCCAAGGACCGGCTGGCCACCAGCCTGGTCTGGATCGCCTTCCTGATCGCCGTCGTACCGCTGGTCTCTCTCCTGTGGGAGACGGTCGCCCGCGGCACCAAGGTCCTGGACGGCTACTTCCTGTCCCACTCGATGGGCACCACCCCGGACGCACTGCCCGGCGGCGGCATCTACCACGCGATCATCGGCACCCTGGAGCAGGTCGGCCTGGCCACCCTGATCGCCGCGCCGATCGGTCTGCTCACCGCGATCTACCTCGTCGAATACGGACGCGGCCGGCTCGCCCGCGCCGTCACGTTCTTCGTCGACGTCATGACCGGCATCCCGTCGATCGTGGCCGGCCTGTTCATCCTCTCCGTCTGGATCCTGATCCTCGGCTTCGGCCCGTCCGGCTTCGCCGGCTCGATGGCCTTGGCGATCCTGATGATGCCGGTCGTCGTCCGCTCCACCGAGGAGATGCTCAAGCTCGTCCCGAACGAGCTGCGCGAGGCGTCCCTGGCCCTCGGCGTGCCCAAGTGGCGCACCATCCTCAAGGTCGTCCTGCCGACGTCGATCGGCGGCATCACCACCGGCGTGATGCTCTCCATCGCCCGTATCACCGGTGAGACGGCGCCCGTGCTGCTCCTGGTGTGGGGCGCGAAGACGATCAACAGCAACCCGTTCGAAGATGCCCAGCAGTCACTTCCGCTCTACGTTTTCCAACAGTGGCAGCAGGGTTCCGAGGCCTCCTACGACCGCGCATGGGCCGCGGCACTGGTCCTCATCGCCTTCGTCATGATCCTCAACCTGGTGGCCCGCGGGATTGCCCGCTGGAAGGCCCCCAAAACCGGCCGCTGACCCGAGCCGTCCACACGAAAGAAGCAGTGATTTCCATGGCCAAGCGAATCGACGTCAGCGGCCTCTCCGCGTACTACGGCAGCCACAAGGCCATCGACGACATCTCGATGACCGTCGAACCGCGCTCCGTGACGGCCTTCATCGGCCCGTCCGGCTGCGGCAAGTCGACCTTCCTGCGCACCCTGAACCGGATGCACGAGGTCACCCCCGGCGGCCGCGTCGAGGGCAAGGTGATGCTGGACGACGAGAACCTCTACGGCTCCGGGGTCGACCCGGTCGCCGTCCGCCGCACCGTCGGCATGGTCTTCCAGCGCCCCAACCCGTTCCCCACGATGTCGATCTTCGACAATGTCGCGGCCGGTCTGCGGCTGAACGGCTCGTACAAGAAGAGCGAGCTCAAGGACATCGTCGAGAAGTCCCTCAAGGGCGCCAACCTCTGGAACGAGGTCAAGGACCGGCTGAACAAGCCCGGCTCCGGCCTCTCCGGCGGCCAGCAGCAGCGGCTGTGCATCGCCCGCGCCATAGCGGTCGAGCCGCAGGTGCTGCTGATGGACGAGCCGTGCTCGGCGCTCGACCCGATCTCCACCCTCGCCATCGAGGACCTGATCGGCGAGCTCAAGGAGCGCTTCACGATCGTCATCGTGACGCACAACATGCAGCAGGCCGCGCGCGTCTCGGACCGTACGGCCTTCTTCAACCTCGCCGCCGTCGGCCAGCCCGGCAAGCTGATCGAGATCGACGAGACCGAGCGGATCTTCTCCAACCCCTCGGTCCAGGCCACGGAGGACTACATCTCCGGCCGCTTCGGCTGAGCAGCGAGTGCGGCCCGGCCGCTTCGGCCGGGCCGCCCCCACCACGTCCTGCGGTGCTGCATGGCGGTGCCACCGCAAGACGAAGGGCCCGCCCCTCTTCCCGGGGGCGGGCCCGTTCCTGTGCTCTGTGGCCGATGGCCGGTGGCCTGTGCTCTGCGGCCGGTGGCCGGTGGCCTGTGCTCTGTGGCCGATGGCCGGTGGCCTGTGCTCTGCGGCCGGTGGCCGCGGCCCGGCCCGTGAGCCGGGGTCCGTCAGCCGAACGCCAGCCGGATGAGCCAGAACACCAGCGCCGCGACCAGCGCCGCCGCCGGCATCGTGATGAACCAGCCCATCACGATGTTCTTGGCGACGCCCCAGCGCACCGCGCGCGGGCCCTTGGTCGAGCCGACGCCCATGATCGCGGAGGTGATGACATGGGTCGTGGAGATCGGCGCCTGGAACATGAACGACGCGGTGTACATGACCGAGGCGGCCGTGGTCTCCGCGGCGAAGCCCTGCGGCGGGTCCAGCTCGATGATGCGGCGGCCCAGGGTGCGCATGATGCGCCAGCCGCCCGCGTACGTACCGAGCGAGAGGGTGAGCGCACAGGCCAGCTTGACCCAGATCGGGATGGCGTCGTTCGCATCCTCGACATCGGCGATGACCAGGGCCATCACCACGACACCCATGGTCTTCTGGGCGTCCTGGAGACCGTGTCCGAGCGCCATACCGGCGGCCGAGACGGTCTGCGCTATGCGGAAGCCGCGCTTGGCCTTGTGCGGGTTGGACTTACGGAACATCCAGAGGATGGCGACCATCACGAGATAGCCGAGCACCAGGCCGATGAACGGCGAGATGAACATCGGCAGGACGACCTTCTCGATCACCCCGCCCCAGATGACCTCGGTGCCACCGGCGAGTGCCGCACCGACCATGCCGCCGAACAGCGCGTGCGAGGACGAGGACGGCAGGCCGAAGTACCAGGTGACGAGGTTCCAGACCACCGCGCCGAGCAGCGCGGCGAAGAGAATGCCCATCCCCTGGTTGCCCTGAGGAGTGGCGATCAGTCCTTCACTGACCGTCTTGGCGACCCCGCTGCCGAGAAACGCACCGGCGAGGTTCATCACGGCGGCCATCGCCAGCGCCGCACGCGGGGTCAGTGCCCGCGTCGAGACCGAGGTGGCGATGGCGTTCGCGGAGTCGTGGAAGCCGTTGGTATAGGTGAAACCGAGCGCGACCACAATGGTCACGACGAGCGCGAAGGTGTCCATGGGCGGCGCTCAGGACTCCTTGACCGCGATGGTCTCGACCGTGTTGGCGACGTGCTCGAACGCGTCCGCCGCCTCTTCCAGGATGTCCACGATCTGCTTGAGCTTGAGGACCTCGATGGCGTCGTACTTGCCGTTGAAGAGGTGCGCCAGCAGCTTGCGGTGGATCTGGTCGGCCTGGTTCTCGAGGCGGTTGACCTCGATCCAGTACTCGGTGAGGTTGGTCATGGTCCGCAGATGCGGCATGGCCTCGGCGGTCAGCTCGGCCGCCCGCGCCAGTACCTCGATCTGCTGGTCGACGCCCTTGGGCAGCTCCTCCACCTTGTAGAGGACGACCAGGTCGACCGCCTCTTCCATGAAGTCCATGATGTCGTCGAGCGACGAGGCGAGGTTGTAGATGTCCTCGCGGTCGAACGGCGTGATGAACGAGGAGTTCAGCTGGTGGAAGATCGCGTGGGTCGCGTCATCACCCGCGTGCTCCGCCGCCCGCATTCGCTCGGCGATCTCTGCACGAGCGGAGGCGTCCGCCCCGAGCAGTTCCATCAGGAGCTTGGAGCCCGTGACGATGTTGTCCGCGGAGGCGGCGAACATGTCGTAGAAGCTCGTCTCCCTGGGGGTCAGACGAAAGCGCACGTGAAATCCTCGGGGTGCATCGGATTCGGTCGAGTTGATGCTAGGCGCATCATCCAGCCACAGCTAACCGGCATTCCTTCAGTGTCGCCCATCGTGCAGCATGCTCTGCACGGGGTACCACGGGTGCCCGCAAAGTTCGGTACCATATACCCACCAGGGGTATATAGATCGCCTAGATACCACGGGAGACGGCCATGACGCCCACGGACGCCGACACCAACGGCAGTGCCGCAGCCGCCGCGGCCTGCCACCCCCAGCAGCCGGACACCGACCCCCGAGGCGAAGCTCAAACCGTGACCGATAACGCAAAGACATCGCCGACATCCGGTACACACGGCTACGCAAAGCAGAAGGACGCACACATCAAGCGACTGCGCCGGATCGAGGGGCAGATCCGCGGACTCCAGCGGATGCTCGAAGAGGATGTCTACTGCATCGACATACTCACGCAGGTCTCGGCCAGCACGAAGGGCCTCCAGTCCTTCGGCCTCCAGCTCCTGGAGGAGCACCTGCGGCACTGCGTCGCCGCTGCGGTCCTTGAGAGCTCCGCTCCGGGGGCCGTCAAGGGTCCCGAGGCCATCGACGCCAAGGTCCAGGAGGCCACCAAGGCCATCGAGCGGATGCTGCGCACCTGAACCGGCCGGCCCGCCGCGCACCGCGCTAACCGGGCGAGCGCCTCGCGGCTCCGGGCCGCGGGGGCATCCGGTCCGCGCCGCCGCCCTCCCCCTCGACCTCCAGCACCTCGTCGATACGGTCCGGGCTGAGCCGATCCTCGCTCGCGGCCGCGGCCGCGATCATCAACTCACCAGTCAGGTCGATCTCGACGAGGGCTACGTAGTCCTGAACCGTCGTAGGGCGGTGTCCGGCCACGTACAACACCTCCTCCTCCGAGCGCCTTCCCACGCCTTGGGTGGTTACCGCCAGCGTAAAGACGGGCGCACGCTCCGCGCATGGCACGGATGGACCATTTCCGCCATCCGGCACGCGCCCCGGTCACGTGCCCGGCCGCCCCGCGGCGTCCGGCCCTACTGCGCGGGCGAAGCAATCTTCCCCGCGTAGATGTCCTGCTCGTCCGGCAGCTGCACCGCTACCTTCGTCCCGAAATCGGACAGTTCCGTGGTGGAGGTCACCGATGCCCCCTTCGGCGCACCGTTGGCGAAGCGGAACCACTGGCGCACCTTGCGCAGCCGCCCGTCCTCGTCCAGATACGCCTCGAACGGCACCGCGTCGGTGGTGAACCCCTGCTCCGCAGCGACCAGCGCGGGCCTCGTGCGCGGCGACGCCGCCCCGGCGGCCGTCCCGATGTCCGTCGTCCCGCGGTAGTGCCGCACCAAAACGCCGTCCAGCCGCTCCTCGCCCTGATAGGTCACCTCCCGTGCGCCGCGCAGCAGTTCGGCGGCGGCCAGCGGATCGGTCGCACCGCCGGTGACCAGATTCCCGTCGCTCAGTGCAGCGGTGTCCACCCGCACCCACTTGTCGGCGGGCACCCCCGCCCCGCGGTTCTTCATGAACAGCGCACCGGGCGCGAGGATCTCCGTGATCGGCTGATGGCCGCCGCTGGGCCTGCCCGCCGGGTCGGGCAGGACGACCCGCAGCCGCCCGGTGCTCGTGGCGAAGTCGTAGCCGCCCGTGCCGCGGATGGCGACGCGGGTGCCGCCGCTCACCGTCTCCATCGACGTGAGGACCCTGGCGGAGCCGGCCCGCAGCAGGGCGGCGGCGCTGTTGCGGACCTCCGCGGCGGCAGCGGCCCGGCCGGACGGCTCCTGGTCGTCGGCCGCGGCGCCGTCCGGGGAACAGCCCGTCGTCAGCAGCCCGACCGCCAGACCCGTCCCGCACGCCACGGCCACGGCGGCCGCGCCGCCGCCTCGCCTGTCCTGCACCACCATCGCGTACGAGCCCCCTCGGCCGCTGTCTTCGGGAACGGCCTGGGCCGGCCGGTCCGCTCGGGAGGGTCGGGCGTTCCGCCGGCGCCGCACCTGACGTTCCGTCGACCGTCCGGTTCAACGACCGTTAACGGGGCTCGTCACGCACGGGCACCTGGGACGCGTAGCGTGACGGGGTGCCCGACCGAGTCCTCCACGCGATCTCCACCGCCGAAAGCGGTTCCTTCTGCACGGCCCGCTGCTCCTGCGGCTGGCGGGGACCGGCCCGCCGTGCCCGCTCACAGGCACGTACGGACGCGGGGCGCCATCTGTCCGAAGCCGAGGCCGGACCGGATACGGACAGCAAGACCGGCCGCCCGCTGGAATGACGGAGTCCGTTCCGGGAACCCCCAACGCCCTTACCGCATCTGGCTAGTGAGGGAAGCAAGCGCACCGTGCCGGTATCGGACGTCAAGGACGGCACCGGACAGCACGGAGCAATACCGGGCACAGCGGAACGTGCGGGCGGCGCGCCGCCACACCCGCCCGGTGCGGCGTTCCCGGCACGTGCCCCGCGACCGGCGGCCGGGCCATCGGCCGGCGGGGCAGGACCGTAAAAAAAACATCGAGGGGGATTCATCCCAGTGAAGCGGCGCACACTCCTGCAAGCGGGCGGCGGACTGGCGGCGGCCTCGGTCGCCCTGGCCACCGGCTGCGACAACAAGACCGGCAAGGCGGGTGCGGCGTCCCCCACATCCGCCACGGGAGCCGCCACCGGCGCCGGCGCGGCACAGACCAATGCGGCGGCCGCTGCCGGGGGCGCCGCCAAGGGCCGGGCCTCCCAGTCCTCCTGGACCGCGCTGGGCAAGAGCCTCGACGGCAAGCTGGTGCGGGCCTCCGACGCCGCCTACGCGACCGCCCGGCGCCTCTACAACACCCGCTACGACACGCTGAAGCCGTCGGCCATCGCCTATGTGAAGCACCCGGCGGACATCGCCGAATGCCTCGCCTTCGCCCGGCGGTACGACACCCCGGTCGCCATCCGCAGCGGCGGCCACTCCTACGCGGGCTGGTCCAGCGGCAACGGCAAGCTCATCGTCGACGTCTCCGCCCTCTCCAAGGTCGGCGCGCCGTCCGGCGGCATCACCCGCATCGGCGCCGGCGCCAAGCTCATCGACGTCTACGAGGGCCTCGGGGCGCACGGCGTGACGATACCCGGGGGCTCCTGCCCCACCGTCGGCATATCCGGCCTCACCCTCGGCGGCGGCCATGGCGTGGTCTCCCGTGCGTACGGGCTGACCTGCGACAGCCTCGTCGGCGCCACCCTGGTCACCGCGGACGGCAAGACCGTCGACTGCGACAAGAGCCGGCACCCCGACCTGTTCTGGGCGCTGCGCGGCGCCGGCAACGGCAACTTCGGCGTGGTCACCGAACTCCGCTTCCGTACGCATCCGGCACCGCGCGCGGTGATGGCGTACATGACTTGGCCCTGGGCCAAGGCGGCGAAGGTCGTGGCGTCCTGGCAGAAGTGGGGACCGGTGCAGGCCGACGAGATATGGTCCGCCTGCCATCTCGACGCCCGTCCCGGCAACACCCCGTCCGTCTCCATCGCGGCCTTCTCCCTGGGGAGCCACGGCGACCTGAAGAACGCCATCGACAAGCTCGCCGACCAGGCGGGCGGCCCCGGCCCCGCCACCAGCGTCCACCTCACGCCGACCGGCTACCTGGACGCGATGGAGTCCTACGCGGGCTGCTCCTCCAAGTCCACCGCGCAGTGCCATATGCCGGGTTCGCTGCCCGGCCAGACCGGCGCCGGAAAGCTGGGCCGCGAGACCTACGCCGCCCGCTCGCACTTCTTCGACCGCTCGCTGTCCACGGCCGGCATCCGAACCCTGATGGACCAGATCGAGGCGGGCGGCCGCAAGGGCGTCAGCGGGAACGTGGCGCTGACGGCACTGGGCGGCGCGATCAACCGCGTCGGACGCACGGACACCGCCTTCGTCCACCGCGGCTCGAAGTTCCTCGCCCAGTACCTGACGTCCTGGCCGGCGAACGGCTCGCCCGGCACGCGCACAGCGTGGCTGAATTCCTTCCATGACGCGATGCGCCGCCACTCCTCGGGCGCCGCCTACCAGAACTACACCGACCCCGGCCTGGCCGACTGGAAGTCCGCCTACTACGGCGCTGCCGCAACCCGTCTCGCCCAGGTCAAGCGGACCTACGACCCGCAGCGGCTGTTCAGCACCTTCCCGCAGGCGCTCTGAGCCGCGGACACACGGACGGCCCGGCCCCCGCATGGGGTCCGGGCCGTCCGCATCCGCCAGGTCGTCAGTCCCGGGGGCCGCCGCGCCGGTTCGGCCGGCCGGCCGCGCCCTCAGGCCGCCAGATCCTTGTCCTTGTGCCCCCGCGGCATCGCCGATCCCGTGGCCACCACCCGGCTGCCCTCGGCGTCCTGCCCCGCGGAACCGCCCGCGCCCGCCGTCTCGACGCCCCGCGCCTGCACCAGCCATGCCGGCTTCGAGCGGCCGATCGCCGTCGTCAGCGGCACCAGCAGCGCCTGCGCGAGCGGCGCGAGCAGCAGCGCGACGGCGGTGCCCAGGGCGAACCCGCCGATCACATCGGTCGGGTAATGGACGCCCATGTAGACGCGGCAGAAGCCCTCCGCGAGCGCCAGCGCGATCCCGATCAGGCCGTACTTGCGGTGGGCGAGGAACAGGCCGACGCCGACCGCCATGGTGAGCGTCGCGTGGTCGCTCACGAACGAGAAGTCGCTCTTGCCGGGGATCAGCACTTCCAGCCCGGCATGGTCCTTGAACGGCCGCGGCCGCTCCACGAACCCACGGATCGGGATGTTGGCCAGCAGCGCGATGCCCGCGGCCAGCGGCGCCCAGACCAGGCCCGCGACGACGGACGGCGCGTCCGGCCTGCGGCGCGCGGCCCACCAGGCGATCAGGCAGAGCACCCCGAGGCCGGCGATGATGCCGTACTCGCCGATGTACTCCATGGCCTTGTTGACCCAGTGCGGGGCGTCCTTCGCGAGGCCGTTGATGCCGTCGAGCACGTCGACGTCGGGGTTCGGCCCCTCGAGTGCGAGTCCAGCCATCTGCCGCGGCCCCTTATCTTTCGCGCTCGCAAGCGCCGTCGTGTGCTGCCTGCCCCCGTGGTCGTCGAGCGTGTGCTGCGTCGAGCTCTGCTACGTCCCCACGCCAAGGAAACGCGATGCGCGGCCTCGGCGTTCCACTCTCCACCGGATGATCACCAGGACGTTATCGAAGCTTGACTCATCACCGCAGTTCAGGGCCCTATGTTCACGCAGCGTTCGTACCGGGCAGCGCTTTTGCGCCATCGGACGTGACGCGCGTGGCACCGATGTAGTCCGGCGTGTCGATCTTGTCGAACCGGATCACGGCCCCGGTGTACGGCGCATTGATCATGTATCCGCCACCCACATAGATCCCCACATGGTGGATCGACCGCGGGTCCTTCAGGTTGTAGGCGAAGAACACCAGGTCACCCGGGAGCAGCTCGTCCCGCTTCGGGTGCGCCCCGGCGTTCCACTGGTCGTTCGCCACCCGGGGCAGCTCGATGCCCACGGAGCGGTACGCCGCCTGGGTCAACCCCGAACAGTCGAACCGCCCGCCCTGCGCCGCCGTTCCGGTACCACCCCACAAATAGCGGGTGCCGAGCCTCTCCTGCGCGAAGTAGATGGCCCCCGCGGCCTGCTTCGACGGCGCCACCGGGCCCGACGGCGCCTCGAAGCTCTTCGCCAGCGTCGTGATCGTCTTCACGTAGTTCTGTGTCTCGCGGTACGGCGGCACCCCGTTGTACTGGATCACGCGGTACGCCCCCGCGTTGTACGCGGCGAGCATGTTGTGCGTGGCGTTGCCCGGCGCGCCCTTCACATAGCCGGCCAGCTCGCAGTCGTACGAGGCCGCCGACGCGATCGCGTCCTGCGGGTCCCACACGTCCTTCTTGCCGTCGCCGTTCCCGTCGACGCCGTGGGTCTGCCACGTCCCCGGGATGAACTGCGCCATGCCCTGCGCGGACGCCGGGCTCTGCGCCCTGGGGTTCCACCCGCTCTCCTGGTAGAGCTGCGCCGCCAGCAGCGGAGGGCTTATCGCCGGGCAGAGCGTCCCCCACTTCTGCACCAGTTGCTGGTACTCGGCCGGCACCGCACCCTTCGCCAGGCCGAGCGCCCGCCCGCCGACTCCGGCCAGCCCGGCCGCCACCGTGTACGTACCGATCACAAGCAGCCCGAGCAGGCAGAGCACCAGCCCCACCCCGAGCCCACCGGCCACCCAGAATTTCCGCACGCCCCAACCCTCCCCCATTCAGCCGCGGTTCACTGCCTTTTTCCGGTCGCTCCACGCGCGCCGTGCCGCCCCCGGCGCAGCACGACGGCGCATGACACGGCGCATGACACGACGCAGGGGGCGCTCCGGGGCGGGGTGAGATTCCGCTCACACGGCGGCATCCGGAACACCGCCGGATGGGCGACACTGCACGGGAGACCCGAGACGAGACGAGAGCCGTGGACCCGAACAATCAGCAGCAGATGAGCCGGCACCTGTGGTGGCGCGTCGGGTATTTCCTGTTCGCGATCCACCTCGTGGCGCTCGTCATGATCTTCGCCATGTCGCACGCTCCGAAGTAGCCCCGCACGGACCACGGCCGCCACCCGAACGGCCCGCCGCCCGCACGGCGCGCCGGACCGGCCACCACCCCTTCCGATGATCATTGCTCAGGGTTGACCCCCGTGATACACACAGTGAGACCAATCGGCTCCATGGACGGCATGCGCCCACACGCACACGCCACTCCCACGGGATCCGTCAAAGAAAGCCGCCAAGTCGACAGCTGACGGCCCGTTTGTCGGCGAAGATAGAGACTGACCTGTGCCGCGTCGGCGCGGGCACACAACTACCCATCAAGGGGCGGTGAGTTCACACATGTTCATTGCGGCCGAAAAAGGCGACATCACCACCATCATCGGCGGAATCGCCCCGGACTGGGGCCCGTTCGGGAGCCTGGGCAACGAAGCCCGCGTGATGATCGAAGTGGTCATGGCGGTGGCGATCCTGCTGTGCCTCGGCATCGCGATCTGGGGCGCCGCCAAGCAGCGCATCGGCGCCACCGCGCTGCGCGACACCTTCAGCGCCGAACAGGGCAAGGGCCTGATCGTGGCCGGCCTGACCGGCGTCTTCATCATCGGCTCCCTGGGGACGCTGTTCACCATCGTCTACGGCATGGCGGTCTAGCGCGGCCACTCCCCGGGGCGCCACCGCCCCGACCGCGGCCCGTACGGTGCGCCGCCCCTGGCACGCGCCCGTCCCCGGGCCGCCCCCATGCGCCCCCGCCCGTCCTCTCTCCGCCGTCCCGTGCCTCCACTCGCTCCCACCGGCCCCACCTCCCCTGCCGAGGCCACATGCTGACGCCCCTTCATGCCCGGCCCGGCGGACCCCGCCCCCGCGCCCTCGTCACCCCCGCCACCAGCGGACCGATTGGGCCGGCCGCTGCGCGGGGACAGGTGGACCCGGGGGCAGGAAGGCACAAGAAGGCGACGGCAACCGTGGAGCGGACTATGAGCACAAATGACCCAGAGTCCCCCATTCGCCTCTGCCGTACCGCATCTGAGGACCCGTCACGGTGAGATGTACTCGTACCGCTGCACCCGAGCCGCCGCCCGCGCGGCTACGGTCATATGAGGGCGGCACAACTACGGCACGAACGCGACGGCGGCAGAGGGGGCACAGGCTCGATGAGTCTCAGTGACGACGGCGGCTACGGCGGCGACGGCCACCGCGGTTCCGAGACGGGCCAGACACGCACCAGACTTCCCGACAACGACGGCGACATCTACGGCTCGGGACGGCGACCGCGCGCAGGCATGTCCAGCCGCAACCTCGTCACCATCGTCGGCGTGATCGTCCTGCTGCTCGCGGCCATCGCCTTCGCCAACCGCGGCGGAAGCGGCAACAGCGAAACCCCGGCCGGCGACTCCGCCAAGGACGCCGACCACGCCCAGCCCACCGCCCCCACCGGCACCAAGCCGGCCACCGGCAAAAACGGGGGGATCGCCGCGGGCTTCGCCAAGACGGAGCAGGGGGCTCAGTCGGCGGCGGCGAATTATGCGGTGGCGCTCACCAGCGACGGCATGTACCAGGCCGACAGTCGGCAGGAGATCGCCCAAGCCGTCTATGCGCCATCCGTGGCAGCGGCGCGCAAGAACGACCTCGACAAGGTGTACTCCGATCGCACCTTCCTCGGCCGGATCGGTCTCGAGCCGAACGGCGCGCCCCCCAAGGGAATGACCTTCGTTTCGCGCGCCAACCCGGTAGGCACGAAGGCCGAATCGTTCAAGGGCGACACGGCCAAGGTATCGGTCTGGTATTCCGCTCTCTTCGGCCTCGCGGGGTCGCAGTCCAAGAACCCCGTCACGGAGAGCTGGTACACGAACACCTTCGACCTTCAGTGGACGGGCGGGGACTGGAAGGTCACGAACTTCACACAGAAGGACGGTCCCGCTCCGATCGGGAGGGACCAAGCTGCCGCGTCGGCAGAGGACATGACCAAGGCCGTGCAAGGCTACGGAGGTTTCACGTATGCCCGGTGAACCCAAGTACCGCCGCGCGATGTCGGTCGCCGCCGTGCTGGCAAGCGTACAAACCTTCACCTTCATGCTTGCGACACGCGCCATGGCCGCGCCGTCGCCCGACCCGGACACCTCACACTGCAAGATCTTCAGCGGCCCTGCCCGGCAGTCCTGCGAACGGCAGAGCCAAGGTGGCGGCAGCTCGCCGCCCACCAGCCCCCTCGACAACAACCCCCTCGACCCCCTCGACTCCCTGGCCAAGGGCTGCGCCAAAGCCGCCGCCTGGATCGTCACCAAGCTCTCCGACGCGGTGAAGGCCACCTCCCAGGTGGACTTCACCAACACGGCCTTCCTGCGGCAGTACGCCGTCGTCTTCGCCGCCTCGACCATCCTCACCCTCGTCCTGTGGCTGCTGGCCGTCGCCAAGCGCGCCGTGCGCGGGGTGCGGCTCACGGAGGCGATCAGTGAGGCGGTCGGGTTCCTCTGGCTGACCGTGCTCGCCTCCGCCTTCACCCCGCTCATCCTCTACACGATCGTCTCGGCGACCGACGGGGTCACCGAGATCATCGCCAAGGGGACGGGGGCGCAGACCGACACCTTCTTCGGGGCGTTCTCGCAGGCGCTCACGAAGGGCACGGACATCGGCGGCGGCCCGATCATGCTGATCGTGGTGTCACTGGTCTCCGTCCTTGCCGCCGGTGTGCTGTGGCTGGAGCTGGTGATCCGGGCCGCGCTGCTGTACGTCGGGGCGCTGCTCGGCACGGTCGTCTACGCCGGGCTGGTCGACAAGAACATGTGGGGGCATGTGCGCCGCTGGGCGGGCATCATGATCGCAGTGATCATGGTGAAGCCGGTCATCGTGATCGTGCTCGGCATCGCCGGTGCGCTCTCCCACGACAAGGGCCCGAACGCCTTCTCCGCGGTCGTCTCCGGCCTCGCGATCATCATCCTCGCCATCTTCGCCAGCGCGGTGATCTACCGATTCGTCCCCGGCTTCGGCGACGAGATGGTCTCGGCCCGTACGAACAAGGGCCGGGCCACCGACGGCAGCCAGGCCGCCGCCATGATCTCCTCGCCCGCGGCGCTGGTGTCCCAGGGCATCAAGACCCACAGCTCCCGCAGGTCCGGCGGGGACGGCGGTGCCCAGGGCGCGCAGGGCGGCCAGTCCCGGCCGGCCGACGCCGTGGCCGGCGGTGTCGCCGCGCACAGCTCCCGCACCGGCGGCGGCCGCTCCTCGGCACCCGCCACCCCCGCTCCCCGTACGAACCCCGGCCCGAGCAGCAGCTCCCGCACCGGCAAGACAGCAGGAGGTGAGGGGCGTTGAGCACGCAGTCCCACCCGATCGCGCCACGTCGCACCTATCTCATCGGCCGCGCCCGGCCCAACGCGATCGTCGGCAAGAACCGCGAGACCGGTGAGATCGCGCTGATCATCGCGGGGGCGTTCCTCGGCATGATGTGCGGGCTGCTGGTGCCCATGCTGCCGCTGCGGATCGCGTCGCTCACCGGCTTCCCGATGCTGGGGCTCGCCCTCGTCTACGTGCCGTACAAGGGCCGTACGTTCTACAAGTGGTTCGAGATCCGGCGCAGCTTCCGCCGTACGGTCCGCCGCGGCGCCACCTACCGCTCCGGCTCCGCCGAGGCCGGCATCCGGCTGGACGGCCGGGAGGTCGAGATCGGCCCGCCGCCCGGCATCGGCCGGATCAACTGGCTCTCCGCCCCGTTCGGCCCGGACGAGATCGCGGTGCTGCTGCACGCCGACCGCAAGACGGTGACGGCCGCCATCGAGATCGAGGGGCCGGGCGTCGGCCTGCGCGACAGCGAGGACCAGGAGGCGCTGGTCGACCGCTTCGGGACGCTGCTCAAGCACGTGGCCAACGGCGACGGCTTCGTGACCCGGATTCAGATGCTGGCCCGTACGCTGCCCGCCGACCCGGACGCCCACGCCAAGGACGTCTCCCAGCGCGGCGACCGCTCCTCCCCGGCCTGGCTCCAGGAGTCCTACGACCAGCTCCAGTCGATGGTCTCCACCTCCTCCGAGCAGCACCGCGCCTACCTCGTCGCCTGTATGCACTACACCCGCGAGCTGGCCGCCGAGGCGCACACCATGGCGCGCGCCGCCCGGACGCACCAGGGCGGCCTGCTGCGCAAGAAGCTGGACCGGGACGCAGGTCTCGCGGTCGTCATGGCCCGTGAGCTGACCGATATCTGCGCCCGGCTCGCCGAGGCCGACATCCGCGTACGCCAGCCCCTCGGCCAGGCCCGCCTCGCCTCCCTCGTGCACTCCATGTACGACCCGGACCACCCCATCGACCACATCCAGGCGATGAGCAAGCGCAACGCCTGGCCGGCCGAGCTCGACGCGATGGAGCCGACGTATCTCCAGGCCAAGACGCGGGAGTCGACGACCCGCGCGCCGTGGTGCCACGCCACCGCCTGGGTCAAGGAGTGGCCGCTGACCCCGGTGGGCGTCAACTTCCTCGCGCCCCTCCTGGTGCACACCCCGGACGTGATCCGTACGGTCGCGGTCTGCATGGACCTGGAGCCCACCGAGATCGCCATCGAGCGGATGCTGACGGAGAAGACCAACGACGACGCGGAGGCCAGCCGCGCGGCCAAGATGAACCGGGTCGTCGACCCACGGGACGTCGCCCACCACGGCCGCGTCGACCAGCGCGGCGAGGACCTGGCGTCCGGCGCCGCCGGCGTCAACCTCGTCGGCTACCTCACGGTCTCCTCCCGCTCACCCGAGGCGCTCGCGCGCGACAAGCGCACCATCCGCGCCTCGGCCGGCAAGTCCTACCTCAAGCTGGAGTGGTGCGACCGCGAGCACCACCGGGCGTTCGTCAACACCCTGCCGTTCGCGACCGGGATCCGCCGCTAAAGCCGCTGGGAGGCGCGTACGTCATGGCCATGCTCGATCCACTCGGAGCGCTCACCGAGGCGTTCACCAGCTTCCTGTTCGGGAAGGTGGAGACGACCCGGCTGCCCGTACGCACCTCCACCGGCCAGGCTCAGGCGGTCTATCTGCCCACCGCGGCCCCCGGTCTCGGCGACTCCGGCGTGATCATCGGCCGTGAGGTCTACAGCGGCAAGGGATACATCTACGACCCCTTCCAGCTCTACGGGCAGCAGCTGCCCGCCCCGCACTGGCTGGTCCTCGGCGAGTCCGGCAACGGCAAGTCGGCGCTGGAGAAGACGTACGTCCTGCGGCAGTTGAGGTTCCGTGACCGTCAGGTCGTGGTGCTGGACGCCCAGGGCGAGGACGGCGTCGGCGAGTGGAATCTCATCGCCCAGGAACTGGGGATAACCCCCATCCGCCTGGACCCGACGGCCGCCCTCAACGGCGGCATCCGCCTCAACCCCCTCGACCCGTCGATCACCACCACGGGCCAGCTGGCCCTGCTGCGTACGATCATCGAGGTCGCGATGGGCCACGGCCTCGACGAGCGCTCCGGCTTCGCCCTCAAGGTCGCGCACGCCTACGTCACCGAGACCATCACCACCCGGCAGCCCGTGCTGACCGACATCGTCGAGCAGCTGCGGCACCCGGAAGCGGAGTCGGCGGAGGCCATGAACGTCGACATAGATGACGTCCGGGCCTGGGGTCTGGACGTGGCGCTGGTTCTCGACCGGCTCGTCGACGGTGACCTGCGCGGCATGTTCGACGGCCCCACCTCGGCGGGCATCGACCTCGACGCCCCGCTGATCGTCTTCGACCTCTCGCACATCGACCGCAACTCCATCGCCATGCCGATCCTGATGGCGATCGTCGGCGTCTGGCTGGAACACACCTGGATCCGCCCCGACCGCAAGAAGCGCATCTTCCTGGTCGAAGAGGCCTGGCACATCATCAACTCGCCCTTCGTGGCCCAGCTCTTCCAGCGGCTGCTGAAGTTCGGCCGCCGGCTCGGCCTGTCGTTCGTGGCCGTCGTCCACCACCTCAGCGACGTGGTCGACGGCGCCGCCGCACGGGAGGCCGCGGCCATCCTCAAGATGGCCTCCACCCGCACCATCTACGCCCAGAAGGCCGACGAGGCACGGGCCACGGGGCGGGTGCTCGGCCTGCCACGCTGGGCCGTCGAGATCATCCCGACCCTGACCCCCGGCATCGCGGTCTGGGACGTCAACGGCAACGTCCAGGTCGTCAAACACCTCATCACCGAGGCCGAACGCCCGCTGGTCTACACCGACCGCGCGATGACCGAGTCCTCCGCAATGAGCGAGGCCTCCGCGATGCCGACGGACGAGGCACGCGCCCTCCAGGCGGCGGCGGACGCCGAGGCCGAGGCACGCGCCGAGGCCATGGCGATGGAGCGGCAGTGGAGAGACGAGTCGAGCGAGACGGTGGCGTGACGCGCGGATACGACGACGAACGAGGCGGCCGCGGCTACCGCGACGCGCCCGGCGGCCGGGGTCGCGGCATCCCCGACTCCCTGCTGGTCGGACTGCTCGCTTTCCTGCTGGGCCTGACCGTGCTGGTGTGGACCGCGACCGGTCTGGCCGGCCTGTTCACCCACGGCGCCTGGCCCGACGGCGTCACCTACCCCGGTACTCCGATCGCGCTGCGCCATCTGGTCTCCGCACCGCACGACATGGCCGCCGCCTGGCCCGACACCCCCAAGGCCCAGCTCTCCGGGTACGGCCTGTTCTGGGGCATCCTCATCGGCGAGCTGATGGTGCTGCTGGTCCTGACGATCTTCACCCTGGGGACGATCACCCGCTATCGCGCCGTACGAACGGCCCGGCGGGCGACGGCCCGAGAAGCCCGTCAGGCGGCACACGAGGCCCGGGAGGCGGAACGCTCCGCACGGCAGGCCGGAGAGGCGCGCGAAGCCCGGGAGACGGTCCGGGAGACGGCACACCCCGCCACGGCGTCCACGGCGTCCACGGCGTCCACGGCGTCCACGGCGTCCACGGCGTCCACGGCGTCCACGGCGTCCAGCGAGGATGCGCCGGCCAGGCCCGCCACCTCCACCACGCCCTCACCGCTCCTCGAACCCGCGGCCGCGGCCACCGGCCCCGTCCCCGAGCAGCGCACCGCTCCCCCGGCCGCCGCGACGCCCCGGGGGGCCGACCCTCTCGCCGAACCCGCACTCCCCCGCCTCCAGTTCGCCACCGAGCGCGCCCTCACCCTCGCGGCGTCCCTCACCGCCGCGGCCGCCGCCCCGGGCCCCCTGATCGTCGCCACGACGGACCCCACCCTCTGGTCCGAGACCAAGGACTCCCGCGCCAAGCTCGGCCCGCTGCTGACCTACGACCCCACGCACCGCCTCGACACCCCGGCCCGGCTGCGCTGGTCGCCGACCTCCGGCTGCACGGACCTCGCCACCGCCACCACCCGCGCCGCCGCCCTGCTGGCCCCCGTACGCCCATCCGGGGCGCTGGACTCGGCCGTCGCGGACGCCGCCCAGACCCTGCTGCGCTGCTGGCTGCACGCCGCCGCGGTGGACGGCCGCCCGTTCCGCCAGCTGCACCGCTGGGCACACGCCACCGGTGCCGCCCAGGAACCCGTACGCATCCTGCGCACCAGCGCCAAGGCCTCCGCCGGCCAGGCCGGCGAGCTGGAGTCCGTGCTCACCGCACACCCCGAACGCCGGGAGGCGGCACAGCAGTTGGTCGGCCGCGCGCTGACCGCCCTCTCCTCGATCCATATCCGGGACGCCTGCAATCCACTTCGAGCAGATTCGGCCCTCCTCGAATCATTTATCGACGAGGGGGGAACGCTTTACGTGGTAGGCGATCCCATCGAGGATCCGCGTACCGACCCGGGTGCGATGCCCTTGCTCACCGCACTCCTCTCGAACGTGGTCGAGCACGGCCGCCGCATGGCCGAACGGTCATCTGACGGTCGGCTCGACCCACCACTCACCCTCGTCCTGGACGACATCGCGGCCCTAGCCCCGCTGCCCGCACTCCCCGGCCTCCTCGAAACGGGCCGCAGCCGCGGACTGCTGACGCTGGCGACGATGCGCTCCCGCGAACAGGCCCGCGCCCGCTGGCCCCACCACTCCCTGCCGGCCTGACGCCTGCCCGAGGCCTTCCACGGAAGTGCCCCAGCGCCGGCCGGCCGCTCGCTACGCCCTGAGCAGCGCCATCGCCCGCTCCACAGCACCGGGGTTCTTCGGATCGGCATGGGTCAGCCCGGTCGCAACGAAGCCCAGAGCCCGATAGAAGGCCTCGGCCCGCAGGTTCTCCTCGTGCACCCACAGCCGTACGCGCTCCACCACCGGCTCCTTGAGCCGCTCCCACTCCCCCGCCCGCACCGCCCTGACCACATATCTCCCATACACCCCACCGCCCCAGCGCCGAGTCCCCACGCGAAAATGCCCCGCCCCCGGACCGAAACCCGGAAACGAGGCACCCCGGAACGCAGAAAAGCCCCGCACCATAAGGTGCGGGGCTTCCCACAA
>NZ_JOHB01000045.1:0-47005 GCF_000719605.1 Streptomyces sp. NRRL S-1813
GCCCCCACCTCTCCCCCACCTCTCCCCCACCCCACCCACCCCGAATTGCCTTCGCGGCCCAGCACCAGCAGCTGCACCACCGTCATCGTCGCCGCGCGCCACAGCGTGCAGTCGTCGCCCAGCCGTGGCGGCGCGCCCGGCACCGGGTTATCCGTCTGGCCCGGGGAGCCCAGCCCGTGCCCTGGGATGCCCGCCCGGCCCGGTTTGTCACGTCCGGTCCGGTGGCGTCTCGCCCTGCCCCGGTTCGTCACACCCAGTCCGGTGGCGCCTCGCCCGGCCCCGGGCCACCCGCCCGACACCGGATTGCCCGGTTTGCCCCACCCGGCCCCCGGGATGTCCAGCTCAGCTCTGGGACGCCCAGCCCAGCCCGGATTACCCGCTTGCCTCGGGTTACGCCACCCGGCCCCGGATGTTCAGTCCAGCCTCGGCTTGCCACGGCTCACCCCGCCCCGGCACGCCCCCCGGTTTGTCCCACCCGGCCCCGCGTTGCCCCCTAGCCCCGGGTTGCCCCGTCCTGCCTGGCCTCGGGTTACCCCGAACGCCCCTCGGCCCCGTGGCGCGGCACTCGGCCCCCCGGCCCCTGCTCTTGGCCGTGGTGCCCGGACCTGCCCTCGTGATCGTCATCCTGCCGCCGTGGGGCCCGGTTCCTCACGCGTCCGGCAGGTAGTGCTCCTCCAGAAGGTCCGGATCCTCGCCTTCCTCTTCCAGGGTCTGTTTGACGACGCGGAGGGCGAGGCCCTCCGCGTAGCCCTTGCGGGCCAGCATTCCGGCCAGCCGGCGGAGGCGCTTTTCGCGGTCCAGGCCCCGGGTGGAGCGGAGTTTGCGGTCGACCAGCTCGCGAGCGGTGGACTCCTCCTGTTCGGAGTCGAGGCGGCCGACGGCCACATCGATGAGGGCGGAGTCCACACCCTTGGTGCGCAGTTCACGGGCCAGAGCGCGGCGGGCCAGGCCACGCCCATGGTGGCGGGACTCCACCCAGGCGTCCGCGAAGGCCGCGTCGTCGATCAGTCCGACCTCCTCGAAGCGGGAGAGCACCTCCTCCGCGGCCTCCTCGGGGATGCCCCGCTGCCGCAGTGCGTCCCCGAGCTGCTTGCGCGTACGCGGGTTCCCGGTGAGCAGGCGCAGGCAGATGGCCCGTGCCTGCTCCTCGGGCGTACGCGGTGGTCCCGATTCGGCCCTCGACGAGTCGGGACCACCGCTGTTCTCCCGGCCATGACGGCCCCTGCGGCCCTGACGGGGCTCGGTGTCGCCGGGAGCGCTGTGGGTGTCGTCCTCGCTGCCCGGCCATTCCGTTCGCCGCGTCATGGCGGGCTAGCTCTTGGCCGCGGCGGCCTTGGAGCCCTTGGCGGCCTTGGCCGCCGGTGCCGGGGCTGCGACGGCCGGTTCGCCCGCCGCCACCGCGGCATCCGCGCCGGGCTCCACCGTCGGCTCCTGCGGCTTCACGCCGATACCGAGCTTTTCCTTGACCTTCTTTTCGATCTCGTTGGCGAGATCCGGGTTGTCCTTGAGGAAGTTGCGGGAGTTCTCCTTGCCCTGGCCGAGCTGGTCGCCTTCGTAGGTGTACCAAGCGCCGGACTTGCGGATGAAGCCGTGCTCCACCCCCATGTCGATCAGGCCGCCCTCACGGCTGATGCCCTGGCCGTAGAGGATGTCGAACTCGGCCTGCTTGAAGGGCGGCGCGACCTTGTTCTTGACGACCTTGACGCGGGTGCGGTTGCCGACCGCGTCCGTGCCGTCCTTGAGGGTTTCGATGCGGCGGATGTCGAGGCGCACCGAGGCGTAGAACTTCAGCGCACGGCCACCGGTCGTGGTCTCCGGCGAGCCGAACATCACGCCGATCTTCTCGCGGAGCTGGTTGATGAAGATCGCGGTGGTCTTGGACTGGTTGAGCGCGCTGGTGATCTTGCGCAGTGCCTGGCTCATCAGCCGGGCCTGGAGGCCGACGTGGGAGTCGCCCATCTCGCCCTCGATCTCGGCCCGCGGCACCAGGGCGGCGACGGAGTCGATCACGATGAGGTCGAGCGCGCCGGAGCGGACCAGCATGTCCGTGATCTCCAGGGCCTGCTCGCCGTTGTCCGGCTGGGACAGGATCAGGGCGTCGGTGTCCACGCCGAGCTTCTTGGCGTACTCGGGGTCGAGGGCGTGCTCGGCGTCGATGAACGCGACGGAGCCGCCGGCCTTCTGGGCGTTCGCGACGGCGTGCAGGGTCAGGGTCGTCTTACCGGAGGACTCCGGGCCGTAGACCTCGACCACGCGGCCGCGGGGGATGCCGCCGACGCCGAGCGCGACGTCAAGCGCGGTGGAGCCGGTCGGAATGACCTCGATGGGTTCGTTCGGCCGCTCCCCCATGCGCATCACGGCGCCCTTGCCGAATTGCCGTTCAATCTGTGCGAGTGCGGCGTCCAGCGCCTTCTCGCGGTCGGTGCCTGCCATGGGTTCCACCCGATTTGCTTGAGTCGATCGCTTCACGTCCATGACGCTAATGCCTGCCACTGACAATGCGCCCGGACCCGGCTCCGACCTGTGGATAACTCCGCGAAAATCCCGAGGACACAGGCCAGATCTCCCATGAGAATGGATGTTCGATTTCGGTGTCAAGCGACCCGCTTCGGCGTCAAGCGGCCCGCACTCGCGTCGCCGACGGGTCGCCGGGGCCGTCGGCCGCCCCGGCCGTGCGTCAGCAGCGCCGTGCGGCAGCGGCACCCGGCGGGGCCTCCGGGCCCGCGGGGTCAGCGGACCCCCTGGCCGTCCTCCTGGACGTCGCCGTCCGCCTTCCGGTCCTCCAGCGGGGCCGACGGCTGCTCGTCGCGCAGGGTCCGCCGGACACGGGCCAGGGCCCTGGCCCCGCGCCTGCTCCTGCCGCGGACCCGCAGGTCGTCGGGGACCTCGTACCGCTTGACGTACGCACCGAGGAACGCCTGAAGCGTCGCCGTCGCCGGGATCGCGATCAGCGCGCCCACCGCGCCCATCAGGGCCGTGCCGGCGACGACCGAGCCGAAGGCGACGGCGGGATGGATGTCCACCGTCTTGGCGGTGATCCGCGGCTGTAGGAGGTAGTTCTCGAACTGCTGGTAGATCACGACGAAACCGAAGACCCACAGGGCGTACCAGGGGTCGACGGTGAAGGCGATCAAGATGGGCAGCGCGCCCGCGAGATAGGTGCCTATGGTCGGGATGAACTGGGAGACCAGCCCCACCCATATGGCCAGCGCCGGGGCGTACGGCACGCCCAGGATCTCCAGCAGGACATAGTGCGCGAAGCCGGAGATCAGCGCCATCAGACCGCGGGAGTAGAGATAGCCGCCGGTCTTGGCGACGGCGATCTCCCAGGCGCGCAGCACCTCAGTCTGGCGGTGCGGCGGGAGGACCGAGCACAGGGCGCGGCGCAGCCGGGGGCCGTCGGCGGCGAAGTAGAACGAGAACAGCGCCACCGTCAGCAGGTTGAACAGGCTGCCCAGCACCGTCGCGGAGACAGCCAGGACGTTGTTGGCGCTGTCCTGGACGTACTTCTGGAGCCAGTCGGACTTCAGCAGATTGTTCTGCACCTCGACCCGCGAGAGGTGAGTGTGCATCGTGCTGTTGATCCAGCTGATGACGGAGTCCAGATACTGCGGGAACTCCTCCACCATGTTGGCGATCTGTCCGGCGAGCATGGAGCCCAGCAGCGCGAAGAAACCGGCCGTGACGACGAGGATGCTCACGAAGACCAGGCCGGTGGCCAGGCCGCGCCGCAGGCCACGGGCCGCCATCCAGTCGACGGCCGGTTCGACGGCCAGCGCGAGGAAGAACGCGATCAGTACGTTCAGCAGCAGGCTGATCAGCTGGTGGAAGCCCCAGGTGGCGAGCTGGAAGCAGGCCACCAGAGCGAGTGCGAGCACCATGGCGCGCGGCAGCCAGCGCGGCATCCGCGCACCGGACCGGTCCGCGGACCGGTCCTCGGGGCCTGGGACGTCGTTGCTGGTGATCTCATCTGACTCGGGCACGGGGCCAAGTGTCGCGCACGGCTGCGACATCCCAGGCCCTGACCCGGGCGCCCGCCCGCGTCATCCGGCCGTCGGGGCGCCCTTCTCGCAGGTCAGAGCCCTGCGCCAGGCCGTGCTCAGCGTTTGTCGGACGGCACATCCATCACCGAGCAGACCACCCGCCACACCTCTTTGGCACTCCACCCCGCGTCCAGCGCCTCCTGGACGGTCCGGCCGCCGAGGTCCGACATCACATAGTCACGCGCGAAGGAGTCGGCATACGCCGCACCGAAGTGATCGGCCATCCGCTGCCAGAAGATCGTCAACCGCATGCTTTCCGCTCCGTACCCGCTCTGACCTGCATGTCTATTGCTCCGCACGCCCCCCGCACGCCCCCGCACGCCCCTCAGGGGGTTCCACAGGGAGGACCTCCCTGTGGAACCCAGCATCCATCGTGGCGTGGGCTCGTGCGCCCGCCCGCGCGAACGACGTGCGGAGAGGTACGCAGAGTAATGCCCGGTGCGGTCGGGCGCCCGAAGGGTAACCGGCGGCCCGGCTCACCCGGAGCGGAAAATTCGGACACGGTGCGGATATCCCGGGCACGGCAATGGCGCCGGCTGAGACAAGCGGCGAAGAGCGGTCGCCACGGTCGGTGCATTCCTGAGTTTGCTGCCGCCGCGGAGATTTCCGCCGGCGAGCGCAGCGCATAACCTGAAGGATCTTTCGCCGTATCCGGTGGAAGTGTGTTCACACACGGGTGGGGGCCGGAAACTTGAGTTTCCGGCCCCCACCCGCACTTCGAGAATGCCCCTCTATAAATTCACCAGCGATACCACCGGCCACGCTTGCCGCCTGCGCCGGTGGAGCGCAGGACGAAGCCCAGCAGCCACACGGCGAGCACGATGACCGCCACGACCCACAGGGCCTTCAAGGCGAATCCGGCGCCGAAGAGAATCAGCGCGAGAAGCAGGACGAGAAGCAGGGGAACCATAGTTATCAACCTCCGAGGCATCGTGTGCCCCGCGGAATTCCCCGCAACCTTCCGAACTTATGTGTTTCTTAACCGTTTTCCGGGGCATCCGCGTTGACCGGCCACGGCAAGATCCTTTTCTCGGCTGCTTTTCGTTCGGCCTTTTTGCAGTATCTTCCGCCGGCTCAAATCCCCTCGGGGCTGCTACAGGTGCCAGCTGATCGTCCCGCTGTGGGCGGAGAGCACCACGAGCAGCACGATGTCGAGGACACCGAACGCCAGACCCAGGTAGGCACGGAGGCGTCGGATGGTTCCCCGGTAGAGGGCCGCGGCGCCGAAGAGCACCGCGCACGGCCCGAGGACGATGTTGAACACCAGCACGCCCAGCAGACCGCAGACGAACGCGGCGATGGCCATCCGGTCGGCCTGGGGGTGCGGTCCGGTCCTGACGGGAATCCGGGTGGAGGTCACCGGCCGTCCCCCTTCGCCGCCTTACGGCGCTCTCTGGCGAAGAAGACCACCAGCCAGGCCACGATGGCGGCACCGGCGACGACGGTGACGGGTACGGGGACATGCCCCGCCGTCCCCATCAGCACACCGAAGAGGAACAGGGCTACGACCAGGAAGAGCATGATGCACCTTTCCCATACGAGGGACGGCAAGGAGGCGGTGAGCCGTCTCGGGCTCCCACTGCGTCATTGCGGTGCCGCCTCGGCCCGCGTACCCAGGCGGGCCGTCCTTCTCACAGGTTCCGTTACGGAGGATCAGATGCGGACCCCGGATGGTGACGACTGCGGCGATGGCGGTGCCCGGCTGCGCGCCGCGCGCGTCGTGGGTGCCCTGCGCCTATCCGCCCGTCTTGCCGAACCAGTCGATGCACACCACCAAGGAGTCGTCCAGGGATTCCGCGTCGCGGTAGTCGGCCAGGTCCCGGAGCACTGCGCGGGGCACGGTGGCGGCCGGAAGGAGCGTGCTGGCGTGGAGGGCGCGGGCCAGGGCCCGGCGTGCGTACCCCTCACCCTCGGGCGAGACCGCCGCGTACACCCCGTCGCTGACGATGAGGAGCCGGTCGCCGGGCAGGACCTCGAATTCCTTTGCCACGTAGTGGGTCTCCTCGAACATGCCGAGCGGCATCTGCGGATCGAGATCGATGAGCTCGACCGACTTGCCGCGCATTCGCCACAGTTGAGGTGATCCCGCGTCCACCGCCTGCACCCGGCCGGTCACGAGGTCGAACCGCAGCAGCAGGGTGGAGACGTAGGAAGCACCGCGGTATTGGGCGTAGAGGGCCTGGTCGGCCAGCGCCGCCTGGTCTTCGAGGCCGATGCCGGCCCGGCGGGCGTTGCGCAGCGCATTGACGGCGAGGTGCGTCAGCAGTGAGGCGTTGACGCCCGTTCCCATGCCGTCGGTGACGGCGAGCGTCAGCTCGTGGGCGTCCGAGGCCCAGTCGTAGTTGTCGCCGTGGATGGCGTAGGCCGGCTCCAACTGGGCGCCGATGGCGTACTCGGCGGCGGAACAGGCCCTGGCCGGCAGCAGCTGCCACTGCATCTCGGCGGCGAGGGTGAGCCGGCTGATGCGTCGCGCGCGCTGGTAGACGTCGGTGTCGCGCTCGGCCACCAGGAGTTCGTGGCCGAGCAGGTCGGCGGCGTGGACGAGTTCGTCGACGGTGTGCGGAACGGACCGCTCCACGGGCAGGCGCACGGTGAGGATGCCGGTGCGTTCGCCGCGGACCGATACCGGAAGGTGGTGTTCCACCACCTCGCCCTGCTGGATCTGCCGGCGGGGCTCCTGGCTCCCGAACGCCCTGCCCTCGGCGCTGTTCGCCACGGGAATCGAGGCGCCGGACGTTCCCAGCGCGTCGAAGGGCGTGAGCGCCGTTGCCCCGTAGTCCGCGAGCAGCAACTGTACGGAGAGCGCTCCGTAGCACCGGGTGAGCACCGCACGAAGCGTGTCCACCAGAGCGTGCGGGGCCGACGCCCGCAGTGCTCGTTCTACATCACAGCGTTGAGTCACGGTCTCTCAGGCATTCTTCGTCCACGGACGACGCAAAGGCGGGGGGCTGACTGGGACCGCGCCGGATGACACAGTGGCCAGGTGCCCCGTTTCACTGGCTCGCCGCGTCCCCGCGAGCGCGCGAGTGCGGCCGCCCTCACCACCTCCGAGCTGCTGGAGGCACCGTGGGGGCGTGGTCAGGAGATGTCCCGCCGGGCGGGGGCCTCGCCGTCACGACTGCGGGCCCTTCGCGTGACCGGGAGCCACGAGGGCACGCATCTCAGGGAACCGGCGGCCGTCGCGCACCGTGCGGCGGGACTCGAAGCGTTCCACGCGGCGGCATCCTCCCCACTCGCAGATGAGGGTGACGGCCCACTCCTCGTCGGCGGCCACGCTCGGGTTTCTGACAGCGCGTAGCGGGTCTCTCCGGCCGCTTCTCGTTCCCAAGCCGCGCCGGGCACGGCCCTCTTGCCAGGTGTCGAGAACAGATTGTTGCCTTACGGCGAATGTTGTCAAACGGCAACTATCGCTTCTATCCTTGCCGTGTCGAACACCCAGGACCCGTTCGCCCACGAAGCGTCAGCCCCTACAGCGAGGTTCATCGTGCTGCCCCAGTCCAGTGGAGGCCGACCGATAGGCATCGACACGCGGCAGGACCGGGGAGTCCTGGTTCTCGCCGTCACGGGACAACTCGATCTCGACAACGTCGCCCCGCTCGACGAGACCCTCCAGCAGGTGGCGCGGGACGGGGACGGCCCTGTCGTCGTCGACCTGTCCGCGGTGACCTTTGCGGATTCCGCCACGGTCAATGTCCTGCTCCGGGCGCACGACGCACTGGGCACCGCGCTGCGTCTCGCCGCCCCCTCCGCCGTTCTGGAACGGCTCTTCGCGCTCACCGGACTCGACACGGTGCTGCCCCTGTACGAGACCGTCGGCAAGGCCGTGGAACCCTGAACCTCAGCCGCGTTCGGAGCTGACGGCAGCTACGGCAACGGCCAGCTCGCCCAGCACCGCGACCAGCTCGCACCGTTCCCGTGCGGGCATCCGGCGCAGTACCGCCGCCATGCGGTCCACCCGGGTCGCCCGGAAGCGCTCCAGGAGGGCCCGGCCGTCAGGACTCAGCTGAAGCCCGATCTCGCGCCGGTCGTCGACCGCAGGGCGGCGGAGCAGCAGACCTGCGGACTCCAATGCGGCGCACACCCGGCTGGCGCGTGGCAGACCGATGCCCACGGCGGCGGCGACCGCGGTCAGATTCCGCCCGGGACAGCGCGATACGACGGACATCACTTTCAGGCCGTGCGGGGAAGGCCGTGGTTCCACCGGGGCGGCCGCGTCCCTCATCAGGGCGGCGAGCGCCTCACCGGCGACGGCCAGTTGTTCCGCCGCCTCGCGCAGTGTCTCCGACGGCGGTTCGGCGCTGTGGCGTTGCATGGGCGCATCCCGTTCCCACTGGGCGACGACAGGTGCGGTGCACACGGCGGGCCGGCCCGGAGCACCGTCCGAGGCTCCTGCACACGCGCCCGCTCCCTGTGCCCTGCCTGCTTCTCTCTGGATCACACGGCCTCCCCGTCCTCCCGTACGCAGGCGGCCGTGCCGGGCTCAGCGGGACAGGGCCGCCTGCACGACCTTGCCGCCGCCGGGGCAGGGCCGGACGGTGACATCGCGGGCGAGCGTGTGCACCATGGGCCAGCCGAAGCCGCCGCCGCGGCCGGTCAGATCGGGGCTGCGTCCCTCCGGCCGGGCGGAGCTGGGGTCCTCGACGTGGACCTGGATGCTCTCGTGATCCGCGGTCAGACGCAGAGCCGTGACGGCGCCCGCGTGCCGGAGCGCGTTGGCCACCAGCTCGGACACCAGCAGGAGCAGGTTCTGGATGGTGTGTGCGGTCGGCGCCGGATGGAGCAGATCGACGAAGCCCCTGGCGCAGTCCCGGGCGTCCGCCGCCGTCCCCGGACGGCAGACGCTCCGGGCCGGCTGTGACGAGGGGTCCTCAGTCGCAAGTGGTTGGTGCATAAGCTCTTTTCACCCCGGTCGGTCGAACTCCTCGTTCGGCTGGTGTGCATGAAGCGTCCTCAGGTGTTCGTGAGGCGTCTACCCAACGGAGCCGACGCGGAACAGGACACTTGGCGGCCCCGAGGTCGGCGCTCCCCGGACGCGTCAGGATGCCGCAGGCCGCCTGTCCCCGTCGCCCCGTGGCGCGAAGCGGCGGCGGCGCGGGCGGGCAGTTCACCCGTCCGCCTTCGCCTTCGCCGCCGGGGCGTCTCGCGGGGGCCGGCGGACGGCAAGGGCAAGGGTGTCGTCGGAATGCAGGATGACGGTGTGCATGTCCTCCGCGACGGCGCCGGGGATCTCGTCCACCGGCCGTCGGGCATGGGCGCGGGCACTCTTGACGAGACGTGCCTCGCCTTCGATGGGGTCTCTTCGGCTCTCGGTCAGACCATCGGTGTAGAGCACCAGAAGGTCGCCCTCGTGCAGCGTCTCCGCCAGCACGGACTCGCTGCCCGGAAGCGGAAAGCCGATACCCCGGCCGCGGGTCTCGAGGTAGTCGGAGGTCCCGTCGGCGCGCAGCAGCAGGGCGGGCGGATGGCTGCCGTTGGCCAGGCGGAGCTCGCCGGTTTCGGGGTGGATACGGACGAGCAGGACCGTCGCCATGATCTCCGGGTCGAACGGGACCAGGATGTCGTGGGTACGGGCGACGATCGATTCGAGCGGGTGGCCTTCGAGCGCCAGGGTGCGCACGGCATGAGTGACATTGAGCGCGCTGCGGGTGCTGCGCACACCATGGCCCAGCGCGTCGACGATGGTGATGTGCACGGTGCCGTCGGGGAGGTGGAGCCAGTCGTAGAAGTCGCCCCCCGTGGGCGCGTCGGTGTCCGCCGGCTCGTAGTGGACGGCGAACTCCAGGCCGCTCACGGTGATCGGCGAGGGACGGAGTGCGTCCTCCAGCTCGCGCAGGATCTGGCCGTGGGCCCGCCGTAGTTGTTCGTCCCGCTCCTCCAGCTGCACGTAGAGGGCGAGAACGCCGCTGTTGGTCTCGCCGAGTTCGTCCTTGAGGCGGTGCAGTTCCGTGGTGAGGGTGTCCACGCGGGAGAGCGCCGCGCCGAGATCGCCTTCGAGCGCCGCGATCTCCGCTTCGTACACCTCGGCGGTCGCCGCCTCGCAGGGACGGCCCTGGGACGGCACTCCGGCGCGCGTCGCGGGAAGCGGCGCGGCGGGCGGCGGATCCTGGGGCTCCCCGAGGGGCAGGTGCCAGGCCACGCCGTCGGGTGTCGCCCGGCCCGGCAGCGGGAGGCCGGCCGTGCTCAGCGGTGCAGGTGCCTCTGCGGCCCGCAGGATGACAGCCAGCAGGGTGGTGCCGCCCGGGGCGGACCGCTCGGCGGCCTCGAGGCGGACGGGGCCGCCGGCCCGCAGGACGGCACCGGCCGCCTGGGCCACGGAGAGCACCAGGCGCCCTCCGGTCCGGGAGGGAAGCCGGTGTGCTGCGCAGATCCGTCGTACGGCGCGGCGCAGGTCCGACAGGTCGTGGAAGGTGTGGGGGGTCACGGAAGTCTCTGGCGGGGACGGGCGGCGAGCACGGTGGCATCGTCGCGGGGGACGCGGTGGCTGTGGGCAAGGGACGCGACGAGCAGCGGCGGGGGCAGGCGGTGCACGAAGGGTGAGGGCGCCTGGGCCCAGCGGTGGTCGATGCCGTCGGAGTGGAGAAGTACGGTACCGCCCGCCGGTACGGGGAAGGCGCGCACCCTCGGTGGCGTCATGTTCAGCCCCGCTATACCCGGCTGACCGCTCAGGCGGTTGCTCAGGTCGAGCGGGGTCAGCGTCACGACGCGTACGTTGCCGATACCGCAGTACTCCGCTCGGCCGGGGTGCAGGCGCAGCAGGCCGACGGCCGCCCCGCGGGTGCGGCGCAGCGCGCGGTGGAAGGCGGTGAGCAGTTCGGGCAGCGGACTGTCCGGCGCACGGTGGAAGGACCGCAGCGCCACCTGGGCGGCCTCGGCCGCCTGCGGTCCGTGGCCGAGGCCGTCCACGACGACCGCGGTGCGGGCCGGGCCGTGATCGACGATGGCGCAGGCGTCGCCGCTGGTCTGTTCCTCGTCCGCGGGTACGCAGATGGCGCCCACCTCCGCGTCGGCCGACGCGGTCTCGTCGGGCGCGGTGAGGCGGGCACAGACGAGGGTGCCGGCCCCGGGCTCGGTGCGGATGGTGAGGGTGGTGGCTATCCGTTTCACGGCTCCCAGGCCGGCGCCGAGGGTGTCGCTGGTGGTGTAGCCGTCGGTGAGGCACTGCTGTAGTTCGCCGATGCCGGGCCCGTGGTCCGCAGCGAAGATCTCCATGCCGCCGCCGAGGGGCAGCGGCTGGATGAACAGCGCACCGTTGGTCGCATGGTTGGCCAGATTGCTGGCCAGCTCCGAGGCGATGACGGCGGCCCGGTCGGGCAGTGCTCCCGGCAGCCGGCACCGCTCGGCGACCGACCGGGCCGTTTCGGCGGCGAGATGAACGGCGCTGTAGTGGTCCACAGCGATATGTGCCGTCGGCTGGGGGTCGGGGTGGGTCAACGACTCGCCCATCGCGTGGCGATCACGGTCGTGCCCCGGCCCGGAACCGTCTGGAGCTCGAAGTCGGTCATCAGCCGCCGGGCACCGCCCAGGCCGTGGCCGAGGCCTGCGCCGGTGGTGAAGCCATCGGTCAGCGCCGCGCCGACAT
This sequence comes from Streptomyces sp. NRRL S-1813, assembly GCF_000719605.1. NCBI lineage: Bacteria > Bacillati > Actinomycetota > Actinomycetes > Kitasatosporales > Streptomycetaceae > Streptomyces > Streptomyces sp. NRRL S-1813. Next base: position 11,623 of record NZ_JOHB01000045.1, read on the forward strand.
CCGCGATGCCGGGCCCGTCGTCGGTGATCGTCAGACGGAGTCCCGTGGTGCCGCGCGACATGAGGTAGTCGATGGTGACGGTGCCCCCTCCGCCGTGGATGTAGGCGTTACGTGCCAGCTCACTGGCCGCGGTGACCACCCGCGTCTGGTCGACGATGCTGAAGCCGGCCCGCACGGTGGCGGCCCGTACGGCGTGACGGACGGTCAGCAGGTCCTCTTCGGTCCGCACCTGGTGCACCGACCTGTTGCCCCCGGCGTCGGCGACGTCCCGGGCGGCCGTGGCAAGGCCCACCGCGTGGTCACTACTCCGTGCGGAACTCACGCAGGACCCCCTCGGACGGCTGCCGGCTCTGATGCCAGCCCAGCGCGACCATGCCTTGCTCGGCGTTGAGTGCCGTTTCCACCCCGGTCAGCTGGAGGCCCAGCTCGACCAGTGTGATGGCGACCGGCGGCCGCATCCCGGCAACGATCACCCGGGCACCGAGCAGCCGCGCCATGGTGGCCAGCTCCATCAAAGTACGGGCCACGAAGGAATCGACGATTTCCAGCCGGGAGACGTCGATGAGCACACCACGGGCACGGTCGCTCGTGATGCGTGCGGTGAGCTCGTCGGTGAAGGCCACGGCCGTTTTGTCGTCGAGTTCGTTGAGGAGCCCGGTGACCAGGACGTCGCCCAGTCGCAGAATCGGCACACCGGCCGAGGCGGGGATGTTCACCGCTGTGCCAGAGGGGCGGAGGTCGACGGAACCGCGTCGGTGAGTTTCACGGCCTCTCCCAGGGCGTCGGCGAGGGTGGCCCGGGTCATGATGGTCGACAGATCGATACCGAGCTGGGCGATGGTCTGGGCGATCGGCGGCCGGATGCCGCTGATGATGCAGTCCGCGCCCATCAGACGCACCGCATTGACCGTGTGCATCAGATGCTGGGCGACAGCGGTGTCGACGGTGGGTACGCCGGTGATGTCGATGATGGCGACCAGCGCCTCGTGCTCCTGGATGGCCTGGAGCACGTTCTCCATCACCACCTGGGTGCGTGCGGTGTCCAGGGTGCCGATCAGCGGAACGGCCAGAACCTGGCGCCACAGCCGGACCACCGGGGTGGACACCTCCAGCAGCTGCTGGCTCTGGCGACGGATGATTTCTTCGCGGCCCTCCACGAAGATCTCGAAGGAGAGGGCCCCGGCACCGTCCAGGAGGCGGTTGATCAGCACCGCGCTGTGAAAGAGGTCCTCCCCGTCGCGGGACCGCCGCTGAACGGCCTTGAGCAGGGCTTCTTTGAGCGACAGCACGGCCAGCGACGTGGCGGTCGGCGACACCCCCCTGCGGGCACGGCGCAGGGAGAATTCGGAAACGGCACGGTGTATCTCCTCGTCGGAGGTGACCACGCGTTCCACCGGCAAGCCGCGGTCCAGGCCGGAGAGCAGCGCGCCGACCAGGGCGTCGGCTTCCTCTCCCAGCTCGGCCTCGCTCACTTCCCCGTTCAGGCTCGGCTGCGCCAGCTGCAACTGCACCCAGCGGTCCGAGATGTCATCGGCCTCTTCGCGCAGCACGCTCGTGACGCGCTCGCGTGCGGCAACCTCAGCGGGTTCCAACTCGTCGTCCTTTCGGTCCGGCCGGCGCGGGTGACTGCCTCGGGCCGGCTCGCCCTGCGGTTGCGGCCGGGCCGACCCGCACACCGTTAACAGTTGTCGCCCGGCAAATGTTAGCGAGCACGATCAGGGGCCGGTACCCACGGGCCCGCGCTTCACCCGCCGGCGCAGCGAGCGGCCCGGGATCCGAATTCGTACGGTTGCCTCCCCCTGGGGCCCGGCCGCCGCGTACCCAGGCACGACCGCCGGCGCCGGCCCCTCCGCCATCGGTCACACCCCCGGCGAAGAGACCGAAAAGGATCTCCGCTCAACAGTGACCGTCACCGAACCAGTCAAGACATAGCACCAAAGCGTCGTCCAACGACTCCGCATCACGGTAATCGGCCACGTCGCGCAGGAGCGCATGCGGCACCATCGCGGCCGGCAACAGGCTCGTGGCGTGGATGGCCCGCGCGAGCGCCCGCTCGGCATACCTCTCGCCCGGTGGCGAGAGCGTCTCATACACCCCGTCGCTCACGAAGATCAGCCGGTCCCCCGGGGCGACCGTGAACCCCTGTGGTGCGTAGTGGGACTCTTCGAACATGCCGAGCGGCATCTGGGCATCGAGTTCCACGCGCTCGATCGCCTTCCCCCGCATCCGCCACATCTGCGGCGACCCCGCATCGACGGCTTCCACCCGCCCCGTCGCGAGGTGGATGCGCAGGAGCAGCGTCGATACATAGGCCGCGCCCCGGTAGTGGTCGTAGACGGCCTGGTCGGCCAGTGCCGCCTGGTCCGAGAGGCCGACGCCCGCCCGGCGGGCGTTGCGCAGGGCGTTGACGGCGAGGTTGGTGAGGAGCGAGGCCTCGATGCCCTCGCCCATGCCGTTGGTGACGGAGAGCGTCAGCTCGTCGGCGTCCGACGTCCAGTCGAAGTTGTCGCCGTACACGGCATAGGCGGGCTCCAGCTGGGCGCCGAGGGCGAACCGGTCGTCGGTGTACGCGCGGGCGGGCAGCAGCTGCCACTGCATCTCCGCGGCCAGGGTGAGGCGGTTGGCCCGGCGTGCCCGCTGGTAGACGTCCGTGCCGCGCTCGGCGACGAGGATCTCGCGCCCGAGCAGGTCCGCCACGTACCTGAGCTCGTCGATAACTTCCGGCGTGGAGCGCTCGCCCGGGAGCCGCACCGTCAGCACACCGATCCGGTCGCCGCGTACCGTCACCGGAAGATGGTGGTCGATGGCGTCCCCCTGCGGCACCTGCTGCTCGCGGGGCTCCTGGCTCCCCAGCGCCCGCCCCTCCGGGCTGTCGGAGACGGGCAGCGACTCCCCTCCGTGCCCCGAGGGCTCGCACGCCCTGAGCACCGTCCCGCCGTAGTCCGTCAGGAACAGGCGCACGGTGGTGGCCCGGTAGACGGTGGTGAGGAGGTTTTGCAGGGTGTCGACCAGCGCATGCGGTGCCGCGGCACGCAGCGCTGTTTCCACTTCGAGGCGTTGAGTCATGGTTTCGCGGACACCGTTCGTCCAGGGCCAAGGGCAGGGTCGGTCTGACAAGGGGACGCACAGGGTGACAGAGTGTTCGTGTGTCCCGTTTCACCGGTCGGCCCCATTCCCACGAGCGCGCGAGCGCGGCGGCGCTTGCCACTTCCGAGTTGCTCGAGGTGTTGTGGGGACGCGGGCAGGAAGCGGCACGCTCGGCGGAGGTCTCGCTCTCCCAGCTGCGCGCGCTCCTGGTGATCGAGAAACGCGAAGGCACCAATCTGCGCACCCTCGCCGAAGCGCTCGGCTCGCGGCCGCCGGCGGTCAGCAGGCTCTGCGACCGCCTGGAGGCCATGGGCCTCGCGGAACGGGGCCCCAGCGCGACCAGCCGACGGGAGGTCGAGCTGCGGCTGAGCCTGCGCGGCCGGGTGCTGCTGGAGCAGTACCGGATGGCGCGGAGCCGGGATGTCACGGCCACCCTCGAACGCATGGAACCCGCTGATGTCGCCCGGCTCGCGGCGGGCCTGGAGGCCTTCCACGCGGCCTCTGCCCAGCTCGCGGCGGACCGGGAGGGCGCGGCCTCCCGGGACGGCGATGTCGCGGACAGCGCATAGCGGACCTGCGGCCCCGCTTCTCCTCGGACGTCGCGCCGCCGGCGCACGGCCCGCGCACAGCGGACCCTGCGCACCGGGCATCCCGCGGCCTGCCGTTGACGAGGGTCCGGCCGTCGCCACCGCAAGATCCGTCAACCGCATGCCTTCAGTATCCCGCCCTGGGAGGGCAGCGGGGCGCGAGCCGGTGCCGCCGGGGGATTTCCGCCCTACGGTCAGGCCATGGCCGACAACGTAAGACCTTCTTCGCCCCCGCTGGCGCGTGCCGAGCGCTTCGTCTGGCTGACCGCGCGAGTGCTCGAGCAGCGGCTTTTCGAGTTCCACTTCCTCGGCGGCGGGGCCGATCCGGTCGAGACCGCACTCGCCGCGTACCGCAACGACGACGACGGCTTCGGCCATGCCCTGGAGCCCGATCTTCGCGGCCCGGTCAGCCAGCCGCTGCACACCGCCCACGCCCTGAAGGTCCTCGATCTGATCGGGCGCTGTGACGGCCGCCAGGTGGAGCGGATCTGCCGCTATCTGACGAAGATCTCCACGCCGCAGGGGGCGCTGCCCGCGCTGCACCCCTCACAGCACGGGTATCCGGCCGCGCCCTGGATCCCCGTGGTCGACGATCCGCCGAGCTCGCTGCTGGCCACCGGTCCCGTGGTGGGGGTGCTGCACCGCAACGAGGTCTGGCACGCCTGGCTGTTCCGGGCCACGGACTACTGCTGGGCGACCGTGGAGGCGCTGGAGGAGACCCATCCGTACGAGGTCGAGGCGGCGGTGGCCTTCCTGGACGGCGCCCCGGACCGGCCGCGGGCCGCCGCGGCGGCCCGGCGGCTCGGCCGGCTCGTCCGGGAGCAGCGGCTGGTGCTGCTGGACCCGGAGCGGGCCGCGGACGTCCCCGTGGCGCAGGGGTACGCCCCCGGGGAGCATCACCTGCCCTACGACTTCGCCCCCGCACCCGGCTCGCTGGCCCGCGACTGGTTCACCGACGAGGAGATGGACCGGGCGCTGGACCACCTCACCGCGCTCCAGGAGGAGGACGGCGGCTGGCCGGTCAACTGGCGGGTGTGGGCACCCGGGACGGCGCTGGAGGGCCGCCCGATGGTGACGCTCAAGGCGCTGCTGACCCTCCGGGCGTACGGGCGCCACCTCACCTGAGCGATCACCCTCCCAGGGCCCGTACCCCTGCGGTGACCGCCACCGCGACGCCGACGACCAGCAGGAACGGTGCCCGCAGCACGAGCGCGACGGCCGCGGCGGCCACCCCCGCGGCCTTGGCGTCCAGCATCAGATGCGGGCCGTCGCCGAAGGTCTCCTGAGCGGTGAGCGCGGCCAGCAGGGCGACCGGCAGCAGTGCCGCCAGCCGCTTGACGAGGGGGCGCTCCAGTACACCGGCGGGCGCCGACAGGCCGAGGTACTTGACCAGGTAGCAGCCGACCGCCGTGAGGGCTATCGCGATCCAGACGGTCATGCCCGGTCCTCCTCGGTGGTGTTGCGGAGCTCCACGGCCCCGTCCCCGGGCGCGTGCGTGTGCGGCGCGGCGGTGCCTGCCTGCGGTGTCGCTTCTGCTCCGGTTGTCCGCTCCCGGCGCCCCTGCACGAGGAGGACGGCAGGCGCGGCGAGCGCGGCGACCAGCACGGGCACGCCGGTGGGCAGCAGGGGCAGCGTGACCATGACCAGCACCACGGCGAGACCGGCCGCGACCCGTTCGACGGTGTCCTTGACCATCGGCGCGAGCAGCGCCAGGAAGACCGCGGGGCCGGCCGCGTCCAGTCCCCAGGCGTCGGTGTCGCCGAGCGCCCCGGCGCCCAGGGCGCCGACGAGGGTGGTGAGGTTCCACAGGACGTAGAGGGTCAGCCCGGTCACGGTGAAGCCCAGCCGGGCGCTGCGGCGGTCGGGCTGGGCCAGGGTGACGGCGGAGGTCTCGTCGATGACCCAGTGGGCGGCGAAGGGCTTGACCCGTGCCCGGTAGCCGAGGACGGCGGACAGCCGCAGCCCGTAGAAGGCGTTGCGGGCGCCCAGGAAGAACGCGCCGGCCGCGGCGGTGAATGGGTTGCCGCCCGCGGCCAGCGCGCCGACCAGGGCGAACTGCGAGGCTCCGGTGAACACCAGCAGGCTCAGCGCACAGGTCTGGAGGAGGCCGAGCCCGGCGCCGGCCGAGGTCACGCCGAAGGCGAAGCCGGAGAGGCCGACGGCGATACCGACGCCGAGTGCATCCCTGATCACGGCGGAGTCGGGTTTCGCGGGCGGTGCCGGCGGCGGCGCGGGGGTCCGCTCCGTGGTGCGTATGTCTGTCTGTTCTGCCACACCCCGGACCTTAGGAGCCCGCGCCCTCGGCGGTCTTGTACGTTCTTGCGCCCCCCGCGCTCCCCGTACCACTCGCCTCAAGCCGAGCGCTCCTTGCGGTACGCGCCGGGCGGCACACCCACGATGCGGGTGAAGTGCCGGTTCAGGTGCGGCTGGTCGGTGAAGCCGACGGCGACGGCCGCCTCGGCGGGTGCGCTGCCCGCTTCCAGGAGCCTGCGGGCCCGGCGCACCCGGGCATCGGTGAGCCAGGTGTGCGGGGGCATGCCGTAGGCGGCCCGGAAGGCCCGCAGCAGCGCGAACGGGCTGGTCCCGAGCTCCTGCGCCAGCTTCTCCAGGGAGGGCGGGTCGGCCATCCGCTCCTCCAGGACGGTCCGGGCGCGGACGGCGGTCCGGGCGCCCGCGCTGCGGGGCGTACGCAACGGGAGCGGGCCTCCGTAGCGGCGCAGCAGCCGGGCGACGGCCATCCGCAGCAGACTGTCGGCGGCGAGGGCGTTGCCGGCCTCGGCGGCCCGGTGGATCTCGGTGATCAGGTGGCCGACGTGCGGGTCCTCGGCGACCGTCTCGTCGAACGCCGCGGTGCCGCGCAGCGCCGTGGTCTCCCCGGCGATCTCGGCGACGACCTCGGAGGAGGGGTAGAGCGTCGCATAGGCCCAGCCCTCGGGTGCGCCCGCCCGCGCGGTGTGCGCGACCTCCGGGTTGATCATGATGATGCCGCCGTGACCGGCCCGGACGGTGCCCTGCTGGAGCCCGACCTCCTCGATGCCGGAGGTGACCGCACAGACGACATAGCCGTCGTGCGCATGGCGGGGGAAGGAGTGCCGGACGTAGCGGGCGCGCAGCAGGTCGAGGCCGGGCAGCCCGGAGTAGCGCCAGTGGCGCGCCCATTCGCCGCTCGCCCGCGGCGTGGCGCCCGCACCGGGCACGACGGCGGCCGCGCTCTCCCCGCTGACCGTGACCATGCCTCCATTCTGCGTCCGCCGCGTGGCCGCCGACCTGCGCGTCCGCAGCGTGGACGGGCGGCCTGCGGCAGCCGGCCGGCGCGCGGCGACCGCGTTGTCAGTGGTCCGGTGCACGATGGAGGACATGGCCCAGGCAGCGCTCGACTCGTTCTCCTCCGCGACCCGCGGTTGGTTCGCCGGGGCGTTCAGTGCGCCCACCGCCGCGCAGGAAGGGGCCTGGCGGGCGATCGGCGCCGGCTCCGACGTCCTGGTGGTGGCGCCGACGGGCTCCGGCAAGACCCTCGCCGCCTTCCTCGCGTCCCTGGACGCGCTGGCGAGCACACCCCCGCCCGCCGAGCCGAAGAAGCGCTGCCGGGTGCTGTACGTCTCACCGATGAAGGCGCTGGCCGTCGATGTGGAACGCAATCTGCGCAGTCCGCTGACGGGCATCCGCCAGGAGTCGGTCCGCCTCGGACTGCCGGAGCCGGACATCAAGGTCGCCATCCGCTCCGGGGACACCTCACCCGCCGAGCGCCGGTCGATCGCCAACCGCCCGCCGGACATCCTCATCACGACCCCCGAGTCGCTGTTCCTGATGCTGACGTCCTCCGCCCGGGAGGCGCTGGAGGGCGTCGAGACGGTGATCGTGGACGAGGTCCATGCGGTGGCCGGCACGAAGCGCGGCGCACATCTGGCGCTGTCCCTGGAGCGGCTGGACGAGCTGCTGGACCGTCCGGCCCGCCGCATCGGGCTGTCGGCGACGGTGCGCCCGGTGGAGGAGGTGGCCCGCTATCTGTCGCCCCGGCGCCGGGTGGAGGTCGTCCAGCCGCCGTCCGGGAAACGCTTCGACCTCTCGGTGGTCGTCCCGGTGGAGGACATGGGCGAGCTGGGCGGATCACCGGTCCAGGAGGGCGACACCGGCGAGAAGCCGTCCATCTGGCCGCAGGTGGAGGAGAAGATCGCCGACCTCGTCCAGGCCCATCGCTCCACGATCGTCTTCGCCAACTCCCGCCGCCTCGCGGAGCGGCTGTGCAACCGCCTCAACGAGATCGCCCATGAGCGCTCCACGGCTGCCGGGCCCGAGGCGGACGGCTCCGCCACGGCGCTGTCCGAGCACCACTCCCCCGCCGAGCTGATGGGCGGGTCCGGTGCCGCCAAGGGCGCCCCGCCGCTGCTGGCCCGCGCCCACCACGGCTCCGTGTCGAAGGAGCAGCGCGCCCAGGTGGAGGAGGACCTGAAGGCCGGCCGGCTGCCGGCCGTGGTCGCCACCTCCAGTCTGGAGCTGGGCATCGACATGGGCGCGGTCGATCTGGTCATCCAGGTGGAGTCGCCGCCGTCGGTCGCCTCCGGGCTCCAGCGCGTCGGCCGCGCCGGGCATCAGGTCGGCGCGGTCTCGACGGGCGTCGTCTTCCCCAAGTACCGCGGCGATCTGGTGCAGGCGGCGGTGGTCACCGAGCGGATGCGCTCGGGCGCCATCGAGGCGCTGCGGGTGCCGGCCAATCCGCTGGACGTCCTCGCCCAGCAGCTCGTCGCCATGGCCGCGATGGACACCTGGGACGTCGAGGAGCTGCTGGCCGTCGTCCGGCGGGCGGCCCCGTTCGCCGGGCTTCCCGAGTCGGCGTACACGGCCGTGCTGGACATGCTCGCCGGCCGCTACCCCTCCGACGCCTTCGCCGAGTTGCGCCCGCGCCTGGTGTGGGACCGCGTCGCCCGGACCGTCACGGGCCGCCCCGGCGCCCAGCGGCTGGCCGTCACCTCCGGCGGCACGATCCCCGACCGCGGCCTGTTCGGTGTGTTCCTGGCGGGCGGCGACTCCGCGAAGGGGGGCGGCCGGCCATCAGACACGGCGGCGCGAAGCGCCTCCACCCGGGGCGGTGGTGGGCGACGGGTGGGCGAACTCGACGAGGAGATGGTCTACGAGTCCCGCGTCGGCGATGTCTTCACGCTCGGCACGACGTCCTGGCGCATCGAGGACATCACCCGCGACCGGGTGCTGGTCACCCCCGCCCCCGGAGTGCCGGGCCGGCTGCCCTTCTGGAAGGGCGACCAGCTGGGCCGCCCCCTCGAACTGGGCCGTGCCCTGGGCGCGTTCCTGCGCGAGCTCGGCGCGCTCGGCCCGGAGGACGCCCGGACCCGGCTGTCCGCGGCCGGGCTGGACGACTGGGCGACGTCCAACGTGCTGAGCTATCTCGCCGAGCAGAAGCAGGCCTGCGGCCATGTCCCCGACGACCGCACGATCGTCGTGGAACGGTTCCGCGACGAGCTCGGCGACTGGCGGGTGGTCATCCACTCCCCCTTCGGCGCGCAGGTCCACGCCCCGTGGGCGCTGGCCCTCGGCGCCCGCCTCGCCGAGCGCTACGGCATGGACGCCCAGGTGATGCATGCCGACGACGGCATCGTGCTGCGGCTGCCCGACGCCGATCTGATGGGCCTCGACCTCCTGGACGGAGACGGCGCCTTCGATCCGGCCGCCGACCCGGGCCTCGGTGCCCGCGGCGCGGAGTACGACCCCGAGCAGTCCCCCGTGGGCGCGGCCGATGTCGCCTTCGAGCACGGCGAGGTCGACCAGCTCGTCACGGACCAGGTCGGTGGCTCCGCGCTGTTCGCCTCCCGGTTCCGCGAATGCGCCGCCCGCGCCCTGCTGCTGCCGCGGCGCAGCCCCGGAAAGCGCACTCCGCTGTGGCAGCAGCGCCAGCGCGCCGCCCAGCTCCTCCAGGTGGCGAGCGAGTTCGGGTCCTTCCCGATCGTGCTGGAGGCCGTCCGCGAATGCCTCCAGGACGTCTTCGACGTACCGGGCCTGACGGAGCTCATGGGGGACATCGAGGCCCGCCGGGTCCGCCTCGTGGAGGTCACCACGCCCGAGGCGTCGCCGTTCGCCCGGTCACTCCTCTTCGGCTATGTCGCCCAGTTCCTGTACGAGGGCGACTCCCCGCTCGCCGAGCGCCGCGCCGCCGCCCTGTCCCTGGACTCCCGGCTGCTGGCCGAGCTGCTGGGCCAGGCCGAGCTGCGCGAGCTGCTGGATGCCGAGGTGCTGGCCGAGCTGGAGCGTGAGCTCCAGTGGCGTACGGACGACCGGCGCGTCAAGGACGTGGAGGGCGTCGCCGACGTCCTGCGGCTGCTGGGGCCGCTGACCGACGCCGAGCTGGCCGAACGCGGCGCGGATCCGGCCTGGCCCAGGGAGCTGGCCGCCGCCCGCCGCGCCATCGCGGTGCGGATCGCCGGCGCCGAGCACTGGGCCGCCGTCGAGGACGCCGGCCGGCTCCGCGACGCCCTGGGCACGGCGCTGCCGGTGGGCGTCCCCGAGTCGTTCACCGAACCGGTCAAGGACCCGCTGGGCGATCTGCTGTCCCGCTACGCCCGCACCCACGGCCCGTTCACCTCCGAACAGGCCGCCGCCCGCTTCGGCCTCGGCACGGCCGTCACCGACGGCGCGCTGCATCTTCTCGCCGCCGCAGGACGGGTCGTCCAGGGGGAGTTCCACCCCGCGGGCATCGGCCAGGAGTGGTGCGACGCCCAGGTGCTGCGCAGGCTGCGCCGCCGCTCGCTCGCCGCCCTGCGCGAGGAGCTGGAGCCCGTGCCGCCCGCCGCGCTCGCCGCATTCCTCCCCCAGTGGCAGCACATCAGCGCCCCGCGCCCGGCCGCGGCGAGCGGGGTGCCGGCCCCGCTCGGCGGCGCGTCGCCCGGTCTGCGCGGTATCGACGGGCTGGTGCGCGCCATCGAGCAGCTCCAGGGCGCGCCCGTGCCCGCCTCCGCCCTGGAAAAGCTGGTGCTGCCCTCCCGCGTCGGCGGCTACACCCCCGCCCTGCTGGACGAACTCACCACCACCGGCGAGGTGTTGTGGGCCGGCGCCGGTGCGCTCCCCGGCAAGGACGGCTGGGTCTCCCTCCATCTCGCCGACACCGCCCCGCTCCTGCTCCCGCAGCCGCTCCCGCTGGAAGTGACCGCGGTTCACGAGTCGTTGCTGACCGCCCTCGCCCCCGGCTACGGCCTGTTCTTCCGCCAGCTCGCCGACCAGGTGCGCGCCACCACCCACCCCGAGGCCACCGACTCCCAACTGGCCGACGCCCTGTGGGACCTGGCCTGGTCCGGCCGGCTGACCAACGACACCCTCGCCCCGCTGCGCGCCCTCCTCGGCTCGGGCCGTACGGCCGGCTCGACCGCCCATCGCGCCCGCCGGGCCGTCCCCCGGGGCAGATACGGCTCGCTGACCGCGGCCACGGGCCGCAGCGGCCGCCCCACCGCCTCCCGCTCCGGCCCGCCGACCGTCGGCGGCCGCTGGTCACTGCTGCCCGCCGCCGAGCCGGACCCCACCCATCGCGCCCACGCCCTGGCCCGCGCCCTCCTGGACCGGCACGGCATCGTCACCCGCGGCGCGGTCGCCGCCGAGGGCGTCGAGGGCGGATTCTCCGCCGCCTACCGCGTGCTGGCCGCCTTCGAGGAGTCCGGTCAGGCCCGCCGCGGCTATGTGGTGGAGGGGCTCGGCGCCGCCCAGTTCGCCATGGACGGCGCGGTGGACCGGCTGCGCGCGGTCAACACCCAGCGGGAGCGCACCGCCGATGACGCCCTGCCGGACACCGGCCCGGCGCAGTCCCGGCGCGGCGGCCCGCAGCGCGCCGTCGTCCTGGCCGCCGCCGACCCGGCGAATGCCTACGGCGCCGCCCTGTCCTGGCCCGAGCCGCCCGAAGGCTCGACGCACAAACCCGGCCGCAAGGCGGGTTCCCTCGTGGTCCTCGTCGACGGCGAGCTGACGCTCTACATGGAACGCGGCGGCAAGACCCTGCTCATCTGGCCCTTCGGCCACGACCCGGCTCCGGCCCCTACGGACGCCCGCCTCCAGCTCGCCGTCGAGGCGCTCACGGATGCCGCCCGCGCCAGCGCCCTGGGCACCATCACCACCGAACGCATCAACGGCACCTCGGCCCTCACCTCCCCCTACGCCACCACCCTGGAGTCCGCCGGCTTCCACCCGACCCCGAGGGGCCTGCGGCTGCGGGGGTGACGGCACACCGCGGGCGGTCCCCACGCCGCGGGCGCCCACCCGCGCGTACGCACCCACCCGGCATGATGGTGGCATGCCCGAAGGTGACACCGTCTGGCGCTTGGCCCAGCGGCTCCGCGAAGCGCTCACCGGCAGCCCGCTGACCCGCTGCGACCTGCGGGTCCCCCGGCTCGCGACGGTGGATCTGACCGGCCGCGAAGTGCTGGACGTGGTCCCCCGCGGCAAACATCTCCTCACCCGCTTCGAGGGCGGCCTCACCCTGCACTCCCATCTGCGGATGGACGGCGCATGGAAGATCTACGCTCCGGCCGAGCGCTGGCGCGGCGGCCCCGCCCACCAGATCCGGGCGATCCTCGGCACCGCCGGGCACACCGCCGTCGGCTACCGCCTTCCCGTTCTCGATCTGCTGCGCACCGCCGAGGAGTCCCGGGTCGTCGGCCATCTGGGCCCCGATCTCCTCGGCCCCGACTGGGACCCGTCCGAAGCCCTGCGCCGGCTGCTCTCCGCCCCCGAACGCCCCCTCGGCGAGGCCCTGCTCGACCAGCGCCATCTCGCCGGCATCGGCAATGTCTACAAGTGCGAGCTGTGCTTCCTGCTCCGTGCCTCCCCCTGGCTCCCCGTAGGACAGCTGCCCCACCCGGAGCGCATCCCGGCGCTCGCCAAGAAGCTCCTCGAAGCCAACAGGCACCGCCCCGCCCGCACCACCACTCCCAGCTCCCGCCCCGACCGCCGGCTGTGGGTCTACGGCCGGGCCGACCGCCCCTGTCTGCGCTGCGGCACCAGGATCCGCGCCGCCGACCAGGACCCCGCGGGCGAGGAGCGCGTCACCTACTGGTGCCCCGCCTGCCAGCCCGACCAGCCGGCCGCCCGGCCCGCGGACTGACCCGTGACGCACGCCAATTGACGCTCCGTCAGATATCGCCCTACCCTCGCCCCATGCCCTTCACGGCGTACGACCTCACGGGCCGCACCGCGATCGTCACCGGCGCCGCCGCAGGCATCGGCCGCGCCACCGCCGCCCTCCTCGCCGAGGCCGGAGCCACCGTCCACTGCGCGGACCTCGACGCCCAGGGCGTCAGGGCGACCGCGACGGCGATCACCGCCTCGGGCGGCTCCGCGCACGCCCACCACCTCGATGTCACCCGGCGCGACGAGATCGCCGCTGTCGTCGACGCCGCTCGCAGCGCCACCGGCCGCCTCGACGTGATGGCGAATGTCGCCGGGATCATGCACTCCTCCGCCGTCCTGGAGACCGAGGAAGCGGACCTGGACCGGGTCTGGAACACCAACTTCAAGGGCGTGCTGTACGGCTGCCAGGAGGCCGCCCGCGCCATGATCGCCACCGGCACCCGGGGCTCCGTCGTGAACATGGCGTCCGGCGCGATCGACACCGGCGCACCCGGCCTGCTCTGCTACGGCGCCGCCAAGGCCGCCGTCGTCCAGCTCACCAAGACCCTGGCCACGGAAGTCGGCGGGCACGGCATCCGCGTCAATGCCGTCGCCCCCGGCTGGGTCCGTACGGCGATGACCGAACGCCACACCGCGGAGGCACAGCAGCAGGCGGAGCGGCCGATGATCCGGATGTCCCCTCTGGGGCGGGTGGGAGAGCCGGAGGACATCGCCCACACCGTGCTGCATCTGGCGTCGGACGCCTCGTCCTTCATGACCGGCCAGATCCTCCGCCCCAACGGCGGCGTCGCCATGCCTTGGTGAGCACCGCGCCGCACCCCCCGCGAACCCCGTGAAACCCCCTGACCACCCGGGCCACGGCACGGCGACAGCCGCCGCTCCGGCCCGTCCGCGGAACACAGTGCACCGGCAGCAGGCTGAGACCCCAGCCGCCCAGCGCCACGACCCCCTCGACCACCCCCGCCGACTGCGGCCACACCACCAGCCGGACCGCGGCCCACCACCACAGCCCCCCGACGACGGCCCCGGATATCCAGCGCCCCGGCACGGCCCGCGGACGCCGGCCGGACGGTCCGCGGACCGCGACGTCACGCCACCCCATGGCTGCCTCCTCCGGCCGACGCTAGACGGGTCCCGCCGCCCGACGGGAGGGCGCACCGGGGCATTTCCGGCGCGCAGGCGCCCCCGCAAGCCCCGGAGCGGGCCTCGGCTCCGCAAGCCCCCACACGGGGGCCGACGCCGCAGGCCCCGGAAGGCATGCCCGGGACCCGAGCCCTCAGCGGTCGCCGCGGCCCGTCAGTGGGCCTCGGCCTGGAACATCCAGTGGTGCTTCTCCAGGTCGGCGGTCAGACCGATGAGGATGTCCTGACTGACCGGGTCCGGGTCCGCAGTGGCGACGATCCGCTCGCGCATCCGGCCGATGACCGCGCTCAGCGCGTCCACCATCGCCTGCACCACAGCGACGTCCTTGATCCAGCCGTCCGTGATCTCGCTGATGCCGCTGGTCTTGGTGACGGTGCCGGCCCGCCCGTCGGGAGACACCCCGATCGCGGACGCCCGCTCGGCCACCGTGTCGGCATGCTGCCGCGCGCTGGCGACCACGTCGTCGAGCTGAAGGTGTACGGAGCGGAACCGCGGGCCGACGACATTCCAGTGCACCTGCTTCGCGACGAGGGAGAGGTCCACCAGATCGACGAGCGCTCCCTGTAGGGCGGTACCCACGACACCGCGATCCTCGTCGGACAGTGTGCTCTTGACGACAGACATCCAGATGCTCCCGTTTTCAGGCGATTTATCCGATTCAGCCATCGTACAAATGAATCGCCCGCTCCGAGCGGGCCGGACGGTCCGGCCGAGCACCCATCCGGGCACCGCCCGCCGCACATACCCGCCCGCCCCGGGCAGCACGGAGCCCCGGCGGACTGCTGCCCGCCGGGGCTCCGATGCGTACGAACAGGGGTGTCAGGCCGCGACGACATCCACGACGTCGGCCGGGGACTTGATGGTCACGCGGTCCTCCGGCACACCGGCCAGGGACGTGACGGACACCGAATTGAGCTTCGGCCGCACCGGTGCGGGCACCGGATCGCTCGCGGCCGCGGACGCTGCCAGCTCGGCGAGTGCCAGCTCATCGCTGACCTCTCGCATGAGCTCGGACATGCGCACATCCAGCGCGTCACAGATCGACGAGAGCAGTTCGGAGGAGGCCTCCTTCTGCCCCCTCTCGACCTCGGACAAATAGCCGAGCGATACCCGGGCGGAGGAAGAGACCTCGCGCAGGGTTCGGCCCTGGCGCTGACGCTGTCGGCGCAGCACGTCACCCAGCAGGCGACGAAGCAGAATCATCGCTGGCTCCCTCCTCGGACCTCGGATCCGGATCCTTCTCGCCCCACCGTACCGCCTTGGGCTGTAGGCGTGCGGGGTGCAAGTACGTGTTCACTCAGGGCTGCAAACATCCATTCCCCCCGTGTTGTTCCGTATCCTGTGCCCGCGAATTTTCTGTCAGTTCGCTCAACAACAGTGCGAGCACGGCCTGAATGGTGTCCTGGCGGATACGGTCACGGTCCCCCGCCAGCGCCAGCCGCCGCACCGCCCCGGCGCCGTCCGGTCCCTGGACCGCCACGAAAACGGTGCCCACCGGATACCCGTCCTGAGGATCGGGGCCGGCCACACCCGTGGTGGCGAGGCCCCAGTCGGCCCCCAGCACCCGCCGCACACCGCTCGCCATCTGCCGTGCGACCTCGCCGTCCACGGCCCCGCACGCGGCCAGCAGAGCGCCGTCCACGCCCAGCACGTCCCGCTTGAGGTCGGTTGCGTACGCCGTGACCGAGCCACGGACGACCCGTGAGGCCCCGGGGACGGCGGTCAGCGCGCCCGCCACCAGGCCGCCGGTCAGTGATTCGGCCACCGCCAGGCTCTGCCCACGGCCGGCGAGCAGCTCCAGCGCCCCGGCCGCGGCAGACCCCGGCCCGCTCACCGGGCCGTGTCCCGCTCGGCCCGCTCCCGGGCCAGCCCGGCCCGGCGCAGCACCACGGCCTGCCGGATGTAGTCGAGCCCGGTGACCACGGTCAGCGCCACCGCCACCGCCATCACCCACCAGCGGAAGGTCGCCAGCGGGCCGCTCAGCACCAGGACGTACATACCGACCGCGGTGCCCTGTGCCAATGTCTTGATTTTGCCGCCACGACTGGCCGGAATGACCCCGTGCTTGATCACCCAGAACCGCATCAGCGTGATGCCGAGCTCCCGGAAAAGGATCACGCCGGTCACCCACCAGGACAGATCACCCAGCACCGACAGGCAGATCAGTGCGGCGCCCATGATCGCCTTGTCCGCGATCGGGTCCGCGATCTTGCCGAAGTCGGTGACCAGGTTGTACGCGCGGGCCAGATGCCCGTCGAAGACATCGGTGATCATGGCGACGGCGAAGGCGGCCCAGGCGAAGACCCGCCAGACCGGATCGGCTCCGTCGTCGTGCATCAGCAGCACCACGAAGGCCGGGACCAGCACCAGCCGCAGCATCGTCAGGAGATTGGCGATGTTCCACAGCCCGGCCTGCCGGACGACCGGCGCCGTGCGCGGGCCACCAGCTGCGGAAGCCGGGACTCCGCTCATCTGCCCGCCTCCTCGGTACACCCCGTGCCCTCCACCGACAGCACCTCCGCCACGAGGTCCACGCCCTCGCTCGCCACCACCTTTGCTTCGACCATACGACCAGGCTCCAGCTCCTGGTCGGTCGACAGCAGCGTGACGCCGTCGGTCTCCGGTGCCTGGTGCGCAGCCCGCCCGACGATGCCGTCCTCGTCGTCGGTCCGGTCGACCAGCACCCGCAGCGTCTCGCCGACCCGCTCCTCGGCACGCTGCGCGGTCAGCTCCTCGGCCAGCCGCGAGACCCGCGCCAGCCGCTCGGCGACCACGTCCGGATCGACCTTGTCCGCGTAGGAGGCGGCCTCGGTGCCGTCCTCGTCGGAGTAGCCGAAGACGCCGATGGCGTCGAGCCGGGCCTCGGTGATGAAGCGCTCAAGCTCCGCGAGGTCGCTCTCGCTCTCCCCGGGGAAGCCGACGATGAAGTTGGATCGG
The DNA here is from genome assembly GCF_000719605.1 of Streptomyces sp. NRRL S-1813. Lineage (NCBI taxonomy): Bacteria > Bacillati > Actinomycetota > Actinomycetes > Kitasatosporales > Streptomycetaceae > Streptomyces > Streptomyces sp. NRRL S-1813. Next base: position 28,496 of record NZ_JOHB01000045.1, read on the forward strand.
GCACCGGCCTGCGGCGCCTTCGTACGGATCGTCTCCAGCAGCTCCAGGAAGCTGTCCGTGCCGCCGAAGCGCCGCATCGCCCGCAGCACACCGGGTGCCGAGTGCTGGAAGGACAGGTCGAAGTAGGGCGCGACCTTGTCGGTGCCGGTCAGCACGTCGATCAGGCCGGGGCGCATCTCGGCCGGCTGGAGGTAGCTGACCCGGATCCGCTCGATGCCGTCGACGGCCGCCAGCTCCGGCAGCAGCGTCTCCAGCAGCCGGATGTCGCCGAGGTCCTTGCCGTAGGAGGTGTTGTTCTCGGAGACCAGCATGATCTCCTTGACGCCCTCCCCGGCCAGCCAGCGCGTCTCGCCCAGCACATCGGAGGGCCGGCGCGAGATGAAGGAGCCGCGGAAGGAGGGAATGGCGCAGAACGAGCAGCGCCGGTCGCAGCCGGAGGCCAGCTTCACCGAGGCCACGGGATTGCTGCCGAGCCGGCGGCGCAGCGGCGCACGCGGCCCGGAGGCGGGCGCGATGCCCTCCGGAAGGTCCTCGGGCGGAGTGTCCTGGGCGTGGCCGGGCAGCGCGACCTCGGCACTGCCCTGACGCTCGGCCGGGCTGATCGGCAGCAGCTTGCGGCGGTCGCGCGGGGTGTGCGCGGCGTGGATGCCGCCGTTCAGGATGGTCTGAAGGCGATCGGAGATGCTGCTGTAGTCGTCAAAGCCGAGCACACCGTCGGCCTCGGGCAGCGCCTCGGCGAGCTCCTTGCCGTAGCGCTCGGCCATGCAGCCGACGGCCACCACGGCCTGGGTTCTGCCATGATCCTTCAGATCGTTGGCTTCCAGCAGGGCATCGACGGAGTCCTTCTTTGCGGCCTCGACGAAGCCACAGGTGTTGACGACGGCGACATCGGCATCGGCGGCTTCCTCGACGAGGTCCCAGCCGTCCGCTGCCAGGCGGCCTGCGAGCTCCTCCGAGTCCACCTCGTTACGGGCGCAGCCAAGAGTGACAAGGGCGACGGTACGGCGTTCGGGCATAGGCCTCAGCCTACTTTGTCCCGGCCGCCCCCTTGGCGAGCAGGTCTCCGCCGCCGGTGCCGGGCACCCGGGCCGGGCGGCGGACGCCCCCCGAGGAGGGGCCCTCAGCCCGCCTGGGGGTCTCCTCGCGTGTAGCTGAGACGCTCCACGGTGCCCTTGTCGCCGACCCGCTTGACCTCCTTGCCGTTGACGTACAGCTGTACGGCTCCGGCGTTACCGAGGACCAGGTCGATCCGTTCCTTGTCGGTGATGGTCTTGGACTCGCCCTTCTTGAGCAGGCCGTCCTCCAGGAGCTTGCCGTTGGCGTCCTTGGCGGAGATCCAGCTCTGGCCGTCGCGGGCGGTCACCTTGATCGTGACCTTGTCCTTCGGCAGCCCGGCGACGGCACTGTCGGAGGGCTCGGGCTTGACGGGCGGCTTGATGGTCGAGGGGTGGCGGGCGGGCGCCGGCGCCGGTTTCGCATTGGCGTCGCCGGACGCGACCGGGCCGCCGCCGCTCTTGCCGCTGCCCGTGAAAAGCGTGAAGCCCACGAACCCGACCACCGCGACGATCGCCGCGACCATGGCCGCGGTCCAATTGGGGCGGCGGGGCTCGGAGCGGATCCGCTCGGCTTCGAAGAGCGGGGCGGCGGGGGTCGGCGCGGGCCGTCCGCCGTGTTCGGCGTCGAACTGGTCGATCAGCGGTCGGGAATCGAGGGATACGGCGCGGGCGAGCGCCCGGATGTGCCCCCGGGCGTAGACGTCGCCGCCACAGCGGGAGAAGTCGTCCTGCTCGATCGCGTGCACGATGGGGATGCGCACCCGTGTCGTCGTACTGACCTCTTCGACGGTCAGTCCCGCTCCGATACGGGCCTTCTGGAGGGCAGCACCGACGGAAGGCCGGTCTGCTTCGGGGGAGTTGCCGATGGACACGGAGGCGCCTTTCGAGCGTGTAGCCACCTGCTGGAAGTTCAGTCTAGGGGTGGAGCGAAAGGGTGGGGCAAGCGGGAGAGCAGAGTTTGTACGCCATCGGAACGCCGTCGGCGGTGCCCTGGGGCTCGATGGTGAAGCATCGTTCCCTCATCTCCCTCAACTTGACGTATCAGCAGGAGAAACGGTTGCCTTCTGCTCCCGTCTGCGTGACCCGGAAGTCTGTGCTACTCGGTAGCCTCCCCCCGGATCACCGCCAGCACTCCATCCAGCTCATCAGGCTTCACAAGAACGTCACGTGCCTTGGAACCCTCGCTCGGTCCCACGATGGTGCGCGACTCCATCAGGTCCATCAGCCGGCCGGCCTTGGCGAAGCCCACCCGCAGCTTGCGCTGAAGCATCGACGTCGACCCGAACTGGGTGGAAACGACCAGCTCAGCGGCCTGGCACAGCAGATCGAGGTCATCGCCGATGTCCTCGTCGATCTCCTTCTTCTTGGCCGTGCCCACGGTGACGTCGTCCCGGAAGACCGGCGCCATCTGATCCTTGCAGTGCTGGACGACGGCCGCGACCTCTGCCTCGGTCACGAACGCGCCCTGCATACGGACCGGCTTGTTGGCCCCCATCGGCAGGAACAGCCCGTCGCCCTTGCCGATCAGCTTCTCGGCACCCGGCTGGTCGAGGATGACCCGGCTGTCGGCGAGCGAGGAGGTGGCGAACGCGAGCCGGGAGGGCACATTGGCCTTGATCAGGCCGGTGACCACATCGACCGACGGGCGCTGGGTGGCGAGCACCAGATGGATGCCTGCCGCGCGGGCGAGCTGGGTGATGCGGACGATCGAGTCCTCCACATCGCGCGGCGCGACCATCATCAGGTCCGCCAGCTCGTCGACGATCACCAGCAGATACGGGTACGGCGCCAGCTCACGCTCGCTGCCCTCGGGTGAGGTGACCTTCCCGCTGCGCACCGCTTCGTTGAAGTCGTCGATGTGCCGGAAGCCGTAGGCCGCGAGATCGTCGTAGCGCAGGTCCATCTCGCGCACCACCCACTGGAGTGCCTCGGCGGCGCGCTTGGGGTTGGTGATGATCGGCGTGATCAGGTGCGGGATGCCTTCGTACGCGGTCAGCTCGACGCGCTTGGGGTCGACCAGCACCATCCGGACGTCCTCCGGCGTGGCCCGCACCATGACCGAGGTGATCAGACAGTTGATGCAGGACGACTTGCCGGAACCGGTGGCACCGGCCACCAGGACGTGCGGCATCTTGGTCATGTTGGCCATGACGTAGCCGCCCTCGACGTCCTTGCCGAGCGCCACCAGCATCGGATGCTCGTCGCCCGCGGCGTCGGCCAGCCGCAGCACATCGCCGAGGTTGACCATCTCGCGGTCGGTGTTGGGGATCTCGATGCCGACCGCGGACTTGCCGGGGATCGGGCTGATGATCCGGACGTCGGGGCTGGCCACCGCGTAGGCGATGTTCTTGGCCAGCGCGGTGATCTTCTCGACCTTGACCGCCGGGCCGAGCTCGACCTCGTAGCGGGTGACCGTCGGGCCACGGGTGAAGCCGGTGACCGCGGCGTCGACCTTGAACTCCTGGAAGACCGTGGTCAGCGAGGTCACTATGGCGTCGTTCGCGGCGCTGCGGGTCTTGCCGGGGCCGCCGCGCGCGAGCAGGTCCAGCGAGGGCAGCGAGTAGGTGATGTCGCCGGAGAGCTGGAGCTGCTCGGCGCGCGCCGGCAGTTCGCCGGACGGCTCGGGCGGCGCCTTGGTGAAGTCCGGTACGGCCGGGGTGTCCTCGGCCGCGGACGGCTTCGGCTTCGCGCCGCGGGCCGGCGGCACCGTGCCGCCCTCCCCCGTGGTCTCCGCGCCGTCGTGGTCCCGGCGCTCCCCGGAGATGCTGCTGCTGAGTCCGGCGACGAGCGGGGAGGGCTGGACGCCGTGCAGCACCGCACCGTCCAGCGCCGCCGCGGCCGCGGCGGCGACGTCCACCGCGTCCATCGGCCGGTCCGTGGCGGGCTGTACGAAGGCCCGGCGCGGGCGGCGCCGCTTGGCCAGGGCCGCTTCCTCTATCGCGTCCGGTTCGTTCGCGGCTGCGGCGCGCCGCGGCTTGCGGGCGGGCTGCTCGCGCCACTCCTCCGCATAGTCCTCGACCTCGTCGACGTACTCCTCGGGCTCCTCGGGCTGCACCACGCCCAGCCGGACGCCGAGCGCCCGCAGCCGCTGCGGGATGGCGTTCACCGGCGTCGCGGTGACCACCAGCAGCCCGAAGAGGGTCAGCAGCGCCAGCAGCGCCACGGCCAGGGTCTGTCCGACGGTGAAGATCAGCGGCTTGGAAGCGACCCATCCGAGATAGCCGCCGGCGTCCTGTATGGCGGCCAGACCATCGTCCCGGCCCGGCGATCCACAGGCCATCGCGACCTGCCCCAGGACACCCATGACCAGTGCCGACAGCCCGATGACGATCCGGCCGTTGGCCTCCGGCTGCTCGGGGTGCCGGATCAGGCGCACGGCGATGCCGCCCAGCAGTATCGGCACGACCAGATCGAGCCGCCCGAACGCCCCGGTCACCAGCAGCTCGACGAGATCGCCGACCGGGCCGCTGAGGTTGGACCACGTACCCGCCGCGATCACCAGCGCCAGGCCGAGCAGCAGCAGCGCCAGCCCGTCCTTGCGGTGCGCCGGGTCGAGGTTCCTGGCGCCGCGGCCCATGCCGCGGAACACCGCCCCGATGGCGTGCGCGAGCCCCAGCCAGCAGGCGCGGACGAGGCGGTAGAGACCGCCGGTGGGTGACGGCGCCGGCTTGGGGGCGGCCTTCTTGGCGGGAGCCCTTTTGGCCGGTGCCTTCTTCGCGGCCGCGGTCTTCTTGAGCGGCGGCTTCGCGGATGCCTTCTTCGCGGGTGCCTTCTTCGCTGCGGTCTTCTTGGCGGCGCCCGCGGTCCGTCCGGCGCGCTGCTTGGAGGGGCCCGCCGCGCTCTGGGTTCCCTTGCCGGACGTACGTGAGGCCATGGCGACGAGATTACAGGCGAAGGCAGGCATGACACGAGCGCACGGCGCTTCACCCGAACGTGTCGCGCGCCCGTCTCATGAAAGGGCGTCAGTCACCCCGCGGCGCTTCCCGACCCCGGCTCCAGGGCATCCAGAGCCCGGCGCAGGCCGGTGAGTTTGCGCTCCAGATGGGCCGCCGTGGCGACCGCCGCCGCATCCGCCGTCTCATCCAGCTGTTTGGACAGAGCCTCGGCCTGTTCCTCGACAGCGGCCAGTCGCGCGGACAGCTCGGCGAGCAGTCCCGCGGACTCCCTCGCCTCGTCGGCGCTCTGCCGCCCGCCCTCCAGCTGAAGCCTCAGCAGGGAGGCCTGCTCCCGCAGTTGGCAGTTCTTCATGTAGAGCTCGACGAAGACCGAGACCTTGGCGCGCAGCACCCAGGGGTCGAACGGCTTGGAGATGTAGTCCACCGCACCGGCCGCGTAACCGCGGAAGGTGTGGTGCGGGCCGTGGTTGATGGCCGTGAGGAAGATGATCGGGATGTCGCGGGTACGTTCACGCCGCTTGATGTGCGCGGCCGTTTCGAAACCGTCCATCCCCGGCATCTGCACATCGAGCAGAATCACCGCGAAATCGTCCGTGAGCAGTGCTTTGAGCGCTTCCTCCCCGGACGATGCCCGCACCAGTGTCTGATCGAGCGCAGAGAGGATCGCCTCCAGCGCCAGCAGATTCTCCGGCCGGTCATCGACCAGGAGGATCTTGGCCTTCTGCACCATGGCCCGTCCTCCTCGCCCCGGCATGGAACCGGACGCCGCCCCAGGGGACGACTCCGTCATGCCGCCCGTCCTTGTGCCGGTCATGGTAGCTGCACCCCGCCTGTCGCCACACCCTGTCACCGCGATGTCACTGTGCACGTAGCAGAAACGCAGACAGAGACCAGAAGGTTCCCCGAATCCTGCGCTTCCACACGTCCACGGCAACCCTGAGTCAGCACGCGATGATCCTCTTACGCCTCCATACTGGACGCTCCCTCACTCCGCGCGCATCCATTGCTCCATGACCGACAACAGATGATCGGTATCCACCGGCTTGGTCACGTAGTCGGAGGCTCCGGAGTCGATGCTCTTCTCCCGGTCGCCCTTCATCGCCTTCGCGGTCAGCGCGATGATGGGCAGTCCGGCGAACTGCGGCATCCGGCGGATCGCCGCCGTGGTCGCATAGCCGTCCATCTCCGGCATCATGATGTCCATCAGGACCAGCACGATGTCGTCGTGCTGCTCCAGCACCTCGATGCCCTCGCGCCCGTTCTCCGCGTACAGCACCGACAGGCCGTGCTGTTCCAGGACGCTGGTGAGCGCGAAGACATTGCGGATGTCGTCATCGACGATCAGCACCTTCTCGCCGTGGAAGCCGCCCTCGAAGGCCGGGTCCACCAGATCCTGGCCGTTGCCGATCCAGGGCTCCGGAGCGGGCTGCTGCGGGGCCGTCCGGGGCGCCGCCTGAGGCGTCTGCGGCGCCGCCGCGGGCGGGGGCTGGCCGGGCAGGGCGAAGCGGCGCGGGGGGCCCGAAACGGCCCGGCGGCGGCGCCGGTTGAGGCTGCCCCCGGAGTCCTGCTCGTAGCCCTGCTGCTGCTCCTCGGCCTCTTGGCGCCCGACCTCCGTCTCGCGCGCCTCCGCGTCCATCGCGATCCCGCCGGCCACCAGTTGCGGGTAGCCCTGCGGCGGCAGCCCGCCCGGGTTGTGCGGCAGGTAGAGCGTGAACGTGGAGCCACGGCTGGGCTCGCTCGCGGCGTGGATCTCGCCGCCGAGCAGCCGGGCGATCTCCCGGCTGATGGACAGACCCAGGCCCGTACCGCCGTACTTGCGGCTGGTCGTGCCGTCCGCCTGCTTGAACGCCTCGAAGATGACCCGCATCTTGCTGGACGCGATGCCGATTCCGGTGTCGGTCACCGAGAAGGCGATCATGTCCGCATCCGGGTCGCGCAGCGAGCCGTGTTCCAGCAGCTGCTCGCGGATGGCCACCGGGACATCCGCACCGGCCGGCCGGATGACCAGCTCGACGGCGCCACTGTCGGTGAACTTCACCGCGTTGGACAGCAGATTGCGCAGCACCTGGAGCAGCCGCTGCTCGTCGGTGTGCAGTGTGGCCGGCAGCTCCGGGGAGACCCGTACGGAGAAGTCGAGTCCCTTCTCCGCGGTCAGCGGCCGGAACGTCGCCTCCACATAGTCGACGAGCTGGACCAGCGCGATCCGCGTCGGGCTGACGTCCATCTTTCCGGCCTCGACCTTGGACAGGTCCAGGATGTCGTTGATGAGCTGGAGCAGGTCGCTTCCGGCGCCGTGGATGGTTTCGGCGAATTCGACCTGCTTCGGGGAGAGATTCCCCTCGGCGTTATCGGCCAGCAACTTGGCCAGAATCAGCAGGGAGTTGAGCGGCGTCCGCAGCTCGTGCGACATGTTCGCCAGGAACTCCGACTTGTAGCGCATCGAGACCGCGAGCTGCTCGGCACGCTCCTCCAGAACCTGCCGCGCCTCCTCGATCTCGGTGTTCTTCACCTCGATGTCGCGGTTCTGCGCACGCAGCTGTTCGGCCTTCTCCTCCAGCTCGGTGTTGGACAGCTCCAGCGCCTTCTGCCGGCTCTCCAGCTCGCCCGACCGCTCCTTGAGCTGCTCGGTCAGCTCCTGCGACTGCTTGAGCAGCACCTCGGTCTTGGTGTTGACCGAGATGGTGTTGACGCTGGTCGCGATCATCTCGGCGATCTGGCTGAGGAAGTCCTTCTGGATCTGGGTGAACGGCTGGAAGGACGCCAGCTCGATCACGCCGAGCACCTTGTCCTCGAAGAGCACCGGCAGCACGATCACATTCGCCGGCGGTGCCTCGCCCAGTCCGGAGGCGATCTTGAGATAGCCGGAAGGGACGTTCTCCACCAGGATCGTGCGGCCCTCCTCCGCGGCCGTGCCGATCAGCGTCTCGCCCGGCCGGAAGGTCGTAGGCATCCCGCCCATGGCGTAGCCGTACGAGCCCATCAGCCGCAGCTCGTAGGCGCCCGCCTCGCCGCCGTCCGCGCCGATCTCCTGGCTGTCGGGCTGCGCCGCGAGGAAGAACGCGCCGTGCTGGGCGGAGACCGCGGGCGAGAGCTCGCTCATGATGAGCGTGGCGACGTCCTTGAGGTCACGCCGGCCCTGCATCAGACCGGAGATCCGGGCGAGGTTGCCCTTGAGCCAGTCCTGTTCCTCGTTGGCCAGGGTGGTCTCGCGGAGCGTGGAGATCATGGTGTTGACGTTGTCCTGGAGCTCCAGGATCTCGCCGGCCGCGTCCACGTCGATCCGGACGTTGTGATCGCCGAGGGTGACCGCCGCGGCGACCGCGGCGATGGCACGCACCTGACGGGTCAGGTTGCCGGCCATCTCGTTCACCGATTCGGTCAGGTCCCGCCAGGTGCCGGCCACGCCCCGCACCTGCGCCTGACCGCCCAGCTGGCCCTCCGTACCCACTTCGCGGGCCACTCTGGTGACCTGCTCGGCGAAGGACGACAGCTGGTCGACCATGGTGTTGATGGTGGTCTTCAGCGCGAGGATCTCGCCGCGCGCATCGATGTCGATCTTCTTGGTCAGATCGCCCTTGGCGATGGCGGTGGTGACCATGGCGATGTTGCGGACCTGGCCGGTCAGGTTGTTGGCCATCGAGTTCACGGACTCGGTGAGGTCCTTCCACGTACCGGCGACGCCGGGGACGCGGGCCTGGCCGCCCAGGATGCCGTCGGTGCCCACCTCACGGGCCACTCGCGTGACCTCGTCGGCGAACGACGACAGCGTCGTGACCATCGTGTTGACCGTGTCGGCGAGCTGCGCGACCTCGCCGCGCGCCTCGACGGTGACCTTCTTGGTCAGGTCTCCGTTGGCGACCGCCGCCGAGACCTGCGAGATGTTGCGCACCTGGATGGTCAGGTTGTTGGCCATCAGGTTCACGTTGTCGCTGAGATCCAGCCAGATGCCGGTCGCACCCGGCACCCGCGCCTGGCCGCCCAACTGGCCCTCGGTGCCCACCTCACGGGCCACCCGGGTCACCTGCTCGGCGAACGACGACAGCTGATCGACCATCGTGTTGACGGTCGTGACCAGTTCGAGGATCTCGCCCTTGGCATCGACGGTGATCTTCTTGGACAGGTCACCGCGGGCCACCGCGGTCGTGACCTCCGCGATGTTGCGCACCTGCGAGGTCAGGTTGTTCGCCATGAAGTTGACGGACTGGGTGAGGTCCTTCCACGTACCGCTGACGCCCTGCACCTCGGCCTGGCCGCCCAGCATGCCCTCGGTGCCCACCTCGCGGGCGACCCGGGTGACCTGCTCCGCGAACGAGGAGAGCTGGTCGACCATGGTGTTCAGGGTGTTCTTCAGCTCCAGGATCTCGCCCCGGGCGTCCACATCGATCTTCTGCGACAGGTCACCGCGCGCGACCGCCGTGGCGACCTGCGCGATGTTGCGGACCTGGGCCGTCAGGTTGCCGGCCATGCCGTTCACCGAGTCGGTCAGATCGCGCCAGACGCCCGCGACGCCCGGCACCTGTGCCTGCCCGCCGAGCCTGCCGTCCGTGCCGACCTCCCGGGCGACCCGGGTGACCTGCTCGGCGAACGCGGAAAGCTGGTCGACCATCGTGTTGATGGTGTTCTTCAGCTCCAGGATCTCGCCGCGCGCATCCACGTCGATCTTCTGGGACAGGTCACCACGGGCGACCGCCGTCGTCACCTGCGCGATCTGCCGCACCTGGGAAGTCAGGTTCCCCGCCATGAAGTTGACGGAGTCGGTCAGTTCCTTCCAGGTGCCGCTGACGCCGTCCACCCGGGCCTGGCCGCCCAGCCGGCCCTCCGTGCCCACGTCCCTGGCCATTCGCGTGACCTGGTCGGCGAACGAGGACAGCTGGTCCACCATGGTGTTCACGGTGTTCTTGAGCTGGAGCATCTCGCCGGAGACGTCGACGGTGACCTTCTGCGAGAGATCGCCGTTGGCCACCGCGGTCGTCACCTGAGCGATGTTGCGCACCTGCCCGGTCAGGTTCCGGAAGGCGGTGTTCACGGAGTCCGTGAGGTCCTTCCACGTCCCCGCCGCCCCCGGCACCGCGGCCTGGCCGCCCAGCTCACCCTCGACGCCGATCTCCCGCGCAACGCGCGTCACTTCGGCACCGAACGAAGACAGCTGACCCACCATCGTGTTGACGGTGTTCTTCAACTCCAGCATTTCACCGGCCACATCGACGGTGACCGTCTGGGACAGATCGCCGTTGGCGACCGCCGTCGTGACCTGCGCGATGTCCCGCACCTGCGCCGTCAGGTTGCGGAAGGCGGTGTTCACCGAGTCGGTGAGGTCCTTCCACGTACCGGCCGCGCCCGGCACCTGTGCCTGCCCGCCGAGCTGGCCCTCCGCGCCGACCTCGTTCGCCACGCGCGTCACTTCGTCCGCGAACGTGCGCAGCGTCTCGGTCATGGTGTTGATCGTGTCGGCCAGCTGCGCGACCTCGCCGCGTGCACTGACCGTGACCTTCTGCGACAGGTCGCCGTTCGCGACGGCGGTGGTGACCTGCGCGATCCCGCGCACCTGAGCGGTGAGGTTGCCGGCCATGAGGTTGACCGAATCCGTCAGGTCCTTCCACACGCCGGCGACGCCGGGGACCTGTGCCTGCCCGCCGAGCTCGCCCTCCGTGCCGACCTCGCGGGCGACGCGCGTCACCTCGGACGCGAAAGAGGAGAGCTGGTCGACCATCGTGTTGACGGTGTTCTTCAGCTCGAGCATCTCGCCGGCGACATGAACCGTCACCTTCCGGGACAGATCACCCTTGGCGACCGCCGTGGTCACGAGAGCAATGTCACGCACCTGCGCCGTCAGCCGGGACGCCATGGTGTTGACGGATTCCGTGAGGTCCTTCCACGAACCCGACATTCCGCGCACCCGCGCCTGGCCGCCGAGCTTGCCCTCCGTACCGACCTCGCTGGCCACTCTCGTGACCTCGTCGGTGAACGCGGACAGCTGGTCCACCAGCCCGTTGACCGTACGGCCGACCTTCAGGAATTCACCCCGCAAAGGGTGCTCCGAAGAGCTGTCCGAACTGCGCGACCGCAGATCCATCCGCTGTTCGAGGTCGCCCTCGGAGACCGCCGACAGCACCCGTCCCACTTCGGAGACGGGCCGTACGAGGTCGTCCACCAGGGCATTCGAGGCGTCGATGGCCGCGGCCCAGGAGCCCTCGGCGGCGCCGACCTCCAGTCGTTCCGTGAGCTTTCCCTCACGTCCGACGACCCGGCGCACCCGCGCCAGCTCGCCCGTGAGATGCAGATTGCGATCCGCAACCTCGTTGAAGACCGCCGCGATCTCCGACATGACGCCATCGCCGGAAACCGTGAGCCGCTTGCGGAAGTTCCCGTCCCGCATGGCAACCAGAGCGACCAACAGCCGATTGAGCGCAGCCGTATCCACCTCGGTCGTCCCGTTGTTCCGGGATCGTCCGCCTTTCGCGCGCGTGCTTGCGCCCCGCGCTGCTGCGCCAGACTCCACCGTGTCCCTCCCGCAAGGGTCGACCGTTCTACCCGGGCTTTCTCTTGATACTTGCCCAGTGTTTCACCATGGCCCAACCAGGCCATAACAGTTCGGCAGCATCGCACACCGTCCCAGGGCACGATTGGGGCGGAAACACACGTGACCGGCATCCTCGGGTGCGGCGAAGGTAAGTAACCTGGCATACGGCTGTCCACCCGCCCCAGCCATCGAGCACGGGCGGTGGTGCACGCACAACAGGTTTATTCGGAGGGGCGCCGCGACCATGGGGGAGCAGATCACCGACACACGCATGAGGAGACCAGTGATCACCGCGCGGGCCGCCGCAACCTTCGAGCCGGTCGGGCGCTCGGTCGCCACTGCCCGTGCGTTCGTCCGCGACACCCTCCAGGGCTGGGGCTGCGCCGACATCGTCGACGACGCCGTGGTGCTGACCAGCGAGCTGGTCACCAATGCCGTGGTGCACGCCGGTACCGCCGCCGACGTGCTGTGTCTGCGCAACGACGACGGCGTACGGATCTCCGTCGCCGACCGCTACCCCGAACGGGAGATTCCGCTCCAGAACGCCGGCCAGGTCGTCGTCCACCCGGACCGCGAGGGCGGCCGCGGACTGCTGCTGTGCGGCGCGCTGGCCTCCCGCTGGGGCGTCGAGTACACCGCCGCACAAAAACACGTCTGGTTCCAGCTCGACCTCGCCGAGCGCCCGGCCGGCACCCGCTCCGCGGGCCCCGCCCTGCCCGTCGACGCTCTTCCGGTCACCGACGCCCGCGTCCGCGTCGCGGTGATCCAGATCGACCGGGGCGGCTGCATCAGCTTCTGGAACGAAGACGCCCAGGACCTCTTCGCCTACGACCCCGAACAGGTCATCGGCAAACCGCTCACCGACTTCGCCGCCTGGCCGCACACCCCCGGCACCGGCACCGGCATCGCCGAGGCGCTCCAGCTCTCCCGCTGGGAAGGCTCCTACGGCATCCGCGGCTCCGACGGCCGGGTCGTCCCCGTCTACGCCTCCCACCTGCGCGTCCGCGACGCCGACGGCGAGGCCTCCACGGTCTGTCTGCTGGTGCGCGACCACGAACGCGCGATCCTCCAGAGCCCCCAGCGCACCCCCGCCCCGGACGCCGCCACCCAGGCCGCCCGGTCGGAGGGCCGCATCTCCGACCCCTTCGAGGTCTTCATCGGCTCACCGGCCCCCGATGACCTCGACGGCCTGCTCCAGCGCACCGTCGAACGCGCCCGCGACATGCTCGACGGCGACGCCGCCTACCTCCTCCTGGCCACCGACGACGAGACCGAGCTGGAGGTCCGCGCCTCCACGGGCCTGCCCTCCGCCCGCCAGCGGTTCGCCCGGGTCCCCGTGGAGGCCGGATCCGGACGCTACGGCTCCGCCCGGATGCCCGCCGTCCATGAGGACCTCACCGCCGTCCCCGGCGCCGTACCGCTCCTCAGCGGCACGGGCATGCGCTCGGTCGTCACCGTCCCGCTCAAGGTCGAGGGCCGGCTGACCGGCTCGCTCGGCGTCGCCGCCGAGGGCGCCGGCCGCTACACGAACGAAGAGGCGCTGCGGCTCCAGTTCGCCGCCGACCGCATCGCCCTCGCCGTCGAACGCGCCCGCCTCACCGAGCTGGAAAAGCTGCGCCGTGGCTCCCTCTCCTTCCTCGTCGAGGCCTCCGACCTGCTGGCCGGCACCCTCGACCGCGACCAGACCCTGGCCCTGATGGCCCAGATGACGGTCCCCACCCTCGCCACGTGGTGCGCCGTCTACACCGTCGCCGACCAGTCCTCCGAGCCCGAGCTCTCCTACGTCCTGCACGAGGACGAGGACCGCATCGACGGCCTCAAGACCCTGCTGATGAAGGTCGACGCGCCCGAGCCGGTCCCCACCCCCGGCGCACGGGTCTGGACCGCCCCCAGCGACGCCGCCCACGACGCCGCCCTGCGCACCTCCATGCGCAGCCTGGGCCTGGGCAACTCCGCCCGCCCCTCCACCGGCCCCGGCGCCACCCTGGCCACCGCCTCCGCCGTCGGCGGCGAAACCGTCGTACTGCCCCTGGTCGCCCGTAACCGCGTCATCGGCATGCTCACCCTCGGCAAGCCCACCGAGGAGCACTTCCGCCAGGAGATCCTCGAACTCGCCGAGGACCTCTCCCGCCGGGCCGCCCTCGCCCTGGACAACGCCCGGCTCTACTCCGAGCGCACGGCCATCAGCCAGTCCCTCCAGCGCAGCCTGCTGCCCCCGGAGCTGCCCGTGGTCCCCGGCGTGGAGGTCGAGGTCATCTACCGCGCGGCCGGCGAGGGCAACGAGGTCGGCGGCGACTTCTACGACCTCTTCCCGATCCGTGACGGCGCGTACGGCTTCGCGATCGGCGACGTCTGCGGTACGGGCCCGGAAGCCGCCGCCGTCACGGGCCTGGCACGGCACGCGCTTCGGCTGTTGGCCCGTGAGGGCTTCGGCGGCCCCGCCGTCCTGGAGCGGCTCAACGCCGCCATCCTCGACGAGGGCGCCCGCAGCCGCTTCCTGACGCTCCTTTACGGCGAGCTCTGGCCGCAGGACGACGGCAGCGCCCTCCTCAAGGTCGTCTGCGCGGGCCACCCCCTTCCGCTCCGGCTGCGCCAGGACGGCACGGTCGAGCCGGCCGCCGAACCCCAGCCGCTCCTCGGCGTGATGGACGACCTGGAGCTCTACGAACAGACCGTCACCCTCGACCCCGGCGACGTCCTGCTGTGCGTCACCGACGGCGTCACCGAACGCCGCGAGGGCACCCGCATGCTCGGCGACGACGGCCTCACCGACGTCCTGACCACCTGTACAGGACTGACGGCCGGCGCCGTCGCCGCCCGCGTGCTGCGCGCCGTGGAACGCTTCGCCGCCGAACCGGCCTCCGACGACATGGCCATCCTCGCCATGCGCGTCCCCGAGGTCCCGGCAGGCTGACCTCCGGGGGGAGCGGCCGAAGTGAAGCGGCTCACAGCCCGCCGGCCGCTTCCCCCGCCACCACCAGCATCCTTGCGTGCGGTGCACGGCACCCCTGCCCGCCGTGCACTGGAGTCTTCCCCAACGGCCGCCCACGATACGGACCATGACTCCCACCCCCGCCGGCCCGCCCGGCGACCTGCTCGCCGTCGTCAGCCAGACCGGCCCCACCGTCACCTTCTTCGACGCCGCCACCCATGAGCGCCTCGAGGTGATCCAGGTCCCGCCGCAGCCGCACGAACTGTGCTTCGACCCGGACCACCGGCTGCTGTACTGCACCAGTACCTACCGCTCCGGCTTCTACCGCGCCAACGAGGGCCCGGCCCACGAGATCACCGTCATCGACGTCGACACCCGCACCGTCGTCGCCACCCTCGACACCACCCCCGACCACGCCCCGCACGGCCTGGCTCTCGACCGTGAGCGCGGGCGTCTGTACGTCAGCGTCGAGGCCACCGACACCGAGCCCGGCGGCGTCCTGATCATCGACACCCGCACCCACGCCCGCCTCGGCCGCATCCCCACGATGGCGCCCGGCCCGCACTGGTTCGCGCTCACCCCAGACGGCCGGCAGGGCTTCGCCACCAACAAGGAAGCCCCGTTCGTCTCCGTCGTCGACCTCGGCCGCGGAATCTGCACGGCCCGCATCCCCGTCCCCGGCAGCGAAGGCCTCGCCGTCGCCCCCGACGGCCGCCATGCCTACGTAGCGGCCCCCAAGGCCGACTTCCACACCCCGCTCTCGGCAGCGCCGGGCATCCGCGTCATCGACACCGCCACCCACGAGATCATCCGCGCCCTCCCCACCCGGGGACAGGTCCTGCCCGTCCATGTCACCGCGACCGGCACACTCCTCGTCGGCGAACTGCGCCCGGACGCCTCACCGGACGGCCCACTCGGCTCCCACCTCCCAGGAGTCCTGACCGTCTTCGCCCCCGGCACCCTCGCCCCCGTCGGCGAGGTGGAGGTCGGCCATTTCCCCCTCACCATCACGTCCTCCCCCGACGGCCGCCTCGGCTATGTCTCCGGCAACCTCTCCAGCACCGTCACCGTCGTGGACCTGAATACCTTGAGCCCACTCGCCACCCTGGAAGTTGACCGCACCGACATTTCCGGCGCCCACGGCCTGGCCTATATCCAATCCGCGCAAAACTGACACGCTTCACCGCGGCTTCCGCATACGACAAAGGCCCCCGCCTCATGGCGGGGGCCTTTGTCCTCTGGAGCCCCAATACGGAATCGAACCGTAGACCTTCTCCTTACCATGGAGACGCTCTGCCGACTGAGCTATTGGGGCGCGGCAACGGAATAGATATTACCCCAACTCGGCGGCAGGTTCGAACCGCTCACCGGCACTCGACTAAAGGGCTGACTCTGTCGGGGATCTTGGGGATCCCCGGCGGGGCAGCATGATCAACGGGCATGCTCGGCTCTGTTCAAGGACCGATGCAGTTGTCGAGGTGCCCGTTGTCGCTCCATGCCCGTTCTGGTGAGCAAGTTCCTTCTCTGACCGTGCAGATGGCGCGAGCGAGCAACCCGGGTGGTACGACGGCGATGTGGGTGAGAGACCGCCTGGGCGGGCTGTGGCGTGACGAGGACTTCGCCGACTGGTATCCGCGTGACGGCCGTCCGGGTCTCTCGCCCGCTCAGCTGGCCACCGTGTGTGTGCTGCAGTTCCTGCTCGGTCTGTCGGACCGGCAGGCGGCCGAGGCGGTTCGCTGCCGCATCGATTTCAAGTACGCGTTGGCCATGGAGCTGGACGATCCCGGCTTCCACCACAGCGTGCTGGCCGACTTCCGCGAGCGTCTCACCGAGGACGGTCGCGCCGACCGTCTCCTTGACCTCGCGCTTGCGCGCCTGAAGGAAGCCGGTCTCGTCCGCGAGCGCACCACCCAGCGCACGGACTCCACCCACGTTCTGGCCGCGGTGCGCGATCTGACCCGGCTGGAACTGGTCACCGAGGCCGTCCGCGCCGCGCTGGAAGAGCTGGCCGGCACCGCTCCGCACCTGCTGGCCGGTTTGGTCGACGAGGAGTGGGGGCGCCGTTACGGCCGCCCGGTCCGTCTGGGCCAGAACCCCACCCGTCCCAAGACCAGGATCCTTGCCACAGGCGGCGACGCCGTCCGGCTGCTGGAGCACGTCGGGGAGCATGGGGCGGATCGCCTGTCCGGTCCCCGGGTCCAGGCCCTGCGGCAGATCATGGTGCAGAACTACTACCGCGACGGGGCCGACCGCCTGCGCTGGCGCACCGCCGAGGACGGCGGGCTGCCGCCCTCGGCGGTCGCGGTCGTCTCGCCCTACGACCTGACGGCCCGCTACGCGCGCCGCGAACATATCACCCGTTGGAAGGGGTTCGTCGCACATCTCACCGAGACCTGTGCCCCTGACGGCGTCAACGTGATCACAGATGTGGCCACCACCGACGCCACCGGCTACGACGCGAAGGCTCTGCCCGGCATCCACACCCGGCTGAAGCGCCGCGGGCTGCCGCCCGCCGAGCATCTGGTCGACGGCGGCTACACCTCCCTGGTCCATCTGGAACAGGCGGCCCGGGAGCACCAGGTCACGGTCACCGGGCCACTGCCGGTCAACTCCACCCGCCAGCACCGCAAGAACGACGGCTTCGGCCGCGACGACTTCCACATCGACTTCGACCGCCGGCAGGTGACCTGTCCGCAGGGCGAAACCAGCGTGGGATGGCACGGCCCCTATCCGACCTCCTCACCCACCGCTGCACCTCTGATCGTGGCGCGGTTCACCAAGAGCCAGTGCCGCCCCTGCCCGGTCCGCACCCGCTGCACGACCACCGCCGACAGCGCCCGAACCGTGGGCTTTCCCCCGCGAGAACTCCGCGATCTGCAACTCCGCGTCCGCGCCGAGCAACAGACACCCGACTGGCAGGCCCGCTATGCGGTCCGCTCCGGAGTGGAAGGCACCATCAACGAGCTTGCTCACGGACACGGCATGCGCCGCTGCCGCTACCGGGGACAGCAGAAAGCCCACCTACAGCACGTGTTCACAGCCATCGCCGCAAACGTCGAGCGCCTCAGCCGACGGCCGCCGACCGGAGAAGCACCCCCGTCCCGGCTGCCGACCGCCTTCCAGAACTTCCTGGATCAGCACGGGATCCCCCGGCCGAGGTCTTGGCGGTCCGCCAGAGACTGAGCAGACGACACCAAGATCCCCGACAGAGTCAGCCCTTAAAAGGCCGGTTGCAGCAATCCGCCGAGCGCATTGCACGCGCTGACCATCCTGTGCAGCTCCCGCCGCGACATCCCGGCATGTACGGGCAGCGCCAGTGTCTCGTCCACCGCCCGCTCGGTCTGCGGCAGAAACACATCCCGTCGCAGCCCCGGCATCCGGTACACCGGAGCCAGTACGGGCACCTTGCATGCCACGCCCTTGGCCCGCAGCGTCCGCGCGAACGCATCCCGGTCCGGCCGCCCGTTGCCCGGCACCCGCACCACATACTGCTCGTACGAGTGCCCCGCCGCCGGCGTCGGCGTCCGGACCCCACTGAGCCTGCCGTCCAGGTACGAGGCATGCGCCCGCCGCAGCTCCGCGCCCACCGGGTCCACCCCGGGCTCATCCTCCACAAGCACCAACAGACCGTTCCGCTGGCCCACTTCACGGATCCAGCCGACGTCCGCCTGCCGCCCGAACCGATGGATCGCCACGACCGCGGCCGTCTGGCTGGTCACCACATCCGACACCGCGGCCGGGTCCAAGCAGTAACTGTCGCCGTCCACGTCGGCGAACACCGGCACCGCGCCCAACTCCAGCACGGCCCGGGCCACCTCGGCGTTGCCGTACGCCGGCACCACGACCTCGTCACCAGCACTGACACCGGCCGACTTGAGTGCTCCCACTGTCCGCATACAACGGATCCTGGTCAGGTGAGATGAACGTCGAGTTACGCCCACCACCCGAATATCAGAACAAAAAAGCTCCGGTCCCTGAACCACAAAGGTTCAGGGACCGGAGCTGAATGATTGTTCGGCGGCGTCCTACTCTCCCACAGGGTCCCCCCTGCAGTACCATCGGCGCTGAAAGGCTTAGCTTCCGGGTTCGAAATGTAACCGGGCGTTT
>NZ_JOHB01000046.1:0-47873 GCF_000719605.1 Streptomyces sp. NRRL S-1813
CAGAGCCGCGCCACGCCACGGCCAAAAATCCGGAAATGATCACTAGATCCCCAGGTCAGCGCTTCGCTCATGGAGTGATCGGCAACGGATTTGTCACAGACGAGACGTCCCGCAGCGTCCGCGATGACCTGGACGTTCATACCGTGGCGGCGATGTTTTCCGGAGTAATAAGGCTTCTGATGGTGGACACGGTCGATCGGGAAGGGTGCCGCCGAGGATCGCGTAGGCCAGGAGGCGAATCCGGGTCATGGCTGTCTGCAGGTGCTCGGCGACCGCCGCGAGCAGGGTGATCGCTTCGCGGACGTAGCGCCAGGCGGTGGCCACCCCGATCTGGAAGTCGGCGGCCAGCCGGGTGAACGTGTCGCCGTTGCGAAGGTGGGCCAGCGCCAGGAGCGCTTGACGGCCGGGTTTGAGGCGGCGCCAGTGTGATCGGCGTTGCTGGCGATGGGTGCGGATCAGGTCGGCGAGGTGGTTCAGCAATCGGGTGGACAGCGGGATCGCGGCAGGGTAGGACAGCAACGAGGCTCCCGGGAGGGGCATCTTTCTTGGTCGATTGCTTGTCTTACCGGGAGCCTCACCCGACCCCGCGCTCTACCCCGATACGCGCCCTCAGCTGCCCAAAGCCAGTTGGAAAACGCTCAATGGACCGTTTTTGAGACCGGCGCAGACTCGGTAGAGCTTGAGGTCGCAGTCTCGCGAGCGGCCGGTCGTTCAGCGGGGCAGGATGCGCATTACTGCCTCGTGTTCGCCGCTGAGCCGCAGGCCTTGCTGTACTGCGGCGCTCAGATCGAGGTCGCCGAGCAGGGTGGCGGCCAGCAGGTGCGGCGGTCCGGTCAGTGACGCGGTGGGGTGGTCGACCCGGCCGGCGTGTGTGTGCACCGAGCCGTCCTTGACTTCGATGACCAGGTCTTCGTTGCCGTCGGCGTGCAGTTGCAGGGCGATTGCCGGCTGGTCAGGGCGGTGGTCGGTCAGTGCCCGGGCTGGCATGTCCAGCCAGTGGGTGCGGAAGGTGTCGTTGCCGCCCGGCTCACGCAACAGCGGCACGCCCCACCGGCTCAGCTCCTGCAGCACCGGCTCCAGCGTGCGGCCACGCTCGGTGAGGGAGAACAGGGTGGTGGCCACCGGCGGCGGGGCGGCCTCGCGGTGGATCAGGCCGGCTTCCTCGAGTCCGCGGAGCCGGTCGACCAGCAGGTTGCTGGCGATCCCGGGCAGCCCGTTGCGCAGGTCGGTGTGCCGGCAAGGACCCAGGGCGAGCAGTTCACGGACGATCAGCAGGGTCCATCGGTCGCCGATGGTGTCCAGTGCTTTCGCGATGCCGCAGTACTGCCCGTAGGTGCGCATGCCACCACCCTACATCGTGGTGTTGAGATTCAACACTCTCTTGTTGACTTTCTCAACAACGTCGGTCTAGCGTCGCTGCCCATGACCCCCACCCTTTCCGTGCGTCGGCTGGCCTGGGCCGGCGTCGAGATCCGTCTCGGCGACACCCGCCTGCTGATCGACCCGCTCGAGAACGTCGCTCCGCTGGCGCCGGTGATGGGGCCGCCGCACCGGCCGGTCGACCCGGTCGATACCCCGCCCGGCACCCACGCCCTCATCACCCACCTGCACCCCGACCACTACGACCACGACCTGATCGCCCGGATCGCGGCCACCGGCACGATCGGCTGCCACACCCCGAGCGCGGCGGCGCTGCACGAGGCGGGCATCACCCCCGTCGCCCAGGACCTGGGCCAGTCACGCCGCATCGGAAAGCTGACCGTCACCCCGGTGACCTCGCTGGACTGGCGCGGCAACGACTGTGACCAGGTCGCCTGGGTCGTCGAAGGCACCGGCCGGCGGGTCATCCACTGCGGCGACACCCAGTGGCACGGCAGCTGGTGGCAGATCGCCCGCGACCACGGCCCGTTCGACGTCGCGTTCGTCCCGGTCAACGGCGTCATCGCCCACTTCGAGGGCTACGCGGCCAACGTCCCGGCGACCATGACCCCCGAGCAGGGCGTCGAGGCCGCCGTCGCACTCGGCGCCGGCACCGTCTGCGCCATGCACTACGGCCTGTTCCACAACCCGCCGTTCTACACCGAACAACCCGACATCGAGCAGCGCTTCCAGCACGCCGCCGACGAGCGCGGCATCACCGCGGCCATCATCGCCGACGGCCAGCCCGTCCTCTGACCATCAGAAACAAGGAGCAACACATGAAGATCGTCCTGTTCGGTGCCAGCGGCAACATCGGCCGGCCCACCACCGAGGAACTACTGCGTCGCGGCCACACCGTCACCGCGGTCACCCGAGCCGGCCACATCGACGGACTCAAGCACAAGGCCCTGACCGTGACCACCGGTGACGTCACAGACGCCGCCGCGGTCGCCGGCCTCGCCGCCTCCCACGACGCCGTACTGTCGGCCGTCGGCCCCCGGATCGGCCAGGAGAACGACCGCGCCACGATCGTCGGTGCCGCCCGTGCGCTGATCGACGGACTCCGCCGAGCCGGTGTCACCCGCCTGGTCACCATCGGCGGTGCCGGTAGCCTACGCACGCCGACCGGCGCCCGGGTCATGGACGACCCGGACTTCCCCGCGCTGTGGAAGGCCAACGCCGAGGCCCAGTCCGAAGCGCTCGACCTCTACCGCGGCGTGCACGACCTCGACTGGACGTACGTGTCGCCCGCCGCAGTCATCGGAGCGGGCGAGCGGACCGGGGCCTACCGCAGCGCCGGGGACACCCTGCTCACCGACGACGACGGCAACAGCCGCATCTCGTACGCCGACTACGCGATCGCCTTGGCCGACACGATCGAGAGCGGCACCGCGATCCGCCGCCGCATCACCGTGGCGTACTGAGCCATGAGCAACGACGCCGCCGGCCGGCAAACCCGATTCATCGTCCTGCTCGCAGCGCTCGTGGCCCTGGGACCACTGTCCATCGACGGCTACCTGCCCGGACTGCCGGACCTCGCCGGCGACCTGCGCGCCAGCGCCGCGGCCACCCAGCTCACCATCACCGCCTGCCTGGCCGGGCTGGCCATCGGGCAGCTGATCGCCGGGCCGCTGAGCGACATCTACGGCCGGCGGCGTCCGTTGCTGGCGGGCCTCGCCCTCTACACGATCGCCAGCGCGCTCTGCGCGGTGGCGCCCGACGTCCGGACCTTCGTCGGCCTACGCCTGGTCCAGGGCATCGGCGGGGCGTTCGGCATCGTCATTGCCAACGCCATGGTCCGCGACCGCACCTCCGGAACCCGCACCGCACGTCTCTTCTCCGCACTGACCTTGATCACCGGCCTGGCGCCGGTGTTCGCGCCGGTCCTCGGCGGCCAGCTACTGCGCGTCACGGCCTGGCCTGGAATCTTCGTGGCCCTGGCCGTACTCGGCGCCGTGATGCTGGCGGCCTCCGCCGCAGGACTGCCGGAGACCCGGTCCTCCGCGTCACGCCAGCCGCTGCTGGCTGTCGTCGGGCAGCTGCTCAGCGACCGGGTCTTCACCGGGTACGTCCTGGCCAACGGCCTGGTCTTCGCGGCGATGTTCGCCTACATCTCCGGCTCGCCGTTCGTCCTGCAGGAAATCCACGGCCTGTCACCGCAGCAGTACAGCGCCGTGTTCGCCGTCAACGCCGCCGGACTCATTGCGGCCGCCCAGATCAGCGGCCGGCTGGTGGCCCGGGCCGGCGCCCGCGTGCTGCTGCTCGCCGGTCTGCTGGGCGCGACAGCCGGTGGCACCACGGTCCTGGGCGCGGTGCTGACACGGGCACCCCTGCCCGCGCTCCTGATCGGCCTGTTCGTCCTGGTCTCCAGCGTGGGCCTCGTCATGCCGAACGCCGCGGCCCAGGCCCTGGCCGACCACGGCGGACACGCCGGGTCGGCCGCCGCTCTGCTCGGCTTCAGCCAGTTCATGTTCGGCGGGGCACTTGCTCCGCTGGCCGGCGCGGGTGGCGCCACCGACGCCTTGCCGATGGGAATCATCGTCGCCGTGCTGCCGGCGCTCGCTCTGCTCACACTCGGCGTCCTCACCCGGTCGATGCCCGGTGAGCGCACTCGCAGGCCGGCTCGCCAAGGACCTGCCGGGCACCGGCGACCGCGCCGGCACATCGATCGCAGACGAGCCGGCATCCAGTGAGCCGTTTCATCCTTCGTAACGCGGTGACTCGACGTGGTGCAGGACGAGGATGGCCTGCACGATTGCGGTGGCTCGGCGCGGGCAGCAGCGCAGCTTGACCAGGATTCTCCAGGTTTTGAGGGTAGCGATGGCCCGTTCGCCGCGAGCGCGGATCTTCGCGTGGGCGCGGTTGACGGCCTTCTGCCGCCGGGACAGCTTGGGCCTGAATCGTCTGGAACCCAGACCAGGACTCCGTGGGCGCCTTCGTCATCAGCCGACAAGGCCACCAAGCCCTCGACCGTGGACTGCTCTGGGTCCAGGCCGTCCAGCGCCTCGACATCCAGATGGTCCCCGTGCTCGAAGCCAAGGCCCGCCCGCAATTCCTCCGCGGCGACTTCGAAGCCGCCGCCTTCATGGCCATGAAGGAAGTCGAGGTCCGCGTCCGAGAGCTGGCGGGACTGTCCAACAGCGTTATCGGGAAGACCCTCATGACCGACGCCTTCCGACCTCCCAAGAATGCGAATGATCCGAACGATCACGGAGGGCCGCTCTGGGACCCAACCGCAGACCCCGGGGAAGCCGTTGCCCTCATGGAGCTGTTCAAGGGCGCCTTCGGGACCTTCAAGAACCCCGCGAGCCATCGCCGCGTCGACTTCGCAGACCCCACCGAGGCCGCGGAAGTCGTGCTGCTCGCCGATCTGCTCATGCGTCTCCTCGACAAGATCGCCGCAGCGCAGAACGCAGCCACGTCGCCCTGAGGTTCCGCATCCCCTGCCCGGCGCCCTTCACCTGACTTGACGAAGTGCAGAGAAGATGCGGACGACGCTCGTGCATGGGATGAGCGGCTGGGCTGGGCGTTCGGGCTGATAGCAGATCATCCGGCTACGAGGAGTGCGGCACGCGCTGGCCGCCGTCCTCGACCTGACCGCCTGCGCGGTGGCGGACCGACAGCGCACCCCGCGCTATGGCGACCTGGCGCAACCTCGCGGTCGGCGCCCTGCGACTGAACGGCGCGAAGAACATCGCCTCCGGCCGTCGCCGCAATGCGCGTGACGCCCGCCGACCCCTCACGCTCCTCGGCCTCGCCTGAGCACGAAGCGGACCTCACTCGACTACGCCGAAGCCCTGAGGCTGTCGCAGAATAACTTCAGGCTTTGATCTTGGTCAGGCGGGCTGTCTCGCGAGGTCATCGAGTGGAACGGCGCTTCATCGTTCGTGAGTTATTTTCCGACGGCTCCCTGGGACGCTCAGGGGTCGACCCGGGGCCGGCGCATGCGTTCTCGGCGTCCTCTCAGGCTGAGACCGAGAGGTAACGCCGCCTCAGATGGTCGGGGTGTCGTCAACAATCGGCCTGTGAATCTCAACGACCGGCTTCCACCCCGCGGAGAACTCGATGAAGTCCGCACGGGTGGGGTAGGTGTCGACCGCGCGACGGTCACGCTTGGGGCTGTCGCTCCCCTTGCGCCCCCGGGGAATCTGCTCCTCGAAGATGTCGACCTTCACGTCGGGAACCTCCTTGAGGCCCTGGCGCCAGATCTGCACGACGTCGGCGCCGAAGGCCTGCCGGGCCGCAGCGTAAAGGGCCGTGAGGGCCCCCTTGTCCCCACTAGGGACGAAAAGCGCCAAGTCCAGCACGACACCGGCGGACTGGAGGACCTCGATGGTCACCGAGCCGTTCTCGTCTGCCAAGTAGATTCCGGCTTCATTCTCGTCGTCGGGAAGGCAGGAGACCTCTTCCTGGAATACGGTTCTCGCCGTGATCAAGCCGCCCTCGAAATCCTCACCGGACTTGGTCAGAAAAGCAGGGACATAGCAGTCGGGAAGCTTGAGTTCTGCCGTTTCGGCGGAAATGAAGAGCCTGTCTTTCACGCCGAGCTTCGTCACCTCTTCCAGCGAGAGGCGGCGAGCGGCGATCTTCTCCGTGTTCACGATTTCCCTTTCAGGTTGCATTGTCCCTCGAACAAGGACGCTACCACGAAACACTGAGGTCAACTGCCCAGCAACCTTTGGATAGATGGCCTCCGATGACCTGCACGGGAGGATACCGAAGCGAGTGCAACTCGACCGGGAACACGCATCCGCCAGGTAGTGTCCCTCGTCATGCTGTTGGGGATCAACTGGCGGCTGCATTTCGGTGCGCTGGATAGCACGGAGGAACCAAAAGAGAGCTTACGGCGGATATCACCCATATCACCTTCGGGGAGGTGGCGGCGCGGTAAGGCGATCCATTCGTCGCGCATCTCGAAGAGCGCAGCGGAAGCCAACCGGATGGTCCGGCAACGCAACAACGGAGGCCCCAACCGGCTACATCTGGATGAAGCGCGAACTGGAAGTCGCGTACTACTGCGCCCTCTTCGGTCACTTCGACGTAGTCGGCTGACGCTCGGTTGCTGACGTCTCGTCATGTTGAGTGGGGTTCGGTACACAGCAGGCACGGACGTCCGTGATCATGGAGTTCTCTACGCTCTGTGACCTTGGACTGCCCGTGCCTGTCGACGCATCATCTCTGATCTCCCCTGCCTTTGATCAGCTCAGACCGCATCCGGAAGTGTCCAGGGGTGATCTTCCGGCTCTGCTGGAACGCCTCGCGCAGGTCCCGGACCCGCGGGAGTACGGCACCCTCTCGTGACACTCCTGGCACTGACGGCCTGCGCGGTCCTCGCCGGAGCGTAATCCCTGCTCGCGATGAGTGAATGGGTGGCCGACGCACCGCCGGCCCTACTCGAACGGCTCGGCACGGCCGTCGACCCGCTGATCCCGAAACGGTCCTGGCCCGCGGAATCCACGATCCGGCGACTGCTCGCCAGAATCGACGCGGACGCCCTGGACCGGGCGGTCGGAGCCTGGCTCGCGGACCGGCAGACCAGGGGACAAGGGCTGCGAGGGCTCGCGGTCGACGGGAAGTCGCTGCGGGGTGCGGCCCACGCGAAGGGACGGAAGATCCACCTCCTGGCCGCCTGCGACCACGTGAACGCACTGGTCCTGGCCCAGATGGACGTCGGTGAGAAGATCGGCAGCTGCCCCTCGCAACGGACCGATGTTGCACTCCGGGCGCCCTGGATGGGCGCCCAGAGCCCCAAGATCAAGCCTGACGCATCATCAGAAAAGTCAGCATCGGGTCAGCATGAGCCCTGCCAGAACGGGTTCCACCCTGCCGAACTTGCACATGCCGAAAGAGATACCGACAACCGCCCTGACCAGCATGTTTGCCACCTCACCCAAGGGGATCATAGGGTCGCTCCACCACAGGCATTCAGGTGTAGTCCATGTCCTGGACGTGCTCACGCAGCGGCTCACCCCCGCTCCCGCGGAGAGCACCCGTCGAGCGTCTCCCACTCGCCGGTCTCGTTCGGCTCACCTCCGCTCCCGCGGAGAGCACCGGTTGGCGCACAGGACGGCCCAGACTTCGGTCGGGTGTGGTCCGGAAACGGCCGTAAGCCGCAGCCCCGCTACCGCGACAAGCCGTCCTCGGTGGCCGCGCTCGCGGCCGGCCATGGGCGGCAGGCCTTCACCGAGGTGACCTGGCGGGGAGGGTCCCGCGGGCCGATGCGCTCGCGCTTTGTGGCGCTGCGGGTGCGGCCGGCCGGGGTCAGGGCCCGCCGCCTGGCCCAGGCTGCCGCCACCGCGCGGGACGGCTGCTGGGACGGTGTCCTGCCCGAGGTCACGCTGCTGGTCGAGTGGACCGAGGACGCCGAAGTACCCACCGACTACTGGCTGTCCAGCCTGCCCGCCGACACCCCGCCGGGCGAACTGGTTCGCCTGGCCAAGATCCGCTGGCGCATCGAGCACGACTACCGGGAACTCAAGCACGGCCTCGGCCTGGACCACTTCGAGGGACGTTCCTGGGCCGGGGGGCATCACCACGTCACCCTGGTCACCGCCGCCCACGCGTTCCTCACCGAACAGCGTCTGGCCCCAAAAGCCGATACAGCGGACTCACCCTCTACCAGATCCTCGACACCATCCAGGACCTGCTGAACTGCTGGACCGGCACCTGCACCACCTGCCACCGCCCCTGCGGAGTCCTACTAGACCAACGCTCAGCGGCCAAAAGGCAGCAACTCAACGCCGACATCCTTGGACTTGGGCATGATTCCCAGTATGACAAGACGACCTAAGATCGCTCACATTGAGGCAACGTCGGAACTCAATGGAGCTGGCTGCGAGCCAGCAGAGCCCTACCCCGGGCGCACGTCGATTCCATGGCTGGTCACGTGCCTTGACAAGCGTTGCCCCGGCAATGAGAAGTTGTTCAAGGTGTACCTCAGCTACATCCGCAACCCGGTGTATGGCGGTGCTGGCTGTGGCGAGTACCGCAAGAGGCGTCGTGCAGACGAGCGTCGTGCAGACATGATCACCCGTGGACGCGTTCTATCGATGGAGATCATCAACGACATGAGGCAGCCAGTTCGCGGGTGGTGTCTGCAGTGCTGGCAGGCCGTCAGTCCCCGATTGGACAACATTCGCTCAGGCCAAGGCAGTTGCGAGCACTGCGGCGGCAAGGCTCGGTTTCCCGATGAGAAGGCACGTCGGCTTGCTCGCGCATGGGGCTATGAGCCGGACCCTGAGACCCCCTACAAGAACGACACCATCAGATGGCCGGGCCGTTGCCTGGCCCACGGGCACTTCTGTGACCCAACCCTGAACGCCCGCTTCAGCGGTGGGCCCTGCGCAGCGTGCGCTGAGCATGGATTCAAACCCGACCGACCAGCGCTGCTGTACCTGGTCATCAAGTCGACCCTCGCCGCCGCCAAGATCGGAATCTGCGAGAACACACCGAAGAACAGCCGCTTGTGCGAACACGGCCGTAACGGGTGGACTGTCCTGAAGAAGCTGGCCTTTCCCCTCGGGCGTGACGCTCGGACTGTGGAGAAGGCCATGGTCGAGTCGTGGCGGGTTCGCTGCTGGCCAGCTGTCTTGGACAACGGCCTTGCGTACGACGGCTACACGAAGACGGTGTCTCTGCGGTCAATCTCTGCTGCGGAAATCTGGGCTGAGGTGTGCGCGGCATTGGAGCCTGCTGGAGGCTCACCCTCCAGAGGAGAAGGTCCTACGACCGCAACAGATCCCACCTGAGGGCCCGATGAACCCCGCTCATGGCGGCCGCCAAGCAGACGCCGCAGTTTCCTTGCCTGGAAGACCAGTGTCGTCACCAAGGACTGGAACAACACCACCTTCGGCATCGACGCGTCCAACGGCTCTGTGACGCACAAGGAGACCGACAGCGACTGACGCGGATCACGTCCTGTGGCCCGGCCCATACGGACCGAGGGCATTCCCTATGCACCGGGCGTGACGTCCGGGTCCCTCAGCCCCTTTGTCGCGTAGCTGAACCGCGCTGACCGCGCCACAATTCGTCAGGGCAGGCAGGACGGCCGGACGCTGAGCAGCTCGGTCCGCAGCACGGGCGTGCCGTCGACAGGCGCCGGGTCCTGCGCAGTTGGTTCGATGCCGCCAGCAGCGATCTTGTCGAGAGTCTTCAGGCCGGCGGCACCGACCGTGCCGAACACCGTGTAGTTCGGTCGCAGCGCGGAGTCGCCGTAGACGACGAAGAATTGCGAACCGTTCGTGTTCGGCCCGGCGTTGGCCATCGCCAGCAAGCCGCGCCCGTAAAGGCGACGGACGCCGGTCGGATCGCTCGGTGCCGGCGGCAGGTCCACCGGCAGCTCGTCCTTGTACTTGTACCCCGGCCCACCCGGGTCGCCACACTGCAGGACCTTCAGCGTCGGATACGCCGTCAGCCGATGGCACACCGTACGGTCGTAGAAACGGTGCCGCGCCAAGTGCACAAAGCTCTGGATCGTGCACGGCGCCTTCGCCCGGTCCAGACGCAGCGGGAGCGGGCCCTGGCTGGTCCGGACAGCCATACCGACCGTGCCGTGACTGGGGGTGTGCCGCGGATCGGGCGGCAGGGGAACCCGCCGCGCCGCCGGCTCGTCCGGGGTCTGGGTGTACTGGCAAGGGCGGTGCGTGGTTCGCGGCGGGGCACCGGAAGCAGAGGCAATACTGCCCCCGGACACGACCAACGCCGCCGCAGCCAATGCGGTCATGAGAGTTCGGCTCATCCTGCACACCCTCCAGAAGATCGCCAGATTTCGGAGCGGTCGCAGTCTAAAGCGCGGCCCGGCGGGCGATAACCCGCCTGCCAGCCACATCCGCCTCCCAGCCTGCGGCCGCCGCAGGCCACTTCGGATGCGGCACAGCGCCGACCGGCCGATCAGGGTGTCCACCCGATGCACGACGGATGCTCCCCGAACCTGGTCAAGGGGCCTCCCCCAGTCCACGCAGAGGCCCCCACCAATCGCTGCCGTGCGGACGAGGTGCTCTCACCGGGGTGCCGCTGTCGAGAAAGACGGTGCCGCTGCCGTCATCTCGGGTCACTCCGGGGGAAGGCGCCGCCGGTCGGCCAGCGTTCC
Source organism: Streptomyces sp. NRRL S-1813 (assembly GCF_000719605.1). Lineage (NCBI taxonomy): Bacteria > Bacillati > Actinomycetota > Actinomycetes > Kitasatosporales > Streptomycetaceae > Streptomyces > Streptomyces sp. NRRL S-1813. Next base: position 10,508 of record NZ_JOHB01000046.1, read on the forward strand.
GGTAGACCGAGAGCGGTGTGGACGGAGCGAATCGCGGGCTGGCGCTCGACCTTGATCCCGGTCAGAAGCCAGCCACGCCAGGACCAGGAGGCCGGCCGGGGCTCACCCCTGCGGGTGCGGGGAGCAGATCTCAGCTTTCGACGGCCGCGGGCAAGGTTGGGGCTCATCCCTGCGGGTGCGGGGAGCAGTCTTCGTGACCTGCATCGTTGCACGCACACAGCCCGGTTCTGAACCACTTTCACCAACTCCGGCCATCACGGCACTACCTCTCGCTGACCCAGTCACGCGAGCAATCACCGCGCGGGAGCAGCCGGCAACGCCGGGTCGTGCTGCGGCAGGGAGAGACCATCCTCGCGGGCACGGGGAACAGTTCGTCAGGGCGACTCGGCCGGCCACTCCCCCGGGCTCATCCCCGCGGGTGCGGGGAGCGAAAGGAGGAGGCCGTGTCGTTCACTCCCCCCGGGCTCGTCCCCGCGCGTAAGCGGCGCGAAGTCCCTCAAGGAGACAGTGCCAGAGCGGGGCTCATCCCCGCGGGCACGGGGAGCAGCCGAAGCTGGGCGTAACCCGGGAGAACGGGTTGGGCTCATCCCCGTGGGCACGGGGAGCGGCTCGGGCCTGTCTTCGGTGCTCTGTCCACATGGGGCTCATCCCCGCGGGTGCGGGGAACAGGTCCGCGGTGATCTGGTTGCCCTCCAGGGCAAGGGACCATCCTCGCGGGCGCGGGGAACAGACTTCGTGACCTGCATCGTTGCACGCATGTCGGTGTGAGGTCTCAGGGGATGCTTGACCGTTTGTGCTCTGGACATGGTTGACACGTTCGGCTGAACGTCCGTCGTTTCCCAACTGCCAGTAGGACATGGGTGCTTCCGTCGGGGTCGTGGATGTACAGCAGTTGGCCGAGTACCGATACCGAGCTGTCCGCGAGGTCCTCGGCGGGTCTCCGATCGGTGAGGTCGCCGCCCGGTACGGCACCTCGCGTCAGACGTTGCACAGCTGGCGCCGGCGGTTCGAGCAGGAGGGCATGCCCGGTCTGCTGGCCCGCTCCCGGCGCCCGCGGAACAGCCCCACGCGTCTGTCCGCCGAGATCGAGGCCGAGATCTGCGAGCTGCGTCGCCGGCATCCCCGGTGGGGTGCCCGCCGGATCGTCCATGAACTCGCGGGCCGCGGGGTGGAGTCGGCGCCGTCGCGGGCCACGGTCCACCGGGTGCTGTCCCGCAACGGCCTGGTCCGCACCCAGGAACAGCAGCACCCACGCAAATACCACCGGTGGCAGCGTGAAGCGCCCATGCACCTGTGGCAGATGGACCTGGTTGGCGGGTTCCGCTGGCCGACGGCCGGGAGTGCAAGATGGTCACCGGCATCGACGACCACTCTCGCTTCGTCGTGATCGCCTCCGTCGTGGCCGTGCCCAGCGCCCGCGCGGTGCGCTCAGCCTTCATCGCCGCGATGCGCCGCTACGGAGTGCCCTTCGAGGTTCTGACGGACAACGGCAAGCAGTTCACCGGCCGCCATACTCGCCCCCAGCCGGTGGAGGTGCTCTTCGAGCGCATCTGTCGGGAGAACGGCATCACCCAGCGGCTGACTAAGCCGCGCTCGCCCACCACTACGGGCAAGATCGAACGCTTTCACCGCACCCTGCGCGAGGAATTCCTCGATCAGGTCGTGCCGTTCGAGTCGCTTGCCGCGGCCCAGGAAGCGATCGACGGCTGGGGGCACGCCTACAACCACCAGCGCCCGCACCAGGCCCTGAAATGGCCACGCCCATCAGCCTCTTCCGGCCCCACACCGCTGTCGGCCGCGATGATGAGCATCCTGAACAGGCAGTCTCCGAACCGGAGTTGTCCGTCGAGGTCGTCGAACCGCCCGTCCTGCCGCCGCAGGGCACCGCGATCGAGTTCGAGGTGCGGGTGCCTCCCAGCGGCGAGATCACCCTGGTGACGGGCAGGCAGCGAGTCGGTATCCACCAGGCCCTGGCCGGCCGGGCACTGACGGTCTGGGCGAACCACCGCAGCGTCCACTTCCTCCTCGAGGGGCACCTCGTCACCACGGTCCCGTCCCCGGCTGCGGCCGGAGGATCTCGCCTACCTGACCATGCGCTACGGCGCCCGCTCGGCCGGTCCCGAGCCCGCACCCGCACCCGCACCCGCACCCGCACCCGCCACCCTGCCCAGGGCCCGCAGCGGCACGGCCATCCTCGCCGCCGGCGAACCCGTCGAGGTCGCCCGCAAGGTCCATCGCGACGGGGTCGTCTGCCTGGCCGGAGGCCGCTACCAGGTCGGATTCGCCCTCGCCGGCCGCACGATCACCCTCCGCCTTGACGGTCACCTCATGCACGCCATCGCCGACAACGCCCTGATGGGAACCTGGCCCTGCCCCGTTCCAGCCGACCGCCTGGGACAGATCGACGGGGCACGGACGGCGACGTCCCCGCTGCCGCCTCCACCCCTGCCGGCCGGTGCCATCCGGGCCCAGCGCAAGGTGCATACGAGCGGCCGCTTCATGATCAACGGCCAGTTCATCAAGCTCGGCTCACGCCATGCGGGAAAGATCGTCACCGTCGTCATCGAGGACACGCACTACCGGATCCTGCACGGCGAGGACGAACTCGCCGTCCGCCCCCGCAAGAACCTCGGACCGATCACCAGGCTCTACGTCAAAGGCATGGGCACCCAGGAGAACCGTCAAGGATCACCTGACGACAAACCGTCAAAAAGTCTTGAGACCTCACACCGACACCCACCAGCGGCCAGAACGAAAGGGATCAAGCTCATACGCCCTAACCCAGCGATACAGACGACGATGCAGAGTCGATCGTCACCCTGAAGCGCAAAGGTCAGTATCAGCCCCGGAGGGCTCGCAACCCCTGCGTGTCGGGTGCCGCCGGATCGATGTAGTGGTCGTCATCAGTCCTGGAGGGTTCCCAACACGTAGGCGGTGTGCAGGTCGCGGAGCTGGGCGCGGTCGTCATCAGCCCTGGAAGGCTCGCGACAGCGGGAGCGCCTGGGCCGACGGGGTCTCCTGTCGTCATCAGCCCCGGGGGCGCAACGCCACCAGCGAAATCTGCCGGTGTACATGCACCTCCGTCGTCATCAGCCCTGGAGGGCTCGCAACAGCCGGTCGGTGACCGTAGTGAAATCGTCCCGGCGCTGTGTCATCAGCTCGGGAGGGTTCGCAACCGCATCCATGAGGTCCATGCCTCGTCGAGGGCATCCATGTTCGACCGGACCGGATCGCAACACAACTCCTCACTTCGGAGAATACCGCCTCTCACCGGCGGAGAAGGAAACGGGAAACAGCACCATTCGCCTTGTCCGTCCGGCCGGGGTTGCCGCACTCTTTCGTGCAGCAACCCCGTGCACCTGGATGGATGGTTTTGGAGGTTCCCGTGCCGCAGCCGTCCACCGAGTTCGGCGAAGAACTGAGGAAGCGGCGTTTGGACGCCGGACTCAGTCTCACTGCCTTGTCTGCCGCCGTGCACTACAGCAAGGCACAGCTGAGCAAGGTCGAACGAGGCATCAAGGCGCCCAGCCGCGATCTCGCCCGACTGTGCGACGCCACCCTCCAGGCCGGCGGCGCACTGATCGCCCTGGTCGCCACATCCGCTTCCAGCACACCGGATGAGCCGGAACCAGGCGAATTCAATGAGGAGGAGTGGACGATGCAGCTGTCACCGGACGGCACAGGGTGGTTCCAGCCCCTGGGCCGGCGTCAGATCGTGAGCGCCGGCGCCGCTTCGTTGATGAGATGGCGTACTTCTGGTCAGGGCCCGGTTTCGCCGACCACGGGTGCCGGGATGCTGGAGGCGTCCCGCTCCCTGTTCACGCACTATCGGCGGCTCGGCCAGACCGTCGAGCCCGGCTTCCTCCTACCCGGGCTGATCGCCCAGACCCACACGCTGCGGGAGCTGTCGGCGCATGCCGACTCCCGCACCCGCCAGAAACTGCTCGCACTCGGCTCCAGGTACGCCGAATACATCGGCTGGCTGGTGCAGGAGACCGGAGACGAGCAGGCGGCACTGTGGTGGACACAGCGTGCGGTGGATCTTGCCGCTGCCGGGGGTGACCAAGCACTAGCCGGATATGCGCTGGTCCGCCGGGCGTTGGTCACGCTGTATCAGGACGACGCCGAACAGACGGTCGCTCTGGCGCAGCAGGCACAGAGCCGCACGCTCCCACCCCGGATCCGCGGACTCGCCGCGCAGCGCGAGGCACAGGGCCACGCGCTCGCTGGTGACCACGACGCCTGTCAGCGCGCCCTGGACCAAGCCCGGGCGCTGCTCACCGGCCAGGCAGACGATGCCGATGCGCCGGTGATCGGCAGCATGCACCTGCCCGACTCGGTCGGCATGGTCACCGGTTGGTGTCTGTTTGACCTGGGCCGCCCGCGGGAGGCAGCCGAAGAACTGAACCGGCAGCTCGCACGGGTCTCCCCCGACGCGGTACGCACGCAGGTGCGTTACGGCGTACGTCGGGCGCTCGCCTACGCGGCGGACGGCGAGATCGACCATGCCTGCATGTTGACGGAGCCGCTGCTCGACGGGGTGGCGGCCGTACGTTCCGCGACCGTCACCCTCGACCTCCGGCGTCTCGCCCGCGCTATGGCCCGTCACTCGGATCACGCTCCGGTACGGCAGCTCTCTCCGCGACTCGGCACGTTATCCCGTTTCACCACTTCCTGAGGAGGACCACGCAATGGCTGATGTGTTCATCAACTACCGGACGGGCGACGGCAATGAGACCGCCGCTCTGATCGACAACGAGCTCTCCAACCGCTTCGGGAAGGACCGCGCCTTCCGCGCCTCGAAGTCCATCCCTCCCGGCACCATCTATCCCGATGCCCTGCTGACCAGCTTGCGCCGCAGCGCTCTTCTGCTGGTGGTGATCGGGGCCGACTGGGTCAATTTCCAGTCCAGGCTGCGCGACCCGGAGGACTGGGTACGGAAGGAGATCCTGGAGGCGTTCGCCTGCGGACTGCCGGTGGTCCCTGTCCTGGCAGGCAGGACGACGGAGCGCCTGAAGAAGGACGATCTGCCGGCCGACCTGGCGCGGTTGGCCGAACTCCAGTCCGTGCGGCTGGACACGCAGAACGCCGAAGCCGATCTGAAGCGCCTCGGTGACCTGGCCGCCGAGATGGTTCCCGAACTGCATGACCTCGAGCACACCGACGCACCGGCGGCCCCCGAGCCCTGCCCCGTGTCCAACTCGGCCGGGGACATCCACGGAACGGCCGTACAGAGCCGGGACTTCACCGGAGACGTCGGCGGCACCGTCATCAAGGGGCCGACCGGCCCCGTGCATTCCGGCAACGGCAACATCTATCAGAATTCCCGCCACGTGTCGGGCGGCCGTCACTACTCGGGTGACGGCATGACGAATTTCGAAGGCGACCATCACGGTGATATTCGGCACCGCTTCGGCGGGCCGGGGCGGCGCGAGGACGACGAGCGGTGAACGAAGCGTTCACGACGCGTGTCGAACAGTCCGGCGGCTCAGTGCATGCCGGCTTCGGCGACATCTACAACTACAACAACTACACCGCCAGCCCGCCGAAGCAAGAGACGGCCGGCCGGACTCCCCGTCGCATCGCGGATGACCAACTTCGCCTGCTCAGGCAGCGGTTCGTCGATCCCGAGGGTATGGGCGAGGCTCGCCGCCTGCTGGCAGAGCGCAGCACCGTGATCCTGCACGGAGCGCCGGGCAGCGGCAGAACTGCCACAGCCCGCGTCCTCCTGTACGAACTTCACCGGGACACCGGCATCTTCCGCGAATTGCTGCCCGGCGACGAAGAGGAATCGACGCTCACGGATGCCGGGCTGGTCGGCGCCGGCGACCGGCTGCTGCTGGACCTTGCCGAGGCCGACGGGGCCCGTTGGGCGAGGAACCGCAGAGATCTGCCGGCGCTCCGCAAGGCCGTTCAGGAACAGCAGGCGCACTTGGTGGTCGTCATGCCGTACGGCGGCACACTGGAATCCGACCTCCAGTTCTACCGGGCAGATATCGCCCCGCCTCCGGCCCAGGAGGTGTTCCGGCGCCACCTACGGCTCCACCAGGTTCCGCACGAGGAGTATCTGCAATGCGCGCCCGCATTGGCGGACTTCTTGGCTGAGCAGCGCTCGGTCGAAGAGATCGCGGACTTCGCCGACCGTGTGCGGCGGGCGCGTACGGCGCATCCGGCCCGCGACGGCTTCGCCGGCTGGTGCGCGCAGGCCCGCGATGCGCGGAAGGCATGGCGGCAAGAGGTCGCCGGTCTCGTCACCGAACGGCGCGAGGCGCCGCAGCGGGCTTTGCTGATCACCACGGCCATGCTGCACGGCGCGCACCCCGACGTTATCCACCACGCCACCGCTCTTCTGCTCCGCACCCTCAAGATCCCTGAAGACAAGGTTGTCCCACTCGAAGGCAAGGACCTGGCCGAGCGCCTGACGGAGATCTCCGCGTCGGCCGGACCGGGCGGTCACGTACAGTTCGACAAGCTGGACTTCGACGCCGCCGTCCGCGCGCACTTCTGGGACCACATGCCCGACCTCAGACGGCTTCTCAGCGTCTGGACTGCGCGCAGTACAGAGCTGGAGGATCCACACCTCACTCCGGGCCTCCGTAAGGACCTGGTGGAACGGCTCGCCGATCAGTACCTGCGTGCCGGGCAGTGGAAGGAGCTTGCGGCCCTGGCCGACGAGTGGAGCGCCAACACCACGACCCTGACCCATTCGGCGGCGGCTATCCACGCACTCACCCATGGGCTTGAGAACAAGCAGTATGGCGGGAGTTTCCGGCAGCTGATCTACACGTGGTGCAGGGACAAGCAGCTGATGGGAAATCTCGCATACGTTCTGCTCCGTGTCTGCATCGACGTGATCGCGCCGACCCATCCCGACCAGGCAATGGTCCGGCTGCGCCACCTCGCCCGCCGTGAGGGCGGCGCCACGCCCGCGCTGGACGCCCTGTGCGATTTGGTGGCGACGAGCAGCAGGCTCAGGCGCCGCATGCTCGACCGCCTCACGCGGCATTCGTCGGCCCCGGCCGACGACGCCCGGATCTTCCTGCGGATCTGCGACCCGGTGCCGCTGACGGACCCTGGAGGCGCGCCCCGCGCACTGGTGGACGAGGAGTACGTACAGGGCTGTGTGACCCTCGGCTGGCGGGAGGCATTCGCTGAGCTGCCGCAGTCGCTCTGGCACCCGTACGCGCTGCGCTGGCTGCACACCGCCACCGATGCCGGGGACCACCATGACCTGCTGCTCGACCTGCTGGTCACCGCCGCCGGCCGGAACGGTCAACATCTCGCGGCGCTGTACTCCGTGGCCCGCGCAGCGGAACCCACCACCTCCGGTGGCCTGGCACGCGGCGTCGCGACGACCGACCGCCTGCTCCAGAAAATCTCCGCGGCGCAGGGCCTCCGCCCGTCGGCCGCACCGTCTCGACCGGCACCAGCCAGGGGGGCCACACCATGACGACCGGCTGCAAGACGACGACCGTCTTCCTCACCATCCTGTGCGCTCTGCTGCTGACGATCCTCGGCCTGGTGCAGGAGTGGCCCACATGGGCGTGGGCGGCCCTCATCGTTCTCCTCGCGGGAGTGCCCGCGGCAGCCTTCAAGATCGCCGCAACGCGGCGCGGCTCCGTACCGGTCGACTTCGAGGAGCAGCACACCGCGGCGCCCATCGAACGCAGGGAACACCGCGTCAGCCACGTGGCGTTGCCCAGCCAGTGGGACGACTACGACTTTCTGTTCTCGGCGACCGTGCGGTGGTGCCCCCTCGAAGCCAGCGGCGGCGACCCCGTCGTCAACCCGGCAGGCCTCGCTGTCGAAACGGTGCTGGACCGCGCCCGCGCGATCACGGAACAGCGGGAGCCGGGCCGGGCCTCACTCGTCCAGCACGAGCTGAGTGGTGCGCTCAGCAGGATGCGCCCGGACCACACCAGGCACCTCCAGGTCATGGCGGAGAACGTCACGCTCACCTTGCGCGAACACGATCAGGAACGGTTGGACAAGCTGGCTGAAGTGCGCAAGGACAAGGCGGTCTGGGAACACCAGCGGAAGTACGAGCAGAGCAAGCGTGAGTACCTGGGCGAGGACGTGCTCAAGGACACCGGCAGCGCGGTGGTCTGGTGGCTTGCGAAGAACGACGATCATGTGGAGAAGACGGTGGCGGACCTCGGTCTGCTCGCCCAGCTCACGTCGGCGGCCAACGACACCGACGTACCCGATCGACTGCGGGATTTCCTGCCCCAGCCGCAGAGCAATCAGCCCGACCTGGAAAGCGTGGACGCGCCACCCGCTTCGTTCGAACGAGAGCCGACGACCGCTGACCACTTCGAAGCCTTCCTCTCCGGCATGGGCTTCACGGATGGAGATGACCGGCGGGCGATGCTGGCCAAGCAGATCGCCGACATCATCAAGACACAGGACCGGAACGAGACGGCCGAGGAACTGCTGAAAAGGTTCGACCCGCCTGCGGTTTACACACCGGTTAACGACGCGACCGATGCGACACCCGGACTCTGACCTCCTTGAAGGAGAAACGATGGACAGCGAACTGGCTACTCTCGCCGCATCGGGAGCGACCACCTTGGTCTCCCTCATGGTCACCGACTCCTGGACACACGCCCGCGAGCTGGTCGGGCGCTTCTTCTCTCGTATCGGTGCGGATGTTGACACGGTCGCCGACCTGGACTCCGCCCGGGCCCGGCTGCTCAGTGCCCATGCTGCAAACGGCAGGCAAACCGCTGATGCCGTCACCTGCCAGTGGCACGCCTACCTGCAACATGTTCTACAGGCCGGCTCCGCCACCGGAGACGACCTGCGCGACTTGCTCGCATCCTTGCAGCGGCTCGCGAACACCGCGCCGGGTACACAAAGGGTCACCGTGCACAACGACATCAGTGGAGGAGCCCAGCACGGCCCCATCATCCAATCCGGCAGGATTACGGGGCTCACCTTGCACGTCCACCACCCCGCTGGCTCCACGCAGGTCTGAGCTCCTGGCCCTCAGTGCCGGGGCAGACCACCGAACTCCGCTCGGCCCTCAGCATTGAGGTAGCTGACACCACGGTCCGGGCGTTCGAGGGTCATGCGGGGGTCATGCGGCTGTCGTCGTTCCGGCCCCCACGCGAGCCCTCAGATGCTGAGATGGAGACGTGGACGCGCTCCCCCAACACCCGCTCGCTATCGCCCGGGACCTTTACGGCCTGTCCCAGAGCGGCCTCGCCGAGGAAATCAAACAGGCGGCGCGCCGCCGCGACCGCAGGGCCGGCACGACCAAGCAGCAGGTGTCAGTGTGGGAGCGCCCCGGTGGCCGCGTGCCCGATGCCTGGTTTCAAAAGCTGATCGCCGACGTCTTCCGCGTCGGCCACGACCGTGTGACCGTACTGGGCTGGCCGTACTGGCTGCCCGGGAACGAGGCACCCGCGGCCCTAGGTACAGGGGCGACGGTCGCCGCACTCAGAGAGGCCCAACGCTGCGCCATGCTCAACCGCCGCACCCTTGTCGGACTCGCACCCGCTGCTCTCGCGGCGCTCGCACAGCAGTGGGCCACCCTCGATCCCGCCCTTGCCGCGTCAGCCACCGACGGCCAGGCCGTCGCCCCGGAGTTCGTCACCTGGCTGGAGACCAGCGTCAAGCACCTCACCGGCATGGCCACCGTCGACCGCCAGCACAGCGCCCAGCTCCTGGACAGCTACTACGACACCGTGGTTGGTCTGCTGGAAAAGTCCCGCTACGACCAGGCGACCGAAGCCCGCCTGTACACGCTGGCCTCCTCCCTTGCCCAGACGATCGGTGGCACCGCTTCGACCACGACCACCACACCGCCGCCGGCCACTACTGGAGCGCCGCCCTCCACGCCGCCCACCAAGTCGGCGACGGCGACCGCGGAGCAGGTGTCCTCTCTGATTTGGCGTACCAGAACATCTGGCTCGGCCAGGCCGGCACCGCCATCGACGTCCTGGACCACGCTCTCTCCCGCACCCAGGACCCCACCGCCCGCTCCCTGCTCCACCTGCGCAAGGCCCGGGCCTTGGCCATGAACGGCGATGCCCGCGCCTGCCGCCGCGACCTCGACGCCGCAGAACACGCCCTCAACACCGCCACCACCGCACCACCCACATGGTGCTCCTGGATGAGCCCAGCAGTTATGCGGTCTGTCAAGCTGTCCCAGCCTGCAAGTGTCTCAAGGCTTTGCTGCTGCTTGGCCGCGTGACGGAGCCGCGGACCGGGCAGCAGCAGACGGGGTGCTAGGACGTGTTTGAGATGTTGATCAAGGTCGTGAAACGATCTTGAGATGTCTCGTGGCGACCTGACGGATGCGCAGTGGGAGCGGCTGGAGCCTCTGTTGCCGCCGATGCCGAAGATGGGCCGACCGCCGAGAGATCGGCGGCAGGTGTTCGACGGGATCTGGTGGCGGGCCCGGACCGGCTCGCCGTGGCGGGACGTGCCCGAGCGGTATGGCCCCTGGGAGACCGCATACACGGTCTTCCGTCGGTGGCAGATCGACGGGACCTGGCCTCGCATCTTGAAGAAGTTGCAGGTCAAGGTGGATGCCGACGGCATTATCGAGTGGGAGGTGTCGGTCGACTCGACCGTCTGCCGGGCTCATCAGCATGCTGCTGGGGCCCGCAAAAAGGGGCTGACGATCCGGGCCGGACGCGTACGGACGGCCTGGCGGCCGAGCCGGACGACCACGGCCTCGGACGCTCGCGCGGCGGCCTGACCACCAAGATTCACCTCGCCGTCGACGCCTCATCCCACGTCCTGGCCGCTGTCATCACAGCAGGCCAGCGGGGTGATGCGCCGGTCTTCGAGCAGGTCATGGAGCGAATCCGCATCCCCCGGCCCGGAGGCGGCCATCCGCGCACCCGGCCAGACCGTGTCCTCGCCGACCGCGCCTACTCCTCCCGCCAGATCCGTTCCTACCTGCGCAGACGCCAGATTCCGCACACCATCCCGGAGAAGCGCGACCAAGCTGGCCACCGGCTCCGTCGAGGCTCGGCTGGTGGCCGACCGCCCGGATTCGACCGCGAGGCGTACAAACGCAGGCACAAAGTCGAGTGCCGGATCGGCCTTCTCAAGCAGGCGAGAGGCGTCGCGACCAGGTACGACAAGCTCGCCGTCCGCTACGAGGCGACCGTCCAACTCGCCCTGATACGACAGACTCTGTGACCACATCTCAAACACGTCCTAGTACTGCAACGGTGCTTGTTCTGAGTGCCGGGCAGTTTTCAGGGGCTGTGTCCGCGTTGTTTGTAGTGACTCAGGCGGGCCTGATATTGGCGTCGTCGGCGCCATGTTGACCAGTGCAGGATGTGCTCGATCGGTGCTGGCCGGCGGTCGGTAGGGCGGTGGATCAGGCGTCGGATTTCGGCGAGGCTTAGGTGGATGAGCTGGGAGGATCCGTTTCTGCTTTGTCCGTGTCCAGCTGTCGGGCCCGCAGGACGGTCAGGCAGGCGTGGGCGGCCATGGCCAAGGTCATGTGGCGGTGCCAGCCGGGGTAGCGGCGGACCTGGTAGTCGTCCAGGCCGCATTCCTGCTTAGCGGTCTGGAAGCATTCCTCGACTGCCCATCGGCTGCCCGCGATGCGGATCAGCTCGTCCAGCGTTGTGTCGGCGGGACAGTAGGCGATGTAGTAGGAGATCTCCTCGGGCCTGCTGACGCTGCGGCGGGCAAGAACCCAGTGCCGGCGGTCCTCACGGTGCCAGGGCCTCACTTCGACGCGTGCCCAGTCGAAGATCCGCCGGCCATGGGCTCCTTCACCGCAAGAACGGCGCTTCCATTTCTGCCGCGGCAGGCCGGGAAACAGGTCGTGGACGGGGTGATCGATGGACCAGCGGGTGACGACGGTGTCGTGCCGGGTGGTGGCCATGACGTGGAAGACGTCCGCCTGCTCAAGCTCGAACCGCCAGCCCTTGCTGTAGCCGTAAGCGGCGTCCGCCGTCACCCAGCTGAACGGGACCTTGTCGGCGACGGCCCGGCGGACCATCGCCTTGGCCATGGCCACCTTCGTCTCGAAGGCGACGCTGTCATCGATGCCGGCCCGGCGGCAGCGGTCCCGGTCATCCGTCCAGGAGGTGGGCAGATACAGACGGCGGTCGATCAGCGTGCGTCCACGGCCGGTGGCGTAGGCGAGGAACACACCGATCTGGCTGTTCTCGGTGCGGCCGGCGGTTCCGGAGTACTGCCTTTGCACGCCGGCCGAGCGGATGCCCTTCTTCAGAAACCCGGTGTCATCGACGATCAGGACGGCGTCCCGGTCTCCGAGGTGTTCCACCACGTAGTCGCGTACGTCGTCCAGGACCTCGTCGGAATCCCACTCGATCCGGTTCAGCAGCCGGTGGATGCGATCGGGGCCCGCGTGACCGGCCTCCTCCGCCAGCGTCCAGCCGTTCTTCCGCTCCAGCGGCGCAACCAGCCCCCGCATATAGGCCAGCGCCGACTGACGCGGCTCCTCCCGGTTGAACCGGTGCACGAACCGCTCATGCACTACGTCCAGCTCGCCGGCCCACAACCTGACTTCAGCAAGGTCCCCACCCATAACCACACCAACGAACGAGCTGGCCAGCAGTCACGGCAAGCACCGTTGCAGTACTAGCAGTCCCCACTTCTTCCTCCGTGCGGCACGTTGCCAGAAGGCTGATCCCAACTCCGCTGACTCCGGCCCGGCCGGGCCGTCCCGGTGGAGGGTGGCTATCTGGTGAGCGGCAGTTGGCAGTTCGCCTCCGGTATGGCGCACGCCCCCCATTTCCACAGTGCGATCCAGGTAGAGGGCACCGGGGAGCTGCGGGTGCTGGCGATGCCGAAGTCGCAGGTGGAACTCGTCGACTATTGGGATGTGCTCGGGCTGCGTGCGACGCACAGTATTGATTACCACTGCGCCGATGTGTTTGTCCCGGCAACGCACACGTATCTCGCCACGACGACGAACCCGGCCAACGGCGGCGCGATCTACCGCCTCGGGTTGGTCAACATGTCCGCAATCGGACACACCGGGTGGGCGCTCGGTGTCGGGCGGCGCCTGCTCGATGAACTGAAGTTGGTCGCCGCGGCCAAATCCGGCACACGTAACGCCGCCGTCGACACCGCGCAGTTCCACGCGGCGTACGCAACCGCCGAAGCCAAACTTCGTTCGGCACGGGCGTGGGCGATGGAGGTATGGCGAGGTATTGAAGACACCCTGGATACAGGTGAGTTGACGAGTACCGAGCAGGACACTCTGCTCAGGCTGGCGCTCAACCACGCGACGTGGACCGTGCAGGACGTGGGTCAGACGGTGCACCCATCGGCGGGGACAGCGGCGATCCGGCGCGGGCCGATCGACCGGTTTCTGCGTGATCTCGGCACAGGTACCCAGCACATCACCTCAAGCCCCACGGTCCTTCAGAACTGCGGGAAATGGCTCAGCGGCGCGCAACCCCGGGCGCACTGGGAATTTCTCGACTTGATGCCATGCCCCCCAGGTCGGCGAGTGCGCACCGGCACGAAGGGGAGGCAGCGTACGCCCGGTTCCCGGATTCATGGTGCCTGCTACGACGCCGCCGCTTGGCAGCGGGGTCAAAGCCGATGCGCATGGTGATCATCCACGGCCTGCATCGTTCTGCCTGCCGCCCGCTGATCGACAGGGCGGTCGAACGACCGATTTCGCCCTATGGCCGCAATGTCTCCGAAGGTGACTCCCCGAACTGTTGGCGGTACGCGAGTGAGAAACGGCCCGGGTGCAGGAAGCCCCAGCGGGAGGCGACGGCGGTGACGGTCGCGGCACCCGGGTCGGAGGCCAGGAGTTCCTTGCGTACGCGGTCCAGGCGGACCTCGCGCAGGTACGCGAGCGGTGTCGTGCCGAGGTGCCGGCGGAAGCCTTCCTGAAGGGCCCGTACGCCGACGCCGACGCATTCCGCGATCTCCGCGACCGTGAGCGGCTCAGCGGCGTGTCCCTCGATGACCTCCATGGCGCGGCGGACCGCGGGCGGTGCGACGCGCGGCTGCTCACCGAGCAGCGCCGATGTGTAGTTGTTGGGCTGAGCCATCAGCAGCTGGGTCATGAGGAGTGATTCAAGCTGTTTTGTCACAACGGGCTGGCTTGTCATGCCACCAGGCCCCTCCGCCTCCCGGCGCATGAGGTCGACGATGTTGAGCCAGGATCGGGAGCCCGGTGTGGTGAGGTTCATGCCGAGCGAGAAGAGGAGCGGGCGGCGCACGGTGCGGCCGAGCAAGCTGCCCAGGTGCGATTCCAGCGACGATCGGTCGAACCACACGATCAGCTGCGGATTGCCGTCACCCCAGCGCATGTCCAACTTTCCGGTCGGAGAGGGGACAGAAGCGAGTTCCGGGGAGGAAATGATCTCCTCGCGGCCGCAGGTGATTTCGGCGTAACCGGCGAGCGGGATCTGGACCAGGAAAAAGCTCTCCAGATCGCCCGGTGTGATCCGGACTTCCGTTCCGTAATCGAGGTAATAGAGACCTGTCCGATCGAAGGGTGCGCCGTGCAGCCGGGCGTCGAGCGTCGCCGAGCGACGCATGATGCGCAGGTCATGCGGACAGAAGGCGCGGCCGACCTCGGCCCGCGCCTCCCAAATGTCCGTTGTATGGAACCACTGGTGATTTGCGAGAGGGGACTCTTCAGCGGGCATAGGAACCTCCACCGCCGAGATGCGCGATCGGGACAGCAACCCGCGTGATCCGGATAGCGCAGGTGATCTTGCCATACCAAGATTGATCCCTGACCGCCGCGGCCCCGAGAGAATCCTGGGAATCAACAATGCAGGGAGTGCCGGGCCGGACTGCGCTCGTCAGAGGCGGAGTCATGCCCAGCGGACAGCCCGTCGCCTGCGCGCTGCGCGTATTACGTGCGACCGGCGCGGCGAGGGCCGCCAAGACCGTACCCCCGCACGTCGCGGCACCCTTGCCTCTGCTGCCCCGGCCCGCCGATTCGGCCGGGCCCCTTTAGCCGGCCGGGTTACCCGGGGCCCATCCCCCGGCCCTACGGGTGACGCGGCCTCCCGCGGCTGCCCGCCAGCCCCCCTCCGGCGGGCAGCCGCATTCCACACAACCGCCGCCCACTCGTTGACGCCGCCACGTGCCGAAGCGCTGCACAGCGCACGGCACTGCACGGCACCGCTCAAGAAACCGCACACTCCAACCCCCGGAGATCCCCCTCATGCGCAAGATCACCATCATCGGAGCCGGCCAGGCGGGCCTCCAGCTCGGTATCGGCCTGCTCAGCCACGGCTTCGACGTCACCCTCGTGTCCAACCGCACCGGAGACCAGATCCGCGAGGGCCGGGTCATGTCCAGCCAGGCCATGTTCGGCACCGCGCTGGCCCACGAGCGCAACCTCGGCCTCGATTTCTGGGGCGACGCCTGCCCGCCGATCGCCGGGCTCGGCGTGAACATCGCCGACGGCCAGGGCGGCCGGGCGCTCTCCTTCGACGCCCGCCTTGAGGCCACCGCCCGTTCCATCGACCAGCGCGTCAAGATGCCACTCTGGATGGGCGAGTTCGCGCGCCGCGGCGGCCGTCTGGAGCTCTGCGAGGCCGGCATCGAGGACCTGGAGCGCTACGCCGCCGAGTCCGACCTGGTAATCGTCGCGGCCGGCAAGGGCGAGATCGCCGGGCTGTTCGAGCGGGACGCCATGCGTTCCCCGTACGACGCTCCGCAGCGCGCCCTGGCTCTGGCGTACGTCACCGGCATGGCAGAGCTGCCCGACCGCCCCGGCGTCAGCTTCAACGTCATCCCCGGTGTGGGTGAGTACTTCACCATGCCCAGCCTCACCACCAGCGGCCCCTGCGACATCATGTTCTTCGAGGGCATCCCGGGCGGCCCGCTCGACTGCTTCGACGGGCTCACCCCCCACCAGCAGCTGGCGAAGTTCCAGGAACTGCTGCGGACGTACGTTCCGTGGGAGGCCGAGCGCTGCACCGATGTCACGCTCACCGACCAGAACGGCACCCTCGCGGGCCGCTTCGCGCCGACCGTCCGCAAGCCCGTCGCCACACTGCCCTCCGGCGCGCAGGTGCTCGGCCTCGCCGACGTCGTCGTCCTCAACGACCCGATCACCGGTCAGGGGTCCAACAACGCTTCAAAGTGCGCGGCCTCTTACCTCGCCACCATCCTGGACCACGGCGAGCGCCCGTACGACGCCGCGTTCATGGAGCTGGCCTTCGGCCGCTTCTGGGACAACGCACAGTCCGCCACAACCTGGACCAACGCGATGCTCGGCGCCCCGCCGCAGCACGTCCTGGAGATCTTCGGCGCGGCAAGCGCCAACCCCCGTATCGCCGCCCGCTTCGTCAACGGCTTTGACGACCCGCGCGACTTGCACCACTGGTTCCTGGACCCGGTCGCCGCGAAGAACTACCTGACGGAGACGAGCGCCTGAGTGCCCGTCAGGACCTAGACAACCCAATTGGCGCTACGTCAGCGATACCACGTAACGAGATCGGGACAGCGGGACATGAGAAGGATCGCGGTATTGGGAGCCGGGCAGGCGGGTGCCCAACTCGCCCTGGGACTCCAGGCACACGGTTATGACGTCACCTTGGTCACCGACCGCGACCCCGACGAGATACGTCGCGGCCCGGTCATGTCCAGCCAGTGCATGTTCGACACCGCGCTGCAGAGCGAGCGCGAACTCGGACTGCATCACTGGGAGGGCCAGGCCCCGGACATCTCCGGCATCGCATTCTCTCTCATCGGTCCGCACGGCACTCCGAACGTCTCCTGGCGCGCGCCGCTGGAGGGCCCTGCCCACTCCGTCGATCAACGGGTCAAGTGTGCTGCCTGGATCGAGCAGTTCGCGGACGGCGACGACGGTGAGATCGTGCTGCACGAGGCGGGCGTCAACGACCTCGAATGGTACGCCCGTACGCACGATCTCGTCGTGGTCTCCACGGGCAAGGGCGAGCTGAGCCAACTCTTCCCGCGCAACTCCGAACTCTCCCCGTACGACGGGCCGCGCCGTGCGCTGGCCCTGACGTACGTCACGGGAGCGGCACCGCGCGAGGGGGAGGGCGCCGTCCACTACCGCCTGGTCCCCGGCGTCGGCGAATACTTCTCCTTCCCGGCCCTCACCGCCACCGGACCCTGCGACATCATGGTCTTCGAAGGCGTCCCCGGCGGCCCGATGGACTGCTGGGACGACATCCGCACGCCTGAAGGCCACCTCACCCGCTCACTGGAAGTCCTCCACCGGTTCTTCCCCGACGAATACGAACGCTGCCGGCACGCCCTGCTCACCGACAACGGCGGCGTGTTGCGCGGACGGATCACGCCGACCGTCCGGCACCCCGTCGCCCGCCTGGCCTCCGGCCGGCACGTCCTCGGCATGGCCGACGCCGTCGTCCTCAACGATCCGATCACCGGCCAGGGCTCGAACAACGCGGCCCAGGCCGCGGCCCACTACCTCGACAGCATCCTCCGCCACGGCACCGCCGAATTCACCCCGCAGTGGATGCAGCGCACCTTCGACAGCTTCTGGCTCGGCTGGGCTCAATGGGCCGTCGGCTGGACCAACTCTCTCCTGACCGACCTGAGTCCCCACCACCACGACCTCCTGACAGCGGCAGCCGAACTCCCCGCTGTCGCCGACGCCCTCGCCGCCGGATTCGACGACCCGCGCACCCTCTACCGCTGGTGGTTCGAGGAGGCCGAGGCGCGCCGCTTCCTCGCCGAGAAGCGCGCCCAGCACGCCGCCCGCTTCGACGGCCGCGAACTGCGCCGTGCGCTGGGCCAGTACGCCACCGGCGTGACCGTGGTGACGGCCCGCGCCCCCGACGGCCGCAACGTCGGCATGACCGCGAACTCCTTCACCTCCGTCTCGTTGAACCCGCCCCTCGTCCTGTGGTGCCCCGGCAAAAACAGCCCGAGCCTCCCGGACTTCACCGACGCCTCGCACTTCGCCGTCCACATACTGGCCGCCGACCAGCACCACCTCTCCCGCCAGTTCGCCACCCCGGCCGACGACAAATTCCGCGGTACCCCCACCACCCCCGGCATCGCCGGCACCCCTCTCCTGGACGGCGCGGTCGCCCGCTTCCAATGCCGCACCGTCCAACGCCTGGACGCCGGCGACCACGTCATCTTCCTCGGTGAGGTGGAACAGTACGAGGCCGATGGCGGTACCCCCCTGGTGTTTCACTCGGGGTACTACCACGTGGCGACGAAGCATCCAGATCTGTGAACGCGCATGCGGATCCGTTCCGTTCTTCTGCGCGGTGGAGAGAGACTTCCCGAGGCTGTCCTATGACACCAGGCTTCCCCTGAACCACCGCCGCAGCGCACTGGCGCCCCGAGCGCGACGGCGTCCGCGCCCGGAGCATCGATCGTGACGCTGTGCCACGCCCCAGACCGCCTATGTCCCGGCCAGGTAAGTTCGTCACGAGCAAGGTGAGCTCGATCGAGACCGTTCGAGCGCCCGGCAAGCGGATAACCGGGCTCAGTGGTGCGCAACCTCGCGCGGCTGCGGATCAGCCTCCCCTGCATATCGCTGCCGCGGCGAGCAGCGTCTGGCAGCAGCGCCTCCTCACCGAGGAAGATCTGGTACGTCAGGAGGAGGCCGAGGACCACACCGTCCCGGACGGTACGGCGGCCAGGCGTGCCGCCGCTGTCATGGCCGCCACCGTGATGGCCACGCGCCCCGCACAGCCTCAGCAGCCGGTCGATGATCAGCGGCATCATGAACAGCACCGCGAAGTTCGGATGCGCGTTGGCGTGCGAGATCATCGGCGGTGCGAAAGCGCACAGGCCCCGCCGAGCGCGGCTGCCCGGCGCGACCGTACGAATCGCCTGAGGAGCAGCCAGTACCAGGCGGCCGCGGTCGCGGTCAGGCCGCCGGTCAGTACCAGTGCCCAGGTCACGGCGGGTCCGAAGAGCGCGGTGACGGGCGCCAGCGGTACGGACAGTCCGAGCATGGCGGTGTTCGCCATCAGGTTCACACCCAGCGGATGGTTCTGCAGGATGGTGAAGAACGGGTCGTGCAGCCCGAAGACATGGTGCGCGGTGACCGCGAAGAACCACTCCCACTGGTTCTGGTCCTGCCCGCTGTCGGCCAGGTAGCTCCGGTCAACGTCGGCCCACAGCCCCTTGAAAAGCCACAGGAACACCAGCAGATAGCCGAGCACCACGACCCGGTCGGCGGGCCGCATCCTTCGCAGGGCACTTCGCACCCGCAGCCGCACCAGTTCCAGGACACTCCGGCGTAGTCCAGCGCACGCACCTTGGCCCCCCTGGTGCGCCCAGCGCACCGGCACCTCGGCCACCGGCCACTTCGCCTCGTGGAACATCCGCAGAATCTCCACGTCGATGCCCCAGCCGTCGACCCGCGAACGCCCGAAGACCGCGCGTGCCTCGTCGCCGTCGAAGAGCTTGAAGCCACACTGTGTATCCCGGACACCGGGCACGGCGACCGCCCGTATCACCTGGTTGCCCACCCGGCCGAGCAACTTCCGCAGCGGATGCTGGCACACCTCGACGCGGGCGCCCCCCTGCGCGCGGGATCCGATCGCGGCGGCGTAACCCACGTCGAGCTGATCGTGCAGCAGCGCCACCTCCTCGATGGGGGGAGCCAGATCGGCGTCGGTCACCAGCACCCGGCCGCCTCGCGAGGCGAGCACACCCAGGCGCACCGCGTGGCCCTTGCCGTGGTTACGCACGTGCGAGGCAGGCAGTCCAGGGTCCGGCGGCGACCCCACCAGCCGGATCCGCGGCTCGGCCGCCGCCGCCTCGCGGACAGCGGCCGCGGTGGCGTCCGTTGAGCCGTCGTCGACAACGATCAGCTCCCAGCCGGCATGCCGACCGGGCGAGGAGCGCAGATAGCGGCAGATCGCATCGAGGGTCCGAGGCAGCCGGTGCTCCTCGTTGTACGCGGGCACCACGACCGTCAGATCGACGGTGCCGGGCGCCGGCACGCCGGTGGCGGCAGGGAGGGAAGAAGAGTGCAACACGCATCGGGGACCACACCGGACCGCCCGCGGGTTGTATGCCCTGCGTCACATACCCTCACGGTGCCTGTCCCCTCACCGAAGCAGCCGACGCGTGCTGAGCTCGAACATCGCGTGGCTGCCCGGAGAACGAGCACCAGCCCCATCGGGTCTGAGCCCCTCGACCTGACGGGCGGCCCTGACTACCCGTACTGGCTGGCGTTGTTGAGTCTCCCGGGTGTCCGCCTCCTCATCGATCGCCAGCCACTGTTGCGCAGCGGCGAGCCGCTCGGTCACCGCGTGGTCTCCGTGGAAGCGAGCGCGCAACTGCCGGCTTTCGCGGTGGCCTCACACGTCAGGCTTCCTTCGCTTTCAGCAAGGCTCCTCTGATTGCTACCGGAGCGGTGGCCAGTGAGCCAGGATCGCGGGCTGAGGAACCGGCTTTGCGTCCTGTGTGAGCCATCTACGGCCGTCAGCCGGACTCGTGGGACGAGCAAGCCCCTGATGGATCGTTGCGCCGCTACAACACCACGTGCACGTTGATGCGGAAGGAACTCGCGTAGGTCCCGTCCCACGACCCGTGCGAGAAGCTGTGGGTGCGGAGCGGCTCCTCCGCTCCCAATTCGCCCTGCCCGTGCATGACGCGGCACGCCCGTACTCGAGAGACCTCAAGGACCGTGTGGGAGGGATAGCCCGTCGTCACGCTGTGGTGGAGGGAGCAGGAGGAGTGCTTGCCGTAGGACCAGGTACCGTCCGTGCACTTGGGCGTGTCGCCATTCGGGTCGGAGTCCGACCAGTCTCAGCTTTGGGTGGAATGACAGTGACCGTGGGCGACTTCGGGCGGGCACGGAGCCACTGTTGCGCCGCGGTCGTGACGCCACTCGATCAGCGCGATGACCAACGCCGACAAGATGGCGGCGATGCCGACGCCGACGGACGCTGCCACGGCCAGCCGGTATTCGTCCCCGCTTGAGGCCAGTACCAGGTAGTACGTGCCGGGCAGCGCGGCCGTCCCCACTGCCCCGCCCAGTCGCTGTCCGGTCTGCAACGCACCGCCGGCGGCGCCCGCCATCCGCACCTGAACATCCCGCAGCGTCATCGTCACATTCGGGGAGATGACGAAGCCACTGCCGATACCGCCCACGAGGAGGGCGGGGACAGCGGCCCAGACGGCGACCGATGACGGGGCGAACCTGAGCAGCAGCGCCGCTGCGGCGAGCCCGACAACGACGCCGACCAGGCCGAGCACGGTCAGCAGCCTGCCCATCCGCTCCACTAGCCGTCCGGCTACGACGGCCGCTCCCGCGGAGCCCACCGCGAACGGTGTCACGGCCAGTCCGGACTGCAGCGGCGAATAGCCCAGGCCGTTTTGGAAGAACAGCGCGAACACGATCCACACACCACTGAATCCCATGAAGTAGAGCGTCGCCAGGCTGGCACCGGTCGCATAGCCGCGGGTTCCGGTAATCAACCGTGGATGCAGCAGCGGTTCGCCGTCTTGGGCTGCGACTCGGCGCTCCCACTTCCCGAAGCCGACCAGCAGCAGTGCCCCTACTGGGAAGAGCCACCACAGACGGCGCACACCGCCGGAGTCGGCTTGGACCAACGGCAGCAGAACCGCCAGGACACCGCACCCGATCAGAGCAACCCCCGACAGATCGAGGTGTCCCCTCTTACCCGGGGCGACACGGGGCAGCAGCCGGTAGCCGAGTACAAGTGCCACAGCACCGACGGGAAAGTTGACAAAGAAGATCCAGCGCCAGCCCTGGGGCCCGGTGGCCAGGGCGAGAATGAGGCCTCCGGTGATCGGACCGACCACACTGGAAATCCCGACGGTGGCGCCGAACAAGCCGAAGGCACGAGCACGCTCGGCTCCACTGAACATCTGTTGGATCAGCGCAGAATTCTGCGGAGCAAGGCAGCCTGCGGCGATTCCTTGCGCCATGCGGGCGATGACGAGCAGGGTGATCGTCGGGGCCGCCCCCGCTGCGATGCTGCACAAGACGAAGGCCGCGAGCGCTCCGAGGAAAATCCGGCGTCGGCCGATCGCATCGCCAAGACGCCCGGCCGGCACCAGCGCAAGCGCGAACGTCAGCGCATACCCGGACACCACCCATTGCACTGCGGCCGGGGAGGCGCCCAGATCCCTTTGCATCGAGGGCAGCGCGACCGCGACGATCGTCACATCGAGCAGGATCATGAAGCCCGCCACCAGCGTGACCCACAAGGCCCGCCAACGGCTCGGATCCAGCCGGCCGGCTGACGCCGCCGTGCCTGGTGGTCGCCTACTCGGTCCCACGGGGGCTCCTTTCGACGGAGTCACGACCCAGTGTCCGTGCACACGACAGACCAGACATTACGTGCATAAATACGACTACTCATCCGATCAGATAGGCCCCTGCGGTTTTCCGGCCAAGGGGAGGAAAACCAGCACCGGAATCAGGCATGCTGGCTGCCAGAGCCCCAAAACCTGGAGTTACCGTCGTACAGCAGCAGGGCCATTCACCACGGGTAAGCATGATTGATCGTGACGGCGAAACCGAGCCATCATCACCTGATCATGGGCGTGGTGGCACGATCTGCGGTCATGGCGGCGGCCTGGCGCCAGGGCTGCCCCGGCCGTCGCCGGCCCGCTGAGCCGGAGGCCTCCCCGTCCAGGTGGCACGGGGAGGCCTCCGGTGGTGTGGTCACCGGCCGAGAACCCGCAGTAGCCGCGCCTCCTTCTCCGGGGGGAGCCCGACCGGGGAGTGGCCGGGGCGCTGGGGCACCCGGCCGCCCCGGTCCCGCATCCACGTCCAGGTGTCGGCCACCGTTTCGGTTACCGGGCGGCACCGCAGCCCGGTGGCGACGGCTCTGGAGACGTCCGGTTGGTGCAGGGCCCGGTGGCTTTCCCCTGGCGGCAGCCAGATGGGCAGCTCGGTCCACGGCTGGATGTCGGCGGCGAGCACCGCGTCCGGGTCGGCCCAGAGCAGTTCGGCACGGGCACCGGTGACACGCACGCAGGCCTCCAGCAGCTCGCACGACCTGGTGTGTCCCGGCGGGCTCACCAGGTTGTAGGGGCCGTCGAGTCCGCGTTTGGCGGCGTCCAGGGTCCAGCCGGCGAGGTCGCGGGCGTCGATGTACTGCAACGGCAGGTGCCAGGGACCGGGCGCCGGCACCGGCCCGCCGCGTGCGATCCGCGACAGCCACCACGGCAGCCGTCCCACGTTTTCCCGTGGGCCGAGGATCAGTCCGGCACGCACCAGCAGGGACCGGTCCCCGAACACGTCCTCCACCGCCAGCTCCCAGCCCCGTTTGGCCTGCGGGTACCCGACCTCACCGTCGTCCGGCGAGGCGTCGTCGACCACGGGGCTTATCTCGGAGAGTCCGGCGGGCGCCGGGTGACGGTAGACCGAGCGGCTGGAGACATAGACGTAACGTTCCGTCCGGTCGGCCAACAGCCGGGCAGCGTCCCGCACGGCGGACGGCGCGCCGGCCCAGGTGTCGACGACGACGTCCGACTTCCCCCGTTCCAGGCCGACCGTGCCGCCCGCGCGAAGGCGATCCCCCCGCACGGAGAACGCACCCGGCGGAGGGTCGTGGTGTCCGCGGGCAGGGTCGCAACTGGCGTGGGTGTCGGCGTGGGTGAACAGTTCCTCGGTGATCCGGCGCAGTTCGGTGAGGCGTTCGCCGGCCGGGGCGTACTGCTCGACGGCGGAGGTGAGTTCCTGGGTGAGTCTGGCGTGGCAAACAGAGTTGACGTCCGAGGTGGACTCGGGTCTCCTGCTGCGATGTCTGATCTTCGTATCCAGCAGCCGGACGGCGACGCCACCCTCAAGGACTGGCAGCAGGTCCACAACGTGATCATCCCTACCCACCTCCTTTCGCTGGATGAGGTGGGGGAACGTGCACAGCGCCACCACTTGGAGGTCGCGTATGTCGGTGACGTCCTCATCGGGTGCAGCACGGTGCGCCCGCCTACGGACGAAACCCAGACGGCCACGGTGATCGCCCGAGTACTCGCCGCTCACCGTGGTCAGGGCTTTGGCGAGGAACTCTATGCGCGCGGGCGCAAACGGGCGCAGGAACTCGGCGCCGAAGTGATCGAGACTGTCGTCCTGTCCTCCAACGAGGACGGTCTGCGGTTCGCACGCAAGCACGGG
Organism: Streptomyces sp. NRRL S-1813; assembly: GCF_000719605.1. Lineage (NCBI taxonomy): Bacteria > Bacillati > Actinomycetota > Actinomycetes > Kitasatosporales > Streptomycetaceae > Streptomyces > Streptomyces sp. NRRL S-1813. The sequence goes on from NZ_JOHB01000046.1 coordinate 34,551, forward strand.
TTCGTCGAAACCGAGCGATACCTGCTGCCCGGCGACAGCATCCCCTGGATCGACTTGCGCCTCTCCCGGTCCTGACGTGTCCGGAGCCCGTTGCTCCGGACACGTCCCGGACTGGCATGGATCGTGAGGGGCCCGGCGTCACGTGTGGCCTCGGTCAGGGAGTGCCAATGGCGGTCCGTGGTGAGAAGAACGCCGTGGCTGGGAAGCGGGAGGTGCGTGCCGTGGACTTCGTTCAATTGTGGTGCGGCGCTCGGCTGCGGCGGGGCGAAGTGTCTTGAGCTTCGGCTCAGTCCAGGATGGCGAGGTGGTCGGCTCCGCCCCCGCGCCACTCGATGAGGAAGAGAGTTGCGTCGTCGCTGGTTGTGCCGCCCCGTTCCTCCATCAAGGCGTGGGAGAGAGAGCGCACCACCGCCCGCACTCCCTTCTCGGCGCGCTCGATGCTGTTGACCCAGTCGATGAGTTGCTCCACGCCGAACTGCTCCCCGCCGGCTTCGTGCTCCTCGATCAGGCCGTCGGTGAAGCACAGCACCCGGTCGCCGCGCTGAAGGGTCTGCTCACTGATCCGGGGCTGTTCACCGCCGAAGCCGACCGGCAAGGTGGTCGCACTCTCCAGTTGCCGGACGACCTGGTGGTCGCGGATCAGCAGCGGTGCCGGGTGGCCCGCATTGACCCGTTGCAGGTGGCCGGTTGCGACGTTCAGGCGCATCATCTGCGCGGTGACGAAGTGGTCGGGTCCGAACTGGTCGGAGATGGCCTGGTCCATGAAGGCGTAGATCTCGGACAGGCCGATGTCGGCGCGTCTGGCATGACGGTAAGCGCCGATGGCGACGGTCGCCATGGTGGCGGCGTCCAGGCCGTGGCCCATCGCGTCGATGGTCGCCACGTGCAGGATGTCGTCGTTGAGGGCGTAGTCGAAGCTGTCTCCGGCGACGTTGTAGGCGGGTTCGAGGATTCCGGCCACCGCGACCTGCGGGGTGGACATCGCCACTGGCGGCAGCAGAGACCACTGGATTTCCGCGGCCACGCTCATCGGTTCGCGGCGCCGGGCGAGGAAGAACCGGTCGGTGTAGCTGTGCTTGGTGACCAGCATGTCGGCGACCAGGCCGGCGAGTCTGCGTAGCAGCCGCCGGTCATCGTCATCGGCGGTGGCCAGGGTGAGGGCCATCACTCCCACCTGGTCGCTGCCGTCCAGCAACGGCAGGTACATCCGGACGCCGTCGGCCTGCGGTACCTCCACAGGGGTCGCGTAGAGGAAAGCCGTGCCGGCGTGCGAGTCACCGATCGGCTCGGGCTCGCCGACGGTCAGCCGCCTACCCGGCAGCGGCACCAGCACCCGCTGGCCGTAGTCCTGCAGGAGGATCGAGACGTCGTGGCCACCGACTCTGGCCACCTCTTCCGCGATCAGCGGGGCGATCAGCTGCGGCGGCATCTCGTGCGCCCGGTCCAGCAGCACCCCGAGCAGCCGCTCGCCGAACCCTTCCGACCGATCCACCATGGCCTTGTCAGGCCAGCGCCCACCGTCCGCCACAGCCGCTCCCTTTCGCCACAGCAGAGCCGGTTTCGCCTACGGGGCGGTCCCTCCAAGGGACCGCTCACCAGGCGGCGGCCTTGGGCCTCGGGGGCTTGGTGCCGACCCGGCTCACCTTGCACATCCGCGCGAAGAGCCACCTACGCGATCTGTACACACGGGTTCCTGACCGACCGTGATCAACCCGCACAGAGTGACGCGCCCGGCCAGCCCAACGAGCCCATTACGCCAAAAGCGGCATGTCGCACCCGGTTGGGACAGGCGGCTCTCAACTTCGATGCCCAAACAGTAGGTCCCGATCTCACTGTCCGAGTGGCTCTCATTCACTCTGCCGAAAACATCCCTGTGTTCCGCCTCCCCCAGAGCGCGGCCAGGAACACCGCTCGCCGTGGTCTGTTCGGGTCGGGAGTGGTTCAGGTAGGCGCCGACAAGCGTGCCGCCGTACCCCGCGGCCTGGGCCGCGGCCTCCAGGCTCGCTTAGCACAGCTCCTATGAGCTCGTAACACGATCTTGCTGAAACGTCCTGGTTGACCATGCCCGGTGTGACGATTCGGCCGTTCGTGATGGTGCGGGAAATCGACCGTGGATCGTGGACGATAAGTTGTGGGCGCCGACCGAGCTGTTGTTGCCGCCACGGCTGGAGCGATCGCCGGGGCCACAGCCGGTGGCGGACCGGCTAGACCTCCAGGGCATCCCGTATCGTCCTGTACAACGACATAGCCCGGCAACTCCTGTCCTGTGCGGCGGGGCTGACATTCGGATCGGGACAGACCTGCTGGCGCCGCCTGGACCGGTGGCAGAAAGCAGGCGTCATCGACCGGCCGCAACAGGTCCTGCTCGCCAAGCTGAACGCGGCCGGCCAGCGCTCAGAGCGCACCGTCATGACATCGATTCCTCCGTCGGCGCGACTCCCTTCCAGCCAGTTGAGCGCCATGTTGGCCCGTGAGCGTTCGAGTTGGCCCGGCTGAGAGCTCTAGGCAGCTCCGGGACGCACCAGATGACCCTGCATCGCGTCGTTGGATTCGTCTGCCGTCTCTGGGCCCCGGGCCTGCTGCTTTCGGCGGCGGGTGGTGGGCCAGGGACTCGTGAGAACGGCGAGGCATGCGACGACGAGGGTGATGCCGGTCCAACCGGCGGCCGGGAGGCGTTCACCGACGACGAGGACGGCGAGTACGGCCGCGACGGCCGGTTCGAGCAGAGACAGGGTAGTGGCGGTGCTGGCGGGCAGGTGTGCGAGTCCCCAGCCGAACAGGGCGTAGCCCGCGAACATTGGGACCACCGCCATGTAGGTCGCGACGGCCGCGTTCGGCCACGAGCCGACGAGCGGGGCTCCGGTGGCCAGGAGGACCGGCAGCAGGAGCAGGCCACCGAGCCCGAAGACGGCGCCCATCGCCGCACGGGAGGGAACCCCGCCGGTGATGAGACGGTGCGCGGCCCAGGCGTAGAGGGCGTACGTGGTGGCGGCGACGAAGCCGAGGCCCACGCCGAGCAGCATGGCGGCCGCGGATGCCCCTGCCGTGGCCTGGGCTCCGGTCTGCCGGGAGCTACCTTCAAAAGTCCCCTGCCCCGGACGACGAACGCGGCCACCATGAAACGCAACCGAGACCTGGCCTGTCCCAGGGACGAGTCACGGCCTCAGGGGAAGAGCTGTGACGAGTACCCCGTGGCCACGTCGAAGGAGGGCCTGTCCGCCGGCGGTCAGTGTCGTACCTTCCCGGGGTGCTCCATACCCACAGTGCCCTCACGCACGGGGGCGAAGGGGGCAAGCGCCTGCATGATCAGTGTTTCCGATCAGAACTACCAGGGCGGCATGAACAGCAGCTTCTACAAGGCCGAGCGGATGCTGGACGGAGATCCCTACCGGGTGTTGATCGGCGACTGACCGCTCATGGAGGGGGCGCTGCGGGATTCTCCGTAGTGCCTCCTCCGTTCCTGCTCCCGGGTAGCCTCATACACGTGACCACATCGTCTGTCATGTTCGTCAATGAAGGCATCTTCGGCATCTCGGACGACGCCCAGGTGCCCATGGAAACGGTTCGATGGTCGACCGGCCTCGCCGCTCCGATGGACCACGGAGCGTGGATCCTCACCGGCACCAACACCGGCCATGTGCGTGTGAAGGCTCAGTGCCTCGATGCCGCACCGTCCGTTGAGGCGGCCGACTGGGAAGAGATCGTAGAGGTCAGCGTGCGGTCGGTTGCCGGCGATCTGCGCATCAACTCCGGTTACGACATCACGCCCGATGACCTTCTCGCGCTCAACCCCCAAGGACCGGGCTGGTATCGAATGTGCGTCCACGCATCGGGGCGTTCGATCAACCCGGACGGGGTCAGCGAAGAGCCTGTCGAGGACTACCTCATTGCTGTCTGGCCGCAAGAGCCGGCGGACTCTGTCGTCCTCCGCTCCAGCAAGATGATCGACGAGGCACTGCTGGCCAACGCCGACGCAACACCCGACGACATTTCACACGCGACCCCGGAGCCGGACGACGCAGCCGAAAGCGACCGGAGGGCCGACGTACGAGCACGACTTCTGCGGTCACTTGCAGGACGACTGAACCACGAGTCCCGCGCCGTTCTCCTACGGTTTCCTTGACGAGAATTCCTGGCTCGCTGTCCACCGACCGCATTGTCGACCTTGGACATCCCGGGGCCGACAGCAGCCCTTACGCCCGGCCGGCGGGCACCTGCGTTCCTCCTTCAACGCAAGGACTGGCACAGCTCCACCGCCGCCCAGAACGCCGTCCCCCACGCCGGAGAGAGGGACCCACAACACCTCGCCGCTCTCGCCGCCCAGTTGTGCCACCAGTCCCTGGCCTGGGACGCGCGCACCCGCCACCCGTTCCCGCTGCATGTTGCCGACGCCATGGACCGCGCCCACCCCGAGTACCGCGGCCCCAGCATCGAGCCCACCGTCACGCCCGAGCCCGACGAAACACAGGACCACATGTAGAACCCCGACTCCGGCTGTCAGCAGGTGCGTTCCGTATAGAGGGACTGCCCGGCGTGCCCAGCTACGCCGTCCGGCCTGTTGCATCAGCGGTGATCTATCGAGCTGAAAGGTCGCAGGGGTGGGGCCGTGCGCCTGGGACCGAGGATCGTACGAAAACCAGGAAATCCCGGTCCACTATGCCGTCAGGCCTCACGGATGCCCCTATTACGCAGCTTGGAACTCGGATCCGACCAGGTGGAAGACTTCTCGGGAGGCGCTTTCGCCAAGCCGAGGATGGCCTCGCCGAGCACACGGAGCGCAGCGCCTTGGGGCTGTCTGGTCGGCGTGTGGGCAAGGACGGCGAGGGTGCATGCGACCAGCGGACCGGCACCGGCCATGGCCGTGTACAGGCCCAGCCGGTCGCCGAGCGAGGTGCACAGACCCGCGACCGCGGCACCGGCGTCGATGATCACTCTCTCCAGGAACTCCTGCACCCGGTCCTGGCCCGGGGCCGCGCCCGAGGTGACCTCGGCGGATGTCGCCATGGCCCTCACCTCCTCGCCCCTCTCACTGCAGCAGTCCGGCCACCCCGCGCGCCATACCGGATTCGCCGTATACGACCGGGGGCGGCGACCGGCCGACACTGGGAGAGGAGGAGGTGCACCATGCGGAAGAAGGTCGACTGCCGGGACTACCCGAGCGAGATGAACTGCACCTCGTCATCGCCGGCGAGGAGGAGGAAGTGGTCCGCGCCGCCAGCGAGCACGCCGTCTCCGTCCCACGGCCACACGGACAGCCCGGAGCTGCGGGAGCAGATCAGGGCGGCACTGAAGGACGAGATTCCGCAGCACCCCTGAGGCACGGGCACGGACCCGCCGCCCCTGACCCGGGGCGGCGGTTGCGCGGTGCCCGGGCGTCGTCGCGGTGACTGAGCGCTTCAGTCGGCGAGCTTCGCCGGCTGAAGCGCTCGACGCGGGGCGTGTCCGTTACCGTCTTGGTCCTGCGATGGCGTACACCACGGTGCCGCTCGCGAACAGGGCCCACGCGGTCCCGGTGGACGCCGTCGTGGCGGGGGAATAGATCATCCACATGACCACGTCTCCCGCGGTGCCGCCCGGAGGCGGTCCGAAGAGGGTGAACGCGAGCCAGCCGGTCGGCAGGGTCCATGCGAACTGTGCCCCGCACAGCGCCGCCCCGAGCGCGGCCAGGCCGACCAGGCCCGCGCTGTCCCGGACGACGACCTCGGCGGGGGCGAGCTTCACTCCCGCCGCCTGGACCGTCAGCAGCGCCGCACCGGCGCACGCGCCGGCCAGCAGCACGTGCGCCGCTCGGCGGGGCATCCACCGGATCGCGGCCGTCCTCTCCAGCACGACGTCCCACCCGCCGAGCCCGACGGAAGCTGCCGCCACGTTCGCGGTGAGGACCAGGGCCGCCATCGCCTGATCCACCGGTCCTGGGCGGTGGAGGGCCCACACCGCCAGCGCGACGAGCGCGACCGCGGCGGCCGAGGCGGGCACCTGCCGTGAACGGGCGTGCAGGATCAGCCACCTCATCGCGTCGCCTTCCCCGCCAGCACCGCAAGCTGGTTGTCCGCCGCGCAGGAGAGGCCGGCGGTGTGCAGTTCGGCGATCCGCGAGCGCTGCTCGGCCGGTGACAGCGCCGTCAGCCTCTGCCAGGCGACGTCAGCGTCCGGCCAGATCGTGCGCAAGTACGCGTCGCTGTCCCTCTCCGCCAGCGGTTGGAGCCGGGAATCGTGCAGGGCCCAGCTCACGGCTACGCTCTGGACAGGGAGGTTGCCTTGCCCCCCGCCCTCCCGGTCATTGTTCCCGTAGCAGCTGGGTGCCAGACCCTGGGCGATCAGCGCGCGGGTCAGTTTCTCACCTGTCGCATCGGCGAGCAGCCGGTCGTCGAAGTCGACCAGCACCACGTCGCCGGAGGGTTCGCGTTTGTCGGCGATCGCGCGCAGCCTGGTGTCCTCCCGCACCGCGTTCGGCGCCTTGTCGCCCAGGACCTCGTGCAGCACGCGCAGCGCCTCCTTGCCGCGCCGTGCGAGCTCGGGCAGGCGTGAGCGGTTTGCCTGCGTCACGCACACCTGTCCGTCGCAGACCAGGGCGGCGGCGGCCTTGTCGACGACGTAGGTGTCGCGTGCAGCGGCCGGGAGGACCAGCAGGGCCAGGGCCGCACCGGCCAGGACGGGGATCACCGCGAGCAGCCGGGCCCGGCGGGTCACGGTCGACAGCAGTGCGAAGCCGGTGGCGAGCAGGCCGAGCAGCCAGAGCGTCTGACCGAGGTGTACGGAGCCGGACAGGGTCAGCAGCATCTCCCGCGGCTCCGCGGTCACCGGGAGCAGCTGGGCGAGCCGGTTCGGCGCGATGCTCGACGGCAGTGTCTCGTCACTGTTCTGCTGTAGAAGGGCCGTCAGCATGAGGAAGAACAAGACCAGGCCCGGCGGGGTGAGCACGGAGGGCAGGGCTCGCGCGACGCCCATGCCGAACACGGCCCCCGCGACGAGGGCCAGCGCCGCCACGAGTGAGATCGGCAGCCAATCGAGCGGCGTGTAGGTGGTCCGGCCGAGGGCCACCTGGACCCCGCCCACGAGGACCAGGAGGCCGAAGCCCGACGCCAGCGCGAGCGCCATCGCACCGGCCGGCAGCGCCGCACGGCGCCAGGCCGGTCGCGGCACGGTCGTCAGCAGTTCGGCCATCCGCAAGCGGGGCTCGCGCAGCCCGTACACCGCTCCCGTGCCCACCGCGAGCGGCCACAAGAAGGTCAGCAGGGACCGGGTCCACAGGGCCATGGAGGTCCACTGGGCCGTCCACCCCGCGGTGCCCCTCCACCAGAGCCCGTCGTACAGACAGAAGATCGCAAGGCTGCCGCCCAGGACGACGATGCCGGGCCACGGGGCGACGGAGCGCTTCAGCTCGATGCGCAGAACACGTCCGGTCACCAGGCGCCTCCCCGCTGCCCGGAGTTGCGGAGCAGCGCCGAGTAGCCGCGCTCCAGGGGGCTGTCGCCCGGGAAATCGGTGCTGCCCGCCGCGGCCAGGTCCTCCGGCGTGCCCTGGAAGACGAGGCGGCCGTCGGCGAAGAGCACCACGTCGGAGCAGGCGGCCGCGACGTCCTCGACCAGGTGGGTGGAGACGACCACACAGGTGTCGCGGCCCAGTTCCTGGAGCAGCTCGCGAAAGCGCAGTCGCTGCGCCGGGTCCAGGCCGGCCGTCGGCTCGTCCAGCAGCAGCACCGCGGGGTCGTTGACGATGGCCTGGGCGATGCCGGCCCGCCGCACCATGCCGCCGGACAGGGTCTTCATCCGATGGTCGGCGCGGTCCGCCAGGCCCACCCGTTCCACGGCCCGCTGGACGGCCGCAGGGACGTCCGCCTTCGGGACCTCCTTCAACCAGGCCATGTACTCGACGAACTCGCGCACCGTGAAGCGCTTGTAGTAGCCGAAGTCCTGCGGCAGGTAGCCGATCCGGCGACGCAGGGCCCGGTGGTCGACCATCCTGCCCAGGGAGGTGCCGAGCATCTCCAGTTCGCCCTCGGTGGGGCGCAGCACGGTGGCCAGCGCCCGGATCAGGGTGGTCTTTCCCGCGCCGTTGGGCCCCAGGAGGCCGTGGGTGCCGATGCCCAGGGAGAGGTCGAGCCCGTCGACGGCCATCTTCTTCCGTCCGACGCGTACTCTCAGGCCACTGGCCCGGATCTGCCAGGCGTAGGTTTTCGGCGCGGTGTCGGCCGCGCTCGTGGTGGGCGTCATGCGGTAGTCCCTTGCGAGGGTCGACGATGGTTTCACAGCGTTGAGTACGCGTTTCTGCGGGCGATCACGGCGCCGATGCCGAGTGCCAAGAACAGCCCCCACGCGGGCAGTTGGTCCGGCTGTAGGACACGCTCCAGGTCCACGGGGCCGTGGTCGGTGGCCCACGCGAGTACCACGACGACGCCCCAGGCGCCCACCAGCCCGGTGGCGGCGCGGGTCACGCCGACCACGCTGCCCAGCGCCAGGGCGGTGGAGGTGAAGGCCAGGGAGGGCAGCAGCCACTGCGCGGCCGACATCGTTCCGGTCAGCCATCCCTCCACCACGAGCGCGGGCAGGACCACCACGAGAACCGCCGCGGTGCGCCGGAGGAGCAGGGGCAGGCCGGCTCGGGCGGTCGAGGCCGTCAGTTCGTGCGCCGGGTCCAGGCCGCGCGACCACGATGCGGCGACACCGCACAGCGGCAGCACGGGTGCGATCGCCACCACGGGAGAGACGCCGCCGAGGAACATGGGCCGCGTCACTGCGTCCAACAGCAGCGCCATCAGGGTGACGAGGACGGTCATGACCAACCACGGGGCCATGACCGGCGCCAGCCAGGCAGCGACCCGCCTCGGGCGGTGTCGCCGCGAGGGCGCCCTGACGGCCGCGTCCAACTGCGGTTCCAGACCGGCCCGGACGGTGTCGACGAGCGCGGCGATGCCGGGCGCCTCGGTGGCCACACAGGCCGCCAGGTGGCTCCGGCACAACGCGCAGGTCTCCAGATGGGCCTCCATCGCCCATACCGTGTCCGCGGCCATCGTCGCGTCACCACGTGCGTAGTCGTCGATCAACTGCCTCGACGCGTGTTCCCCGCTCATGTCAGCGCCTCCCGCATCGCGATCCGGGCCCGGCGGGCGCGGGTCTTGACCGTGCCTTCGGGCAGTCTGAGCAGGACGGCGGTCTCCCGGATGGAGAGCCCGTCGAGCACGGTGGCCCGTAGCACTTCTCGGAGTTCCGGCGCCAGCCGCCGCAGGGCGTCGCCGACGTCGCCGCCGACGGTCCCGGCGAGTGCCTCTTCCTCCGCCGCGGGCACCACCGCCCGTTCGGCGGCGGCGACCGGCGGTTCGGCGTGGTGGGCACGGCGCCGGAACGCGTCGACGAGGCGACGCGCCGCGATCGTCCACAGCCACCCGACGGCCGTCCCGCCGACCGCGCTCCCGGCGAACGCGCCGGCCGCGCGCCACACCGCCAGATAGGTCTCCTGCATGACCTCGGCGACGATCTGCTCGTCCGCGCAGCGGCGGCGTAACCGCACCGCCAGCCACGGCGAGGTGCGCCGGTACAACTCGTCGAACGCCCCGCGGTCACCTCTGGCCACCAGCCGGACAAGGCGTTCCTCGTCCAGTTCGTCCAGTGCTCTCCTGCGTGATCTCACACCAGCCAGACGCCCGGTGCGGCGCGCAGGTTCTGGATCTACTGTGAACTGAGTCACAAACGCCCGTATGTTCCTGCAGCCTGAGCACCGCGGAGCCTCGCGGGTGCAGGCCGCGTTCCGCGCCGCCTACCTCCTGCCCCCCCGTCGCCATGGTCGCGGTGGGCTCGGACGATGCAGAACACCTGCGTGAGCTGGTCGACGCACTGCACCTCAATGCCAACGAGGCGACAGTGCGCCAGTACCGAAAGCTGCTGCGCGACCACTCACGTCGTCAATGGGCCTGAAGTTCGCCCACGATCCGTTCAGCCGCGATCCGGGCTGGCGCAAGCTTGGGATCAGCCTCGTCGGCCCAGCGGCCGACGACCTTCGTGCAGTAGAACAGCGCCATCAGCAGCCCGTCCCTACTTTCCAAGTCCTCGCGGCGCTCCCGCCACACCCGTTCTGCAAGGCCGGGGGCCGCCAGAGAATTCCCCCATAGCGAGGCAGCGTCCAGGCCCCTGGGTGCCATGCCCCAGTCCTCCCAGTCGAACAGGCAAAACGTAGGGCCCGTCACGTTCGCCCAGTTCAGGTCCGTGTGGGCCGGCCGCCAGTCCGCGAGGGTGGTGCCGAGGTCGCCAAAGGTCGAAGTGATCTCCTGTGTGACCCGGCCCTGAGTGATGGTGACGGTGTCCGGCGTCGCGATACGGGTGGTGGTCTGGCCGGCCAGGGCGTCCAGGGACCTGTTCAGCTGCCCCCACCAGGCCCCGGGGAGCTGCGGATCGACGGTGAGGGTTCCTCCGGGCTTTACTGGGGCGCCGGGAAGCAGGTTCGTCTCATCCGCCCGCCACATAGCCTCGCCTGACGCGTCCCGCCACGCGACGCCGGCCAGCCACCGCGGCATAGCGACGCCCTCCAGCGCTGCCGCAGCCTCCGTGCCGTTCCACCCCTGGCCGTCGACCCGCGCCAAAGGCCGACGCTCCAACCGCACCCAAGTCCCGCGGTCCGTGCGCGCCGACCGAGCGACGCTTGCGCACCACGCTCCCCCGCTCCCCCGCTCCAAACGAACGTCCAAAGACCGCTCGACCCTGTCGAGCACCTCGTCGACCGGTTCGGCACGCAGATCGACAGCAGAAGGGGAAGAAGCCATAGCCACAATGTGCCATGTTGAGGTGCGGAGCGGCCCCGCTTCCCGTGGAGGAGAGCGCCTAGCGTGCCCCGCGGCAGATAGCGCATCGAACGCGCTGCTAAAAGCCTTGAGGACGTACCCTTCCGCAGCCATCTGGCCTTCTGCTGGGGCGAGCGGCAGATGAAAATTGCCTGGCCTGAGAGACCGTCCGGTGCCCTGCGGGAGCTCTACCGGGACCATCGGAATATCTGGCGCCAAACGAAACAGCGCTGATGCATGTGCACGCCGACTCGTACTCGCCGGACCGGTGGACCGGGACCGTCGCCAGCGGGGCGGCAGCCAGGAGCAAGGGCGGCCCGCACAAGCGGACCGCCCCTGAACCAGTAGTGAAATTCTGAACAGCTCACCCGCCGGCCGAGCGCGGACAACGCCGACCACCCTGGAGCGTGCGCTTCGGAGTCCATTCCGTCGTTTGGGACGACGCCGAACACGGCACCCACGCTCGGCTCCACCGCACGTGAGCACCGCACCATGCTCGGCGAACGGACCGTCGATCTTTGCGTCACCCGCTGCCGTCAACGGCCTGCCGGGCACAAGAGGATCAGCCCTTCTCCACACGCTCAAGAACGAGATCGATTTGAGATTCGATCTCTTGATCCGCTGTCAGATGAATATGAGAACCTTCATGAACTCCTTGCTGAGCAAGGGTCAACAGGTGACGTGCCAGTGAAGTCAATCCGGCGCGGTTCGCTTTAAGGACCACCTCCGTCGACCCGACCTCCAATTCAATTTCAAAACCATCGTCCCAGGAGAATTGCAGCCCTTCGCCAACTCGATAATCTGGAACACTAATCACAAGATCCATTACTACTGTCACCTTCCTTTGGTAACGCAGCGGGGAGCCGTTGATGTCTCATCAAGCGACTCCCCACACACAGGCCCTATTCGAGATAGACGTGCCGATTTTCGACAATCATCGACTTGCCAGGCTTATTGGGATTCGGCGCCAATCGCTCAAAATTCATGTGCGGACCACCGCCGTGCTGTCCCGTGATATCCCGTTCGCCCAGCCTGGCAACGCGCGTACCGTCCTTTGAGACATATCGCCCACTACCCTTCACGGGCTCGGAATAGCCGGGACCGATCCACCTCTGCGCCGCCTCGAGGGCTTCGTTCGTTGGAATTTGAGTTCCGTCCACCGGATGGCCATCGTTATCGAATTTCCGGTAAGAAGTCCAAGGGCAGTTGCTGTTGTGAACGAGTACCGGCGTCTCCCCAGCGAGTACATAGTACGTGTGCAGGTTGTCGACCGTCAGGTTGTACGTTCTGGCGTTCTGGCTGAAGGGGCGGTTGCCCTTGACTGTGACCGCGCTGCCGTCGACGGTTCTCAGCGTCATGCCAGGACGCAAGAGGGCAGCTTCGGTCCATGCGTTCCTCGAGGGCGACCAGAAAGGATGCTCGTTGGTGGCGGTGAGGTGGCGGTTGCCCTTGGGGGTGGCGATGGTGAGTTCGTTGAAGTGTTTGTCGTGTTCCGTGACGATGAGGTCGGTGACCGTGCGCTTCCTTCGCAACCCTTGAGCCTTCGGCGATGTCTTCTATGCCTTCGCCGAGCTTCTTGAGGAGCTTGACCTTGCCGATGGGGAGGACGGAGATGGCGAAGGCGGTGCAGGCTCCGAAGTTGGGGTTTTTGATGCACTCCCTGAGATCGTTGAGGCCGGTGATTTCCCATACCACGGCGGTCAGGGTGGGGTCGATGACGGGAGTGACGTCGCCGCCGGCGAGGACGCAGGGCAGGAGCCCTGCTATTTCGTTACGGGTGTGAGAGACGCAGTGTGGCTTCTTGGCCTTCTGCTTCTCCTGTTCCTTGCGGGCTTCTTCGGCCTTGCGGCGTGCTTCGGCGACCTCGCTCTCGCGCTTCTTCTTCACCTCCGTCCATGCCTGGGTGGCGAGGGTGTTGGCTTCCTTGGCGCTCTTTCCGGCGTCGAGTGCGGCGGCACGGGCGTCATCGGCTGCCGAAGTGGCGAGGGAGGCCGAATTGCGCGCGTAGTTGGCGGAGAACTCCGCTTGGGCTGCGGAGGATTCGGCGTCGGCGGCGTCTCGGTCGGCGGCGTTGGCTGCGGTGCGTGCGGTCTTGGCGGAGTTGGCTGCCTGGGCTGCGCTGCCTTCTGCGCTGGTGGCGGCCTTGTCGGCGTCGGCGGCGTACTGTTTGGCGAGGTTGGCGGACTTCTTCGCCCCGTCCGCGGCCTTGGCGGCGTCATCCTTGGCATCGTCGGCCTTGGCGGCGGCTTGTGCCGCCTTCCAGCTGTTGAGCCGGGCTTTAGCCGCTACGCCGGAGGCTTCGGCGATCAGGCGTTGCATCTGGGCGCTGTGGGTGCTGGCGAGTTTGTCCTTGCGGTCGGACATGTACTGGCCGACCTGGACGAAGTCGTGCAGCTGATCGGCGGAATCGGCCAGGGCGATTTTGGCCGCGGCCTTCATCTCCGGACCGCCGTTGTTGACGAGCTTGGAGGCGATGACCTGCTCGTCGGAGTTCAGCGCCGCATACTGGCCGTTGCTGACGAACGCAGCGAGCACCTTGCCCTTGCCGTTGGC